>NZ_JBEYJA010000169.1:0-1106 GCF_040703815.1 Streptomyces sp. NPDC006743 | reverse complement strand
TCCGAGCCGCTGTCCCTCCAGGTCGAACGCGAACGCGCCCTGTACGGCGCCTGGTACGAGTTCTTCCCCCGCTCCGAAGGCACCCCCGAACAGCCCCACGGCACCTTCCGCACCGCCGAACGCCGCCTGCCCGCCATCGCCGCCATGGGCTTCGACGTCGTCTACCTCCCCCCGATCCACCCCATCGGCACCACCCACCGCAAAGGCCGCAACAACACCCTCACCCCCGCCCCCGACGACGTCGGTGTGCCCTGGGCGATCGGCTCCCCCGAGGGCGGCCACGACACCGTCCACCCCGCCCTGGGCACCCTGGAGGACTTCGACCACTTCGTCGCCCGGGCCGGCGAGCTGGGCCTGGAGATCGCCCTCGACTTCGCCCTCCAGTGCTCCCCCGACCACCCCTGGGTCCACAAACACCCCCAGTGGTTCCACCACCGCCCCGACGGCACCATCGCCCACGCCGAGAACCCGCCCAAGAAGTACCAGGACATCTACCCCATCGCCTTCGACGCCGACATGGACGGCCTGGTCACCGAGACCGTCCGCGTCCTGCGCCACTGGATGGACCACGGGGTGCGCATCTTCCGCGTCGACAACCCCCACACCAAACCCGTCGTCTTCTGGGAACGCGTCATCGGCGAGATCAACACCACCGACCCCGACGTCGTCTTCCTCGCGGAGGCCTTCACCCGACCCGCGATGATGCACACCCTCGCCCAGGCCGGCTTCCAGCAGTCCTACACCTACTTCACCTGGCGCACCACCAAACAGGAACTCACCGACTACCTCACCGAACTCTCCGGCGAGGCCGCCGCCTACATGCGGCCCAACCTGTTCACCAACACCCCCGACATCCTGCACGCCTACCTCCAGCACGGCGGCCGTCCCGCCTTCGAGGTCCGCGCCGTCCTCGCCGCCACCCTCTCCCCCGCCTGGGGCATCTACAGCGGCTACGAACTCTGCGAGAACACCCCCCTCAGAGAGGGCAGCGAGGAATACCTCGACTCCGAGAAGTACCAGCTCAAACCCCGCGACTGGACCGCCGCCGAACGCGAGGGCCGCACCATCGCCCCCCTCATCACCCGCCTCAACGACATCCGCCGCCG
>NZ_JBEYJA010000168.1:0-1134 GCF_040703815.1 Streptomyces sp. NPDC006743 | reverse complement strand
AGAGGTCGTTTTCACCTGGACTGCACTGGAATGAACCGATTACCGGAGCATGAGGTCGTGGGAATCGTGAGGTGTCAGGTGTGCTTCGGCGTCTGTGGGTCTGGCGGGGTGGCAGGTGAGGCGAGATAAGACTTGTTCCTGTCTCATCCCAGAAAGCCCGGCCTTCGCGGTCGGCCTGCGTGCTTCCGTTGTCGTTGCTGTGCGCCTGGGCGCACTCGGTCCGGAGCGGTACGCCGGAAGCATGCCGACGCGACGCCCGTATCCGAGTGATCTGTCCGATGCCCGCTGGGAGTTGATCGAACCGGTGCTGTCAGCCTGGCGTTTCGAACGTCGCGGCAGGGCCCTGGACTTCGGCCGTCCGCCCGAGCACGACCTGCGCGACATCATGGACGCGATCCTGTACGTGGACCGCACCGGCGTGCAGTGGCGCTACCTCCCACACGACTTCCCCCACTGGAACACGGTCTACGGCTACTTCGCCAGGTGGCAGCGGGAAGGGGTGTTCGCCCAGCTCAACGGCCTGCTCAGGCGACTGCTGCGGCAGAAAGAGGGCCGTGACAGCGAACCAACGGCCTGTGTGATCGATGCCCAGAGCGTCAAGACCTCCACCAGCGTTCATGCCTCCAGTCAGGGCATCGACGCCGGAAAGAAGATCGTCGGCCGCAAGCGGAGCATCGTCACCGACACGATCGGACTCCTGCTGACCGTCGTGGTCACCGCGGCGAGCGTGCAGGACTCCGTCGCCGGCACCGATCTGATCGACCAGGTGGCTGCCGCCCACCCCACCGTCCGCAAGGTCTGGGTGGACGGCGGCTACCGCCAGCACCTCGTCGAACACGCCGCCACCCTCGGCATCGACATGGAAATCGTCCAACGCACACCCGGAACCAGAGGCTTCACCCCACTGCCCAAACGCTGGACCGTGGAGCGGACCTACGGATGGCTGATGCTCCACCGTCGCCTGGCCCGCGACTTCGAGACCCTGCCCACCCGCTCCGAAGCCATGATCCAGCTGGCCATGACCGACCTGATGGCCCGCCGCCTCACCGGCGAGAACACGATCTCCTGGCGCGACCCGACACCCCAGGATCAAACACCCATTCCGGGATAAAACATCGGGAGAAAACGACCTCT
>NZ_JBEYJA010000167.1:0-1160 GCF_040703815.1 Streptomyces sp. NPDC006743 | reverse complement strand
ATCCGCAGCAGCGGTTGTTGCTGGAGGTCGCCTGGGAGGCCTTCGAGCGCGCGGGCATCGACGCGGACTCACTGCGCGGCAGCCGGACCGGCGTGGTGGTGGGAGCAACACCGCACGGATACGGTGCGGTGGGCACGGACGCCGGCGGATACCTGCTCACCGGTACCACGCCTGGGGTCCTGTCCGGGCGGATCGCGTACCAGTTCGGCTTCGAGGGACCCGCGACAACGGTCGACACGGCGTGTTCGTCGTCACTGGTGGCCCTGCACCTGGCGGCGCAGGCGTTGAGGGCGGGCGAGTGCTCGCTCGCGCTGGCCGGCGGTGTCGCGGTTATGGGCACTCCGATGATCCTCACGGAGTTCGCGCGGCAGCGTGGCTTGTCTCCGGACGGCCGGTGCCGGTCGTTCGGTGAGGGCGCGGACGGCACCGGGTGGTCCGAGGGCGTGGGCCTGGTCGTGCTGGAACGGCTCTCCGACGCGCGGCGCAACGGGCACCGGGTGCTCGCGCTGCTGGCGGGTTCGGCCGTGAACCAGGACGGGGCCTCGAACGGACTGACGGCCCCCAACGGCCCCTCGCAGCAGCGGGTGATCCGGCAGGCGCTGGCCAACGCGGGGCTGACGGCCGCCGACGTCGACGTGGTGGAAGGGCACGGCACCGGTACGCGGCTCGGCGACCCGATCGAAGCACAGGCGCTGCTGGCCACCTACGGGCGGGAGCACACCGACGACTCACCCCTGTGGCTCGGATCGGTGAAAGCGAACATCGGACACCCGCAGGCGGCGGCAGGCGTCGCCGGGGTCATCAAAATGGTGATGGCGCTGCAGCACCGGTCCCTGCCCAAAACCCTGTTCGCCGATGACCCCTCGACCGAGGTGGACTGGTCTTCCGGTGGCGTGGCGCTGCTGACCCGGACACGAGAATGGCCGGACACCGGCGGGCACCGGCGAGCCGGAGTGTCCTCGTTCGGCATCAGCGGGACGAACGCACACGTCATTCTGCAGGAACCACCGAACGAACCGGCAAGGGCCGATCGACGGCCGACGCCGACAGCCACGCGTGAACTGCCGGTGTTGCCGTTTGTGTTGTCGGGTCGTGGGTCGGGGGCGTTGTGTGGTCAGGCTGCTCGTTTGCGGTCGTTTGTGGCGGAGCGGCCGGATGTG
>NZ_JBEYJA010000166.1:0-1162 GCF_040703815.1 Streptomyces sp. NPDC006743 | reverse complement strand
TTACTGATCTTTTCGTAAGTTCGGTGGGTGCGGTGGCCGTGTGGGTGGGAGGCTGTCGGGGTGGCATACCAACCTTCCCCTTCGGTTGCTGGTTCCTCCCTTCCTCCTTTGTCGCGGCCTCAGTTGGCGGAGGCGCGTCGTGTTCGGGCAGTCGAGTTGTTCGAGGGCGGCGTCTCGAATGCGGAGATCGCGAGGGCGGTGGGGGTACGTGCCGAGAGTGTGCGGCGTTGGCGGCGGGTGTGGGAGCAAGACGGTGCTTCGGGCCTGCGGAGACGGGCAGCCACCGGACGCCCACCCAAGCTGGACGACACCCAGGTCGAGATGGTCCGGGCCGCGTTGGAGCAAGGTGCCCAGGCTCATGGTTTCGAGGCCGACCTGTGGACCCTGGAACGGGTCGGCGCAGTCGTCACCCGGGCAACGGGGGTGGTGTTGTCGAGGGCGTCGGTGTGGCGGCTGCTGACCGGCCGGCTCGGATGGAGCCTGCAACGGCCCGAGCGGCGGGCGGTCGAGCGGGACGAGTCGGAGATCGCCCGCTGGATCGCGCACGAGTGGCCGCGCATCAAAAAGGGGCCGT
Source organism: Streptomyces sp. NPDC006743 (assembly GCF_040703815.1). Lineage (NCBI taxonomy): Bacteria > Bacillati > Actinomycetota > Actinomycetes > Kitasatosporales > Streptomycetaceae > Streptomyces > Streptomyces sp. NPDC006743. The sequence continues at coordinate 588 of NZ_JBEYJA010000166.1, read as the reverse complement.
GAACACACGTGCCTGGATCGTCTTCCTCGACGAATCAGGCGTCTCCCTGCTCCCTCAGATCCGCCGCACCTACTCGCCCCGAGGGCGGACTCCGCTCCTGCGGCACCGCCTGAACTGGAAGCGCGCGTCGATGGCCGGAGCCCTGGGCTACCACTCCACCGACCCCGATCGCGGGGCCCGCCTGTGCTTCCACCTCAAGCCCGGCAGCTACGACACCGCCGGCCTCATCGAGGTCCTGGAGCAGGTGAAGATGTTCTATCGCGGCGAGCGGGTGGTCCTGGTCTGGGACGGCCTGTCCGCCCACTGAAGCCGGGCGATGCGGGCCTGGGTCGCCGAACAAGACTGGCTCACCCTGGAACGATTACCCGCCTACGCTCCCGAGCTGAACCCGGTGGAACTGCTGTGGTCCTCGCTCAAGAAGCGTGAACTCGCCAACCTTGCCGGCGACCACCTCGCCGATGTCGCCGACGCCACCGAGCAAGGCATCCACCGCATCAACGCCAACCCCCGACTGCCATGGTCATTCCTCGCCCATACCGGCCTGACCATCCGCCCACCACACCCACCGAACTTACGAAAAGATCAGTA
>NZ_JBEYJA010000165.1:0-1168 GCF_040703815.1 Streptomyces sp. NPDC006743 | reverse complement strand
TACTGAGGTTGAACTCGTGATGTCGTGGAGTTGCTCAGGCGGGCCTGATGGTCAGGCCGGTCTCGGTGAGGCAGCCGTCTATGAGGTGACTGCGGTACTGGATGTGCCGTAGGCCCCCTCGGATGCGCTGGACGAGGTGTTCGGGGGTGGAGAAGGCGACGTTGGAGAGCCAGCCGCGTCGCAGGAGGGACCAGATTCCTTCGACGGGGTTGAGGTCGGGTGCGTAGGGCGGCAAATAGTAGATGGTCAGCCAGTCCCGGGCCTCGGCGAACTTCCTCAGGTCGGCGGCTTTGTGGACGTTGAGGTTGTCCCAGATGAGCACGATGGGGCCGCCGAGCTGCTGGTGGGCGGCGATCAACAGGTCCCGGTAGTCGCGCCAGGAGAAGCTCTTGCGTCCGTTCCGTCTGCCGTCGTCCCGGCGTGGCCGGTAGATCAGCCTTGAGCGGTGGCCGGGTTTGTAGCAGGTCAGCGCCGCGATGGAGATCCGTCTGCGGGAGCGGCCGCGGACCCGCACGATGGGGGTCCGGCCGCGCTGTGACCAGGTCTTCGCCTGCGGCGGCGTCATGGAGAATCCGGCCTCGTCCTCGAAGACGAGCCAGGCTCCACTCACCGCCGCGAGTCTTCCGCGCAGGGCCACACCTCCTTGACCCACCCGGCTACCGCCTCGTCGTCCCGCTCGAGTGCACGTCGGGCTGGCACCTGGCACGACCAGCCATTACGTACCAGGAGCTTGCGCACGCCCTGGATCGTGTAGGTCAGGTGGAAGCGCCGGCCGATCACCGTCTTGACCCGCGCCAGCGTCCACCGCTGGTCCTCCCAGCCGTGCGCGGCCGGCCCCTTGGCCAGCTCCGCCTCCAACTGCGCGAACTGCTTCTCGCTCAGTCTCGGCAGCGACGCAGGTCCCTGCGACCGCAGAGCGCGCGGACCGCCCTCGTCCCACGCCTGCCGCCACCGCTGCACCGACCGGACGCTGACGCGCAGGTCCTTGGCGATCACCGAGCTCGCCTCGCCCCGGGCGAACCGCTCGGCCGCCTGGAGCCGTAACCCCTCGCGGAACTGCTGCCGTTCGGCGGTCAGACCGCCCCCTTGTGGATACCGCATGCCCCGGTGATATCGCAGAGGACTGGCGCCCGTCAGCCCCTACGACACCACGAGTTCAACCTCAGTA
>NZ_JBEYJA010000164.1:0-1209 GCF_040703815.1 Streptomyces sp. NPDC006743 | reverse complement strand
GGCGGTCGGTGCGCCCGTGCGTGCCCGGCATCTGGAGGTCGAGTCCGGCGCGCAGCGCGGCGACCCGGTCGCGCACGGCGCCCCAGTCGGACATGACGATGCCCTCGAAGCCCCACTCGGTGCGCAGGATGTCCGTGAGCAGCCGGGTGTTCTCGGTCAGCGGGACGCCGTTGACGCCGTTGTAGGAGGCCATGACGGACCAGGGGCGGTCACGGCGGACGATGCGTTCGAAGGCCCGTAGATAGATCTCGCGCAGCGGACGCTCGTCGACGTCGGCGCTGACCCGCATGCGGTCGGTCTCCTGGTTGTTGGCGGCGTAGTGCTTGAGGGCCGCCCCGACGCCCGCCTCCTGCAGCCCGCGGACCATCGCGCCGCCCATCTCGGCCGACAGCAGGGGGTCTTCGGAGAAGTACTCGAAGTTGCGGCCGCACAGCGGTGACCGCTTGATGTTGACGCCGGGCCCGAGCACGACGTGGATGCCGTGGGCGCGGGCCTCCGCGGCGATCGCGCCGGCGACGCGGCGGGCGAGCTGCGGATCCCAGCTGCTGCCGAGCGCCGTGGCGGGCGGGAAGCAGGTGGCGGGAGCGGCGCTGTGCAGGTCGAGCTGTCCGCCGTCGCCGCTCTCCTTCGGCAGCCGCAGCCCGTGCGGGCCGTCGGACAGGGCGACCGCCGGGATGCCGCAGCGGGCGACGGCGGTGGTGACGAAGTCGCCGGCACCGCTGGTCAGAGCCGCCTTCTCGGCGAGGGTGAGCTGCGGCGGCGCCGGATGCTGGGCCGCGGGCGGTGGGGTCTGGTGGGTCATTCGGCGCACCTGTCGAGGTCTCGTGAGGCGGGGCGGGGCCGGGCCGCTGCTTCCAGGCTGCCACGACGGGCCGCTCGCTGACGGTGTGTGGAGGACTTCCGGGCCGGTGCTGGTGAGCCGCGTCGACGGCCGGACGACCTAAAAACCATAAGGTGATCGGTTTTCACTGTCAAGACCGCCTACCGGGGAGTAAGGAGCGGGCCCCGTCGGCCGATTCCGCTCCGCACGACCTCTTGACGAGCAGAAACCGATCAACTTACGGTTTTCGCGCTCGAGCCGCGCCGCTCCGGGACAGCGTCCTGATCCCGCCGCCGCGCCTCCTTCCGCTCGCCGATGAAACGAGGACCGGACATGTCCCCAGCCAGTCAGCCGTCCGCCCCGCCCGCCGCGGGACACACGTCCCGCGG
>NZ_JBEYJA010000163.1:0-1285 GCF_040703815.1 Streptomyces sp. NPDC006743 | reverse complement strand
CGGTGTTGCCGTTTGTGTTGTCGGGTCGTGGGTCGGGGGCGTTGTGTGGTCAGGCTGCTCGTTTGCGGTCGTTTGTGGCGGAGCGGCCGGATGTGGTGTTGGCGGATGTTGCGTATTCGTTGGCGGTTGGTCGTGCTGTGCATGGGGATCGGGCGGTGGTGGTTGCGTCGGGGCGGGAGGAGTTGCTGGATCGGTTGGCGGTTGTTGCCGGGGGTGAGGCCGGGGCCGGCGCTGGGTCTGGGGTTGGGTCTGGGGCTGGTGTGGTGGGTCGGGGTCGTGTGGCGGTGGTGTTCTCCGGTCAGGGTTCGCAGCGGGTGGGGATGGGCCGGGAGTTGTATGGGCGGTTTCCGGTGTTCGCGGCTGCTTTTGATCGGGTGTGTGAGTTGTTGGATCCGGTGGTGAGGTCGGCTGTTTTCGGTGAGGAGGGTGCTGGGGGGCTTCTGGATTCGACGGAGTTCGCGCAGCCGGCGTTGTTCGCGGTTGAGGTGGCGTTGTTCCGGTTGTTCGGGTCGTGGGGTGTGGTTCCGGATTTTGTGGCGGGTCATTCTGTGGGGGAGGTTGCCGCGGCTCATGTGTCGGGGGTGTTGTCGCTGGCGGATGCGTGTGCGTTGGTGACTGCGCGGGGCCGGTTGATGCAGGGGCTGGCGCCCGGTGGGGTGATGGTGGCGGTTGCCGCGGGTGAGGACGTGGTGGCGCCGGTGGTGGCCGAGTCGGGTGGTGGGGTGTCGATCGCGGCGGTGAACAGTCCGGGGTCGGTGGTGGTGTCGGGGGAGGGGGCCGCGGTCGAGGGGGTTGTGCGGCGGTTGTCCGAGCGGGGGTGCCGGACGAAGCGGCTTGTGGTGAGTCATGCGTTTCATTCGGCGTTGATGGAGCCGATGCTGGACGATTTCCGTGCGGTGGTGGCGGGGTTGGATTTCCGGCCGCCGGGTGGGGGGACTGTGAACGGGGCGATGGCGGATCCGGAGTACTGGGTGCGGCATGTGCGTGACACGGTGCGGTTCGCCGACACGGTTGCGCGGTTGCGTGAGCGGGGTGTGACGCGGTTTGTCGAGCTGGGTCCGGACGGGGTGCTGACCGGGTCGGTGCGGGAGTGTCTGGACGGTCAGGACATCACGGCGGTGCCGAGTCTGCGTCATGGTCGTGGCGAGGTCGAGGCGGTGCTGGCGGGGCTGGGTGCGTTGTTCACCGCCGGGGTGGCGGTCGACTGGCCGGAGTTGTTCGCCGGGATTGACGCCCACCACACCGAACTCCCCACCTACGCCTTCCAACGCCGACACTACTGGCT
>NZ_JBEYJA010000162.1:0-1326 GCF_040703815.1 Streptomyces sp. NPDC006743 | reverse complement strand
CCCCGTTATCTTCTTCGCGGTCCTGCAAGAGGGCCGCTGGCCTCCGGGCCCGGTATGACTGTTGCCCCCTGTCGAGTGGATGACCTGGGGGGTGGTGTCGCCGGGCCCGAGGGGTGCCGTCGGAGACGCTGATCAGAGGTCTGGCCACTGCCCGGCCCGGCGCAATGCCGGGCCACTTGCGGGCGGCAGGTCTGCATAACGTGGATGCGCGCGAACGGCCCCGCCTTCGAGGCCGGCACGGCATCGACGCATGTGGGGGCACGGTGATCGACATAGACGCGGTGGGCGTCTTCCTCGGCCTGGACGTCGGCAAGAGCAACCACCACGGCCACGGACTCACCCCGGCCGGGAAGAAGGTCTTCGACAAAACCCTGCCGAACGGCGAACCCCAGTTGCGGGCCGTCTTCGACAAGCTCAAGGCCAAGTTCGGCACCGTCCTGGTGGTCGTGGACCAGCCCGCCTCCATCGGCGCCCTGCCGCTGACCGTCGCCCGCGACACGGGCTGCCAGGTCGCCTACCTGCCCGGCCTTGCGATGCGCCGGATCGCCGACCTCTACCCGGGCGAGGCCAAGACCGACGCCCGCGACGCAGCTGTTATCGCGGACGCCTCCCGCACCATGCCCCACACCCTGCGCTCGCTGGAACTGGCTGACGAGATCACCGCAGAGCTGACCATGCTGGTCGGCTTCGACCAGGACCTGGCCGGAGAGGCCAACCGCACCTCGAACCGCATCCGCGGCCTGCTCACCCAGTTCCACCCCTCGCTGGAACGCGTCCTGGGCCCCCGTCTGGACCACCCCGCCATCACCTGGCTCCTGGAGCGCTACGGATCCCCCGCCGCCCTGCGCAAGGCCGGCCGCCGCAAACTCGTCGAGGTCATCCGGCCCAAAGCGCCCCGCATGGCCCAGCGGCTCGTCGACGACATCTTCGACGCCCTCGACGAACAGACCGTCGTCGTCCCAGGCACAGGCACCCTGGACGTGATCGTGCCGTCGCTGGCCAAGTCGCTCGCCGCCGTCCACGACCAACGCCGGGCACTGGAAGCCCAGATCGAAGCCCTGCTGGAGGCCCACCCTCTTTCCCAGGTCCTGACCTCGATGCCCGGCATCGGCGTCAGGACCGCCGCAGTCCTCCTGGCCACCATCGGCGACGGCAGCTCGTTCCCGAGCGCGGCCCACCTGGCCTCCTACGCCGGCCTCGCCCCGGCCACCAAATCGTCGGGAACCTCGATCCACGGCGAACACGCCCCCAGAGGCGGGAACCGCCAGCTCAAACGCGCGATGTTCCTCTCCGCGTTCGCCGCCCTCCACGATCCCGCCTCCCGCG
>NZ_JBEYJA010000161.1:0-1356 GCF_040703815.1 Streptomyces sp. NPDC006743 | reverse complement strand
AGGCGGGGAAATGGCTGGGCTGTGATACGGACAGTCTCCCAGCGTGATCGACGAACATGCGGACGCGGCGTGGGAACGAGAACTCGACGACCTTTTCCTCTGCATCGGCCACCGGTTCAGCCGTGCCGACCTGCGGCGCCGGATGCGGGACTATGTGCGGGGCCTGCTCGCCCCCGTCGGCCGCAAGAACGGCTGGCAACTGGCCGAGTTCGCCGGACACCGCACCCCCGACGGATTCCAGCGGTTGCTGAACGGAGCAACCTGGGACGCCGACGATGTCCGCGACGACCTGCAGTCATACGTCGCCCAGCACCTCGGTGATGACGGCGGGGTGCTCGTCATCGATGACACCGGTTTCATCAAGAAGGGCACCACATCGGCCGGAGTGCAGCGCCAATACTCCGGCACCGCCGGCCGCACCGAGAACTGCCAGATCGGTGTCTTCGCCGCCTACGCCACCAGCATCGGCCGCGCTTTGGTGGACCGGGAACTGTATCTGCCCAGGTCGTGGACGGACGACCGTGAGCGCTGCCGGGCGGCGAAAGTTCCCGACGAGCGCGGCTTCGCCACCAAGGGAGAGCTGGCCAAGCGCCTCGTACTACGTGCCCTGGCCTCCGATCTCCCCCTGGCCTGGGTGGCCGCGGACGCCGCTTACGGGCAGGAGGGGCGCTTCCGCCGTCTGCTGGAGCAGTCCGGTCTCGGCTACGTGCTCGCGGTGCCCAAGTCCCAGCAGGTCTTCGGCCCGCGCATCGACCACCTCTTCGCTCAGGCTCCCGCGGAGGCATGGGAGCCGATCTCATGCGGCGACGGGGCCAAGGGGCCGCGCCTCTACCACTGGGCGGCACTGGGACTGCCCACGGTGTCCGAGTTCGACTACCAGGGCGAGGTCCCGGTCCGTCGTCGGTGGGCACTGGCTCGCCGCAGCCTGAGCAGGCCCGAGGAGATCGCCTACTTCCTCGCCTACGCCCCACTGGAGACCGTGGTGACCGACCTGGTTCGGGTCGCGGGCATGCGCTGGCAGATCGAGGAGTGCTTCCAGGCCGCGAAGAACGAGTGCGGCCTGGACCAGTACGAGGTCCGCCGTTACGTCGGCTGGTATCGGCACATCACCCTGGCGATGTTCGCCCATGCCTACCTCGCGGTCATGGCGGCCGACACCGCGGCAAAGGGGGCTGCAGAAACGCTTCCGGCCCCCTGGCTCCGCTCACCGTGGCAGAAGTCCGCCGGCTCCTGGCGCCTCGCCTCGCCGACAACCACCGAACAGGCCGGTCGCTTCGCGCACACATGCTGAACTGGTCACGCTGGCGCCGCAGACACCAGGTCGTCGCCCGCCACTGCCACTACCGGCGACGACTC
>NZ_JBEYJA010000160.1:0-1379 GCF_040703815.1 Streptomyces sp. NPDC006743 | reverse complement strand
GGCTGTTCGGGGGTGCCTTCGGAGCGGGGGAAGAACTCGTACCAGGCGCCGTACAGGGCGCGTTCGCGTTCGACCTGGAGGGACAGCGGCTCGGAAGCGGTGACCAGCTCGCGCAGCGGGTGGCGGGCCAGGACCGCGTCCACCTCCGGCGTCAGCGCCGCCGCCCACCGGGTCATCACCGGCAGGGAGTCGTCGTTCATCACCCGGACGGCCGCGAGCACCGTCTCGCGCTGCGGCCCCTTGGGCACCCCGGCCGCCGCACGGCTGAGCAGCTCGGCACCCTCCTCCAGCACCAGTCCGGCGTCGATGCCGGCCGGGACCTTGATGTGCGCGACGTGCCGCCAGGTGGCGACGGGGTCGCTCCATGCCTCCACGTGGTAGGTCCAGCGTCCGGTCGCGTCCGGTGTGACCTCCGCGCCCCAGCGGTCGCTGCCCGGCGCCAGCACCCGCATCGGCGTCCACGGGCCCGGACGGCCCCCGGGATCGCGCAGGACCACGTTGGCCGCGACGGCGTCGTGGCCCTCGCGGAACACGGTGGCGGTGACCTGGAACGTCTCACCCACCACCGCCTTGGCCGGTCGCCTGCCGCACTCGACGGCCGGGCGCACGTCCCGTACGGGAATGCGGCCGACGAGCGGGACATGACTCGGGGTCGAACTCATGGGTGTCACCTCCACCGTGCTTGAGGCCGGGCTCACGCCCGGCCGGGAACCAGGTACTTCTCGGTCTGTCGCGGTGCGGTCGTCCCCCCCGGTGGGGCGGGGGGACGGTGTGTGGCCCTACGCGCCGGCCCGGGAGCGCCGGTCCTTCGCCGGCCGGCGCCGGGTCCGTCCCGGGACCACGCCGACGTGCGGCCGGCCGGTGCCCTGTTCCCGCAGGTAGGTGACGAGGTTGGTGCGCAGGTAGCGCTCGGCCGCGTCCGCCGCCTCCCGCGCGCAGCGCTTGCCCATCAGCACGCACAGCGTGTAGCCCGAGTCCTCGAAGGTGGCCCGCACCCGGCGGTCGTCGGGAGACGCGAGCATCGCGCGTTCCCACACCCGGTAGTGCCGCAGATGCCGGGCTACTTCGGCTTTGGCAGGTAGCAGCATGGCGCCGTTCACCTTTCGGGAGCGCTCGATGGGCACGTTTCCCCGACGGTCGGGGCGGTGACCGCGCACGCGAGGCACGCGTCCCGTTCACGGCGCTCGAGACTTTCACTCATGGTGCACGTTCAACGACACAGCGTCCTGTTGGATCTTCAACCAGCTCACCCGCCCGGCGGACACCGGCCCGGCACCCCGTCCCACTTGGGTTCTAACGGTCCTCGCAACACCCGCGATCTGTGGGAGTTGCGAGGACCGTGGCCGTTGGGCGCGATGATCTTTCGGGGCTGCGGGAGC
>NZ_JBEYJA010000159.1:0-1409 GCF_040703815.1 Streptomyces sp. NPDC006743 | reverse complement strand
GCCCTAGTACTGCAACGGTGCTTGTTCTGAGTGCTGGGCAGCTCAGGGGCTGTGGCCGCGTCGTTTGTAGTGGCTGGTGCGGGCCTGGTGTTGTCGTTTGCGGCGCCAGGTCGACCAGTGCAGGACGTGCTCGACGGGTGTGGGCCGGCGGTCGGTGAGGCGGGTGATCAGCCGTCGTATCTCGGCGAGGCTGAGGTGGATGAGCTGGGAGGATCCGTTTCTGCTTTCCCGGCATCCAGCTCGCGGGCCCGCAGGACGGTCAGGCAGGCGTGGGCGGCCATGGCCAGGGTCATGTGGCGGTGCCAGCCGGGGTAGCGGCGGACCTGGTAGTCGTCCAGACCGCATTCCTGTTTCGCGCTCTGGAAGCACTCCTCGATGGCCCATCGGCTGCCCGCGACGCGGATCAGCTGGTCGAGTGTGGTCTCAGCGGGGCAGTAGGCGATGTAGTACGAGATCTCCTGCGGGCGGGCGACGCTGCGGCGGGCGATCACCCAGTGACGGCGGTCGTGCCGGTGCCACGGCCTGACTTCGACGCGGGCCCAGTCGTAGATCCGCAGGCCGTGAGCTCCGCTGCCGCAGGAACGCCGCTTCCATTTCTGCCGGGCAAGGCCGTTGAACAGGTCGTGGACGGGGTGGTCGATCGCCCAGCGGGTGACCACGGTGTCGTGCCGGGTGGTGGCCATGACGTGGAAGACGTCGGCCTGTTCCAGCTCGGACCGCCAGCCCTTGGAGAAGCCGTAGGCGGCATCGGCGGTCACCCACCGGAACGGGATCTTGTCCTTGATGGCGCGGCGGACCATCGCCTTGGCCATGGCCACCTTGGTTGCGAAGGCGACCTCATCGCTGATGCCGGCCCGGCGGCATCTTTCGCGGTCGTCGGTCCAGGAGGTGGGCAGATACAGACGCCGGTCGATCAGTGTCCGCCCGCGGTCGGTTGCATAGGCGAGGAAGACGCCGACCTGGCAGTTCTCCGTGCGTCCGGCGGTGCCGGAGTATTGCCGCTGCACCCCGGCCGACCGCGTTCCCTTCTTCAGGAAGCCCGTGTCGTCCACGACCAGGACGGCGTCGGGGTCGCCGAGGTTGTCGACCACGTACTGACACACGTCGTCGAGTACCTCGTCGGCGTCCCACTCGATCCGGTTCAGCATCCGGTGGATGCGGTCCGGGCCCGCATGACCGGCTTCCTCCGCCAGCGTCCAGCCGTTCTTCCGCTGCAGCGGAGCAATCAGACCACGCATATAGGCCAGTGCCGACTCACGCGGCTCCGACCTGCTGAAACGGTGCACGAACCGCTCATGCACTGCGTCCAGTTCACTCGCCCACAACCTGACATCAGCAAGGTCCCCACCCATAACCACACCAACGACCGACCCGGCCATCAGTCACAGCAAACACCGTTGCAGTACTAG
>NZ_JBEYJA010000158.1:0-1429 GCF_040703815.1 Streptomyces sp. NPDC006743 | reverse complement strand
GGTTGCGTCCAGGGAAGTGGTGTACGGGTTCGACCTGATCCGGGGGTTTGCTCCGGCATCGAGATGAAGCCCGCATAGACGAACGGCCACCGGCTGATCTTCGAAGTGTCGAAGCCTCGAAGGAGATCAGCACGATGACCGCACCCGACAGTCTGCCCCTGCACGCCCTCGCCGAGAACAACCTCGCCGCGGCGAGTCCTGATCTGCTGCGCGCGATGATCAAGACATTCGCCGACGCCCTCATGTCCGCCGAGGCCGACGCCCTCTGCAACGCCGAATACGGGCAGGTCAGCGACGAACGCGTCAACCACCGCAACGGCTACCGCCCGCGCGAGTGGGACACCCGCGCCGGGACCGTCGAGCTCGCCGTTCCCAAGCTGAGGCAGGGCAGCTACTTCCCGCACTGGCTTCTCGAGCGCCGCCGCCGGGCCGAACAGGCCCTGATCTCGGTGGTCGCCACCGCCTACCTGCTCGGTGTCTCCACCCGCCGAGTGGAGAAGCTCGCCGAGTCCCTCGGGGTGACGCAGCTGTCGAAGTCCCAGGTCAGTGCGATGGCCAAGCACCTGGACGAGCAGGTCACCGCCTTCCGTAACCGTCCCCTGGACGCGGGCCCGTACTCGTTCGTCTGGGTCGACGCCCTCACGCAGAAGGTCCGCGAGGGTGGTCGCATCGTCAACGTCCACGCCCTGGTCGCGGTCGGCGTCAACGCCGACGGGCACCGCGAGATCCTCGGCCTGGACGTGGCCACCGCCGAGGACGGCGCCGGCTGGCTGGCCTTCCTGCGTTCCCTGATCGCCCGCGGCCTGTCCGGCGTCCAGCTTGTCATTTCCGACGCCCATGCCGGCCTGGTGGACGCGGTCGGCGCAGTGCTGCCCGGCGCCTCGTGGCAGCGCTGCCGCACCCACTACGCGAGGAACTTGCTGAGCCAGGTCCCGAAGTCGGCCCAGCCCTGGGTGGCCACGCTGCTGCGGACGGTCTTCGAACAGCCCGACACTGACGCGGTCCAAGCACAGATGCGGCACGTCCTGGACGCGCTGGAAGCCAAGTTCCCCAAGGCTGCAGCCCACTTGGACGCCGCCCAGCACGACCTGCTGGCGTTCACGGCCTTCCCGCGGGAGATCTGGCGGCAGATCTGGTCGAACAATCCGCAGGAGCGGCTCAACAAGGAGATCCGGCGCCGCACCGACGTGGTCGGCATTTTCCCCGACCGCACCGCCGTCATCCGGCTCGTCGGCGCGGTCCTGGCAGAGCAGAACGACGAGTGGACCGAAGCCCGCCGCTACATGGGCCGCGAACTCCTCGCCAAGGCCCGACTCCACCCGATCGAGTCAGAAACCGACGACACCGTCCTGCCCACCGAACTCACCGCATAGCCTCAAAGACGAGATCACCGAGTGGCCGTCGATACACCACTCCAGCGGACGTGACC
>NZ_JBEYJA010000157.1:0-1445 GCF_040703815.1 Streptomyces sp. NPDC006743 | reverse complement strand
GGCTTCCCAATGAAGTTGTCAAGCCGCTGCGGTGACGGGCGGTACGACTTGATAGCACCGTCGGTCGCGGATCAGAGCCCACAGCACGTTGACGCGTCGGCGGGCGAGAGCCAGCACGGCCTGGATGTGGCTCTTCCCCTCAGCCCTCTTACGGTCGTAGAACCGCTTGGAGTTGGGATCGCTCCAGGAGCTGACCAGCGCGGATGTGTAGAAGACGTGTTGCAGGCGCCGGTGATAGCGCTGCGGGCGGCGCAGGTTGCCGCTGGTCTTGCCGGAGTCGTGCGGGGCGGGAGCGACGCCGCCGAAGGCCGCGAGCCGGTCGGCGGTGGAGAAGGCGTCCAGGCTGCCGCAGACCGCGACCAGGAACTCGGCGCCGAGCTTGGGGCCCATGCCCGGCATGCTGAGGACTATCTCGGCGAGTTCGTGTTCGCGAAACCTGCCCTCGATGAGCTTCTCCGTCTCGGCGATCTTCTCGTTGAGGGCGATCACCTCCTTCGCCAGGGTGTGGGCCATCTGCGCGATGACCTTCTCACCGGCGACCGCAGTGTGCTGACGCTCGGCGGCCTCCACGGCTGCCTTGGCCAGGTTCGCGGCTCCACGGACCTTGCGATTGCGCAGCCAGGTCGTCAGCCGGCTCGTGCCGATCCGGCGCAGGGCAGCCGGGGTCTGGTAGCCGGTGAGGAGGACCAGTGGTCCAGCGTTGGTGAGTTCCATAGCCCGCTCCAGAGCGGGGAACATGCTGGTCAGCACCGAGCGGAGCCGGTTGATGGTGCGGGTCCGTTCGGCGACCAGGTCGATGCGGCGGCCGGTCAGCAGCCCCAGTTCGATCGTGGCCTCGTCGCCGGGACGGATGGGTTGGAGATCGCGACGCATGCGTGCCTGGTCGGCGATGATCCTGGCGTCACGGGCATCGGTCTTGCCCTCGCCGCGGTAGGCGTCGGACGCGCGGTTCACCATGCGGCCCGGGATGTACAGCAGCTCCTGCATGTGGTTGATCAGGGCCGCGATCAGCAGAGCAGGTTCGCCGCCCGTCATATCGAGCGCCCACGTCACCTCGTGGCCGTCCGCGATGTCGAGGACATCGCCCAGGAGCTGGAGGAGCTCCGGCTCGTCGTTGGCCACCCGGCGAGACAACAGGGTCTTCCCGTCTACGTCCATGGCGACGCAGTGGTGGTGCGTCTTGCCGCAGTCGATCCCCGCCCATATCCGGCTCATCGTGCTCCCGAAGTCGTTCCTGCCTTGCGCACCACGGACGACCTCGCCGGCATTGCTCTACGCAGCGACCATCTCGCACTTCCCAATCGGCGGCCGAGTCGTCGTGGGGAGCGGGGCGGCCAAGCCTCCGAAGCCATGGACGGCAGCCGAGCTGAGAGCCACACCCCACTCCCCTGGGTGCCACAACCCTACGAATGGCTGGGGTCAACCCATGATCAGAAAGGTAGAGC
>NZ_JBEYJA010000156.1:0-1482 GCF_040703815.1 Streptomyces sp. NPDC006743 | reverse complement strand
CTTGGGTTCTAACGGTCCTCGCAACACCCGCGATCTGTGGGAGTTGCGAGGACCGTGGCCGTTGGGCGCGATGATCTTTCGGGGCTGCGGGAGCGTTTCCTTGCGCGGTTGGATGCGGTGGGAAACGTGTCCGTGGTGGCACGTGAGCTGGGAGTGAACCGGAACACCGCTTTCGGCTGGGCCCGCAAAACCGGACGGAACTCGGTTCGTCCGCCGCGCCGTCATCCCGGGCGGGACGAGTACGAGCGGCTTCGGGCCGCCGGTGTCGCACGCCGGGTCGCGGCCCGGCAGGTCGGCGTGAACGAGCGCACGGCCAAGGACTGGGACTGGGGCGTCAAGAAGAGCGGCACCACACGCACCTACGCCGACGGCCGCCGTATCGACTACGCGGCGGGGACCGTCACGATGTCCGGTGTGACCACGGCACCGGTGGGCCTGACGGCCCTGGAGAAGCAGCTTCACCCGCGGTTCCTGACACTGGCCGAGCGCGAACGGATCCGCGATCTGTATGCGGCGGGCCTCTCGCTGCGGGCGATCGGACGAGCCCTGGGACGGCCGGCGAGCACGGTCAAGCGGGAGATCGACACGAACGTGGGCACCGAGGGCTACCAGCCCTACGCGGCCCACCGCGCGGCCGCCGCCCGCAGGCCTCGCCCCAAGGAGCGCAAACTGCTGCGCGAGGGACGGCTGCGCCGCTTCGTCCGGGACGGACTGCGCAGACGGTGGTCGCCGGAGCAGATCTGCCACGCTCTACTGAGAGAGCATCCCGACGACGAGAGCATGCGGGTGAGCGTGGAGACGGTCTACCAGGCGCTGTATTTCCAGGCCCGCGGCGGCCTGAAACGGGAAGTGCAGGCGGCCGTCCGTTCCGGCCGGACCCGCCGCAAACCACGCCGGGACCCCGAGCGGCGCACCCCACGGTTCATCGACCCGATGGTGATGATCAGCGACCGCCCCGCCGACATCGAGGACCGGGCCGTACCCGGTCACTGGGAAGGCGACCTGATCATCGGCGCAGGCGGTCGCTCCGCGATCGCCACCCTCGTCGAGCGCAGCACCCGCTACACCATGCTGGTCCACTTGCCGGGCGGAGCCCACGACGCCGAGACTGTCCGCGACGGCCTGGTCGCCACGATCCAGACCCTGCCCGCCCACCTGCGCGGTTCCCTCACCTGGGACCAGGGCAGCGAGATGGCACGCCACAAGCAGTTCAGCATGGCCACCGGCATGCCCGTCTACTTCTGCGACCCGGCATCGCCCTGGCAACGCGGCTCGAACGAGAACACGAACGGGCTGCTGCGGCAGTACTTCCCCAAGGGCACCGACCTGAGCGTCCACAGTCCCCAAGACCTCGAACACGTCGCCCAGGAACTCAACGGCCGCCCACGCAAGACGCTCGGCTGGGATACCCCAGCCGAGCGTCTTCGTGATCTACTCACCACCTAAAACCGAGTGGTGTTGCGACGACCCCTTGAACCCAAG
>NZ_JBEYJA010000155.1:0-1498 GCF_040703815.1 Streptomyces sp. NPDC006743 | reverse complement strand
GGCGCCGCCGAAGTCGAGCACGGCCGGATCGGTGGAGAGCCGGTCGGTCAGCCCCCCGTTCTCGTCGACGAGTTCCAGGTCGGCCCGGATGAACCAGACGCCGGGCTCGGCCTTGGCCTCGCCGGTCCCGACGAGCACGCCCCGGTCCCCACGCTGTCGGTGGAGACGGGCGGGGCCGCGCCCGGTACCGTCCGTGCCCCCGGTGATCACGGCCGTCTTCACGCGGCCACCGTCCGCGCGAACCTGACGATCTCCTCGGCGAACAGCTCGGGCTGCTCCAGGGCGGCGAAGTGGCCGCCCGCGGGGATGTCGTCGTTGAAGTAGCGCAGGTCGTGATAGGCGCGCTCGGCCCAGACGCGCGGGGTTCGCGTCAGTTCGTCCGGGAAGACGCTGACCCCGACGGGAAGGTCCAGCTCGGTCAGGGCGAGCGGCTGCCGCGCGTACTCCCAGTACAGGCGGGCGGAGGAAGCGGCGGTGCCGGTGAACCAGTACAGGGAGATGTGGTCGAGGATCTCGTCGGGGGTGAGGGCGTCGGGCCCGGCCCAGTCGAGGAACTTCTCGTAGATCCAGGCGGCCTGCCCGGCCGGGGAGTCGGTCAGGGCGTAGCCGATGGTCTGCGGCCGGGTGCGCTGCACGACGTGGTACCCGGAATGGACGGCGAGGAAGCGGCTGCCCTGCTCGAGTGCGGCCTTCTCCTGCGGGGTCGGGGCGTCGCCGGCCGGTGGTGCGGCGAGGAATTCGGGGAAGTTGACGTGGATCGCACGCAGGCCCGGCGGCCGCTGCGCCCCCATGCGGGTCGCGACGACACCGCCCCAGTCGCCGCCCTGGGCCAGGTAGGAGTCATAGCCGAGGCGCCGCATGAGCACGCCGTAGGCGCGGGCGATCCGGTCCGGGTCCCAGCCTGTCGAGTCGGGCTGGTCGGAGAAGCCGTAGCCGGGCATCGAGGGGACGACGAGGTGGAAGCCGTACCCGGTGAGCGGGGCGACGGTCCCGAGGAACTCCAGGAACGAGCCCGGCCATCCGTGCAGCAGCAACAGGGGGGTGGCGTCGGGGCGGGGCGAGCGCACGTGCATGAAGTGGAGGCCGAGACCGTCGATGGTCGTGCGGAACTGGCCCAGGTCGTTGAGCCGCCGCTCCAGATCGCGCCAGTCGTACCCGTGGGCCCAGTACTCCAGCAGCTCCTCGAGGCGCTCCCGCTGCACCCCCTGGCTGTTGTCCGGTGCCGTCTCCCGGCCGGGAAGGCGTACCCGGCGGAGCCGGTCCTTCAGATCCGCCAGGGCACTGTCCGGGATGTGGATACGAAACGGTGTCACGCTGTCCGATGTCATGGTCACCACGGTGCGGCTACGAAGAGCGCGCAGTCCAATGATTGTTCCGATGCAGGTAATACGCTCTGCGTATAAGACCAGTTAGAGCTGCGGAAAAGAGGAGAGCCCGATCAGCTCGCGGCGTCCGGTGCGTGCGATCGCAAGGCGCCGGAAGGTCCTTGTAGCGGAGC
>NZ_JBEYJA010000154.1:0-1878 GCF_040703815.1 Streptomyces sp. NPDC006743 | reverse complement strand
GTCTCCTCGACCCGGGAGGGGATCATGTGCGATGGGTATCCCGCTCGGGCCGCCCGCCAAACCGGCGTCCCCCGCGGACGGGCGGTGCTCCGCGGACGGGCGGTGCTCCGCGGACGGGCGGTGCTCCGCGGACGGGCGGTGCTCCGCGGACGGGCCGTCTGCCGCGGACGGGCGGTGCCCTGCGGACGGGCCGTCTGCCGCGGACGGGCGGTGCCCTGCGGACGGGCCGTCTGCCGCGGACGGGCGGTGCCCTGCGGACGGGCCGTCTCCCGCGGACCGGCGGCCCCCGTCGGCCGACGTGTGCGGCGCCCCGCCGAGCCACCGCCCGTCGCTGCCGTGCCGCCACCACCAGCCGCCCAGCTAGGCTCACGGTCGTGGCGGAGATCATCGATTACGGGCGGTTCCGGGAGCGACTGGAGAGCGTACGGCCCTCCGGCGAGGCGGACATGGCGGCGACCGGGCCGCGCTGGGAGCTGCTGCGGGAGTTCCAGGAGCAGTGGGGGTACGTGCCGACGGGCGGCGAGTGCCGGGAACGGGAGGCGCCCGATCCCCACAAGGAGTACCTCGCCGGGCTGAAGGCGGCGCATCAGGGCGGACCGGAGGAGGACCAGCCGGAGAGCGTCGACCCCCGGATCCCGGTACCTGCGGCACTGGACGAATGGTGGGACCTGCCGTTCAACTCGTTCGCCGACCGGTCCGAGCGGTACGAGACCAATCCCGGGTGGCCGCCCACCGTCCGCCACGACCCGTGCAGCGACTACCTCAGCGAACTCACCGTCTTCGGCCGCACCCGCGAGGCACTGGGACACCTCGCGCAGACCCTCGGCGTCGACTGGTCCGATGCCGTCCGCGAACCCGAGAGCCGCCACTGCTGATCATCTCCCGCTGCCCTGGCGCCGGGCAGCGAAGGCGGCGCGGGGACACGCACGGTGCTCCCCGCGCGAAGCCCTCGCCTGCCACCCGGACCCGTGGCAATGTGGGGTAGGTGCGGATCGAGCAGGACTTCCTGCCTTACCTGCGGAAGCCGAGTCATGCGCTGCTGGCGATCCCCGTCGCGCTCATCGTGGTGATCACGGCAGTGGACCAGTATGTGCCCGAGGACATCCACCTCAGTCCGCTGCTGGTCGTCGCTCCCGCCGTCACCGCCTACTTCGCCGATGCCTGGACGACCGCGCTGATCGGGTTGCTCGCCGTGGGCGCGCAGGCGTACATCGGCTGGCGCTTCGACGTGCTGACGACACGCAACGTGCTGGTGCAGATCCTCGCCCTGGCGGTGCTGTCCGCCATGGTCGTCTTCTTCTGCGTGGTACGGGAGCGCCGCAGCCGCCAGCTGGCCCGCATCCGCACCATCGCCGAGGCCACCCAGCACGCCCTGCTGTGGCCGCTGCCCGACCAGCTCGGCTGCGTGCGGATCGCCGTGCTCTACCTCGCCGCCGAGGACGACGCCCAGATCGGCGGCGACCTCTACGCCGCCACCACCACCGAAACCGGCACCCGCATCATGATCGGCGACGTACGCGGCAAAGGCCTGCCCGCCATCGGCGAGGCAGCCCTGCTCATCAGCGCCTTCCGGGAAGCCACCCACCAGCACGCCACCCTGCCGACGCTGGCCACCGCCCTGGAACAGAGCGTCACCCGGAACCTGGCCCACCTGGGGCGCACCGCGGAAGTCGAGGAACGCTTCGCCACGGCGCTGCTGGTGGAGATCCCCGACGAGGACAACATCACCCAGGTCATCAGCTGCGGTCACCCGCCACCGCTGCTGCTCAGCTCCAACGGCGCCGGCACGGTCGCGCTCCACCCGGCGCTCCCCCTCGGTGTCGGCGGCCTGGGACCGGCCGACAACAGCGTCGACGTCTTCTCCTTCGAACCCGGCGA
>NZ_JBEYJA010000153.1:0-1939 GCF_040703815.1 Streptomyces sp. NPDC006743 | reverse complement strand
ATGTCCCCGATCTTCGACAGACCCGCCCCGGCACCCTTGGCGACATACGTCATCGGATCGATGACCTTGCCCGCCTTCCCCGCCACCGACAACGCCTTCGCGACCGCCCCCGCCTTCCCCGCACCCGACGCCGCACCACCCGCACCACCGGTGAACACCGTCGTCAGCACATTGAACGTCACCGCACCCGCCGCACGCGCCGGATTCTTACCCCACTCGTCCCACGCCACCAGCGCCTTGCCCGTCTCCTTCATCGCCCTGCGCGAATCACGGAACCACGACGGCAGCCTGTCGTCCGGCAACGCCCAGAACAAAGTGCCCACACCCGGCAGGGACGAGATCACCAGACCCGTCGCCAACTGAGCCAGACCCTTCCACGCCTGACCCATCGCCTCCCACCCACCGAACCCCACCAGCGTGCCCAGACCCTTGACCGTCCCCCACACCCCATCGACGATCAACCCGTCCCACACGAACGACTTCACCCAGTGCCCCACCTCATACCAGTGGTGCTTCTCCTCCACCGGATCACCCCAGGGAAGCTTCGCGTTCTTCAGATCAGCCGCATCGAACCCGTACTGATCCTTACGGTCCGAACCATCCCCCGCCACCATCTGCGTCCCATGGAACAGAGCGGTGATCTTGTTGTGACACGTACGCTCCGCCGCCCAGAACGCCGCCACCGCCCGCGTGACCTCGTCCCGGATCCGGTTGTGATGCGCGACCTTCCCCCCGTCGTACTCCCAGTCGTCATCACCCTTCACCGAAGCGACGAACGCCGTCGCCTCCTCCTTCAGATCAGCCAGCTTCTTCACCAGCGGACGAATCTCCGCCGCATACCCCGACAACGCACCCGACACCGACTCCAGACCCGACGCGAACGAGTCCGCCCGCTCCTTCACCGGCCTCGTCGACGCGAACAACTCCTCCGCCTCCGGAGCCCGGTAATACGCCGACAACCCCTGGAACCGGGAATGAACCTCACCCCCCGCATCCCGGACACGACCCGCGTCCGCCCTCAGATCCCCATACGCCTTCTCCAACAGCCCCAGATCACCCGTGAACTGCGGAATCTCCCCCGGCTCGATCACTTCCCGCCCACCCCGGGCACATCCAGCCGCGGCGCACCCAGCGCAGCACGCTGCGCCCGCGCCGCCATCTCCTCATCACCCTTCAAATACGCCGTCGTCGCATCCACCACACCCTGCAACGACTTACCCGCCCGCGCACCCACGAACTGAAGATCCTTCGACGCATGCTCCGCATACTGCGACAACGCCAACGCCACCAGACCCCCCTGCGCCCTACCACCACCGCCGGCGGCACCCGCATCCGCCGAGACCGTCCCCGCAGACGACGCCGCCGACGTCAAATGCTCCCCGAACGCCGTCGCACACGACTGCAGACGAGAAGCCGACTCACCCACCGACTTCAACACACCCGAAATACCCTGCGGCCTCAGATCCCAGCCAGACACCCAAAAACCCCCGAACACACCACCAACAGCCAACACCGAACAGCACACGACCCCGGCCGGCCGCCGACCGGCACCACCAGCCGCCGGCACCACCAGCCACTCAGCCGATGTTGTCCACCGCCGACTTCGCCTTCGCCAACGTCGAATGCGCCGTCGCGTCATTCTTCTCCAACGTCGACTTCACCAGACCGATGATGTTCCGCACCTCATGCGAAGCCCGGTTCCACCGCTGCTCCTTACCGTGATACTCATCCGCCACACCATCAGCCATGAAATCAGCCATCGCCGCCTTCACCTGACGATCCCGCTGCGCGATCACCTCCTCCAACCGCGCCACCACCGCCTGCAGACTCCCCTGCACATCCCCCGACGCACCCGTGTCATACGACCGACGATCCGAACCCGAACCCGCCATCACACACCACTCCCCACCAAACCAACAACCAACCCAGAAAACCCGG
Source organism: Streptomyces sp. NPDC006743 (assembly GCF_040703815.1). Taxonomy (NCBI): domain Bacteria; kingdom Bacillati; phylum Actinomycetota; class Actinomycetes; order Kitasatosporales; family Streptomycetaceae; genus Streptomyces; species Streptomyces sp. NPDC006743. The sequence continues at coordinate 1 of NZ_JBEYJA010000153.1, read as the reverse complement.
A
>NZ_JBEYJA010000152.1:0-1975 GCF_040703815.1 Streptomyces sp. NPDC006743 | reverse complement strand
GACAACCCGCCCCCGGGGCCAGTGGAAAGGCCGCCTCCTGGGCCAGTTGAGAGTCCACCTCCCGGTCCGGTGGACAGTCCTCCGCTGGGACCGGTAGATAGTCCTCCGCCTGGTCCTGTCGACATGCCGCCGCCGGGGCCGGTGGACATCCCACCCCCTGGTCCTGTCGACATGCCGCCGCCCGGCCCCGTGGACATCCCACCCCCTGGGCCCGTAGACATACCGCCGCCCGGCCCGGTGTACCGGTCTCGCGGCCAACCTCTTCGAGTAGTCATGGGTCATAGTCTGACGCTCACCACTGACAACGACGCTGCGACCGTAGAGGACGGCGACCGTAGATCACTCAGGTTGAATGACAGGATGGTTTTCCTGCAGTTGAGTGCTGCATGATGTTGTGGTGCTGATGGCCTACATCGACGAGTCTGGCAACACTGGTGCCGTTGAACGGGGAGGCACCCTGACGTACACCCTTGGGTGCGTCCTGATAGAAGATCACAACTGGGCTACCTCGTTCGATGAGGCTGTCGCCTTCCGGAGGCGCCTACGGGACAAGTTCGGCGTACTCATGCGCTCAGAGCTCAAGGCCAACTTCCTTCTACGGAACAGCGGAAGCATCCGACAGCTAGGCATTGGGCCAAGTGGTCGGAAGGTCATCTACCGAGCTCACATGCGAGTCTTGGCGGATCTGCGAGCCAAAGCCTTCGCCATCATCATTGACAAGCGGGCTGTTGAGCTCAGTGACGGAGCATGTTTCGAACTTGCCTGGACAACGCTGCTTCAACGCCTGGAGAGAGCTAGCCACGCAGCACAGACGCCGATCATGATCTTTCACGACGAAGGTGAAGACGATCATGTTCGGCGCCTCGTACGAAAGTCCCGTCGGCACATGACCGCTGGTAGCGCATATGGAACGGGCTCTCTTAAGGTTCCCGCGCGGATGCTAGTTGACGACCCCGTGCCGCGGCGCTCGGACCACTCCTACTTCATCCAGTTTGCCGATCTTGTGGCTTATGCGGCCTTTCGCGCATACGTGCCGCCTTCGCGCTCGATCTCTGCGGTATGCCCTGCGGATATGTGGCTTGAGCTCGGTGATGCCATGAGGCGCGAGACCAATAGGTTGTCCGGCGGCCCAGCGCCCGGAATCGTCGTGCGAAAAAGTTAAGGCCCCCTGGCATCACCAGGGGGCGGAAAGTGCCTAGCCGCAGCATGAGCCACGGGTCAGCGCTTGAGTCCACCGTACGGCAAAAGCCCTTCGGAGCGGAACCAGACGGGCGAGTGAGGGGTGTGAAGGTTCTTTCAGCTACCTGAGAGAGCTGATCGGCTTCCTCACCCACCACTTCCCTAGCTCCCATCCCGTCCGCCGTCGACCCACACACCGTGGAGCGGGCGTGGTTCAGGGCGTCCAGGTGGAGCGCGCCACTGTACGAACGACCTGGACGCCCTGGGCCGCGTCTGCTCGGCTCTGCCTGGGTCGATGGTGGACGGGATCGGAGCCCTCCACGCACGCCGCCCACGGGCCTGCGGTCGGCGACGGCGCCCCCTCCATCCCGGTGCCGGCCGATCCCCCGCCGGAGGCATCGTCTTTGACCGCGGGCCGCTCTATGCGGTGATCGACTCATGGCTTCCGGCCCCATCCACATGTGGGCGCGCGTCGGCGTAGCGCGGGCGGAGCGGGCCGAAGGCAGGAGCGTCGCCCGGAGCGGAGCCGGGAAGCGCGCCCGGCGGAGCGGAGCGCAGCCGGGGCTTGATGAAGTAGGGAAACTCTTACCGCATCCGCCACTTGTGGCTCTCGGGTCGTCTCACAGGTGCCAGGTGCTGAGCTTCGTCAAGGCTTCGGCGCGGTCTTCGATGACCTTCATTCGGGCAAGCCGTTCGGCTTCGTGGTGGTGGGCGTCCTGGGCTGTGGTCTGGCCGGGCCACTTGCGGTAGAGGAGTCCGCACTCCTCGATGAACCATCCGGTGCTGACGGCGTTCA
>NZ_JBEYJA010000151.1:0-1980 GCF_040703815.1 Streptomyces sp. NPDC006743 | reverse complement strand
CAGACCGCCCCCTTGTGGATACCGCATGCCCCGGTGATATCGCAGAGGACTGGCGCCCGTCAGCCCCTACGACACCACGAGTTCAACCTCAGTAGACACTCAAAGCTGCGGCTCACGTCGAGGCGCTCGGACCGGCGTCGTGCAGCGCAGCGAGTTCCTTCAGATCGTTCGCGACCATGATCTGAGCGAGACGGCCCGCGACCGCTACGACCGTTGGCCAAGATGGTGTCCGTAGATACTCCGCATCGGTGTCATTGGGGGCCTCGGCCGCCGCGGCGTTGAGAGCGGTGCCCAGCTCACGCATGAGAGCGACCTCTTCCTCACTTCTCAGGCTGACTCCGAGGTATCGCTCGGGCTCGTCGGCGTTGCAGAAGTCATCGAAGAGCGTGTGGAAGACGTGGTCCAGGTTCTCGAACACCGACGGGTCGAGCCAGACGTCCTGCTGCCAGGGCGGGTTCGCCAGAGCGAGGACAACGGGTACGACGTGGACTCGGTGGTTCGCTATGAGACGGGCGTCCTCACTCACGGGGCGAGCCTAGCGACGAGGCCCTGAGCGTGCGCCGGCGTTTCCCGGGAGCCGAGCAGTGAGAAAGCCCCCATGTTGCCTGGCCGCCAGCCCTGGACAGAAACCATTCCGGCGATGTGGCCCTGACTTGGGTCTTCACTGGTGACGGCGGAGGGTTGCCGGTCTTTGTCGATCGCTGTCAGATGGCCTCGGGCATCTTCGCACGGCCCAGCGACGGCCCAGGAACGGAGCCTCCGGCCGACACCGCGCCGGACTATCGTGCCGCTATGACCAGCGCAGCGGAGCGCCGCGTGCTCTTCCTCGACGTCGCTGGTCCGCTCCCACCGTGGTGTCCCGCTGGAAGAGATCTCCCGGCTCGTCGGACACTCCGGGACCGCGGTGACCGAGGAGGTCTGCAGGAAGCAGATCCGGCCCGTGATCCAGACCGGCGCCGTGGACATGGACGGGATCTTCGGAGCGCAGGAGCGGCGCCCGTGGACACGCGGAAAGCGGTAGTCACGCAGATAGACGCGCAGGCAGAAACAGGTCAGGCACCTACGGATATCCGTAGGTGCCTGACCTGGTGTTTCGGCTGTCGGGGTGGCGGGATTTGAACCCACGACCTCTTCGTCCCGAATGAGGTTCGGGCGCGATCATCACCGGTCTCTTTGGTGTTTTGCCTGGTCAGGACGTTGGAGTGCGGTGGTGTCGGTTGGTCCGGAAGGGGCTTGGGGCGTGGGTTGGCTCCCAGATGGCTCCCAGCGGGAATGATCTCAGGGCGTGTCCTCGAGCTTGCGCATCAGCTCGGTGACCAGCGCGCGATCGCGTGCTTCATCGGAACGCCCGTCCGGTTCCCGCTGGGCCTGATACTGCCGGAGCCTCTCGTTTCGCTCGGCATCCCGGGCTGTTCTCACACGCTCGGCACGGTCCTGTACGACGGCGAACTCCTCCGGCAGCTCATCCTCGGCTTCCTGCTCCCAGAGGAAGTCCAGCAGCTCTGTCATCAGTTCCAGGTTCGCGGCATGCGGTTCCTGCTCCGGCTCGGCAGCCAATCGGCGCAGCTCCTGCAAGGCGCACCGCACGAGGACTGGGGTCACCGGCTCACGGTCCGACGCCGACGGTATCGACTGCAGCTGGTCGTACAGAGTGCTGGACCGGTACCAGTCGCCGACTTCGGCGCTCTCCAGCAGTTCGGCTTGGATCCGGTCGGTCAGTTCTTCGACGAATCGCTCCGCGTGTTCCTGCGGCACCAGCGGGCTTGCACTCAGCGAGTTGGCCAGGCTCACCAAGTGGGAGATGGGCGAAAAGTGCGTTGACGAGGGGAGAGTTTTCTTGGTCACGTACGCGGCCAGTGACGCCGAGTCCAGCAACTCGGCTGCCCCTAGTACTCCAGCAGCGTTTCGCTATCTGGCCTGGTCAGAGGCGTCGTCTGGAGTGTAGTCGGCTGGTGTTGTGTCAGGGGTGGTCTTGCTGGA
>NZ_JBEYJA010000150.1:0-2111 GCF_040703815.1 Streptomyces sp. NPDC006743 | reverse complement strand
ACCGGTCCCAGCGGAGGACTGTCCACCGGACCGGGAGGTGGACTCTCAACTGGCCCAGGAGGCGGCCTTTCCACTGGCCCCGGGGGCGGGTTGTCTACTGGTCCAGGGGGCGGCCTCTACACCGGACCCTGCGCCAACCCTTATCGAAGTGTGCAACCACCTCGACACGTCCTGCTCCCATATCTCAGACAACATGGCTTGGGGCACATCGCTGATCTGTTGGAGAGGTACGGGGGGTAAGCCGTAGGTCTGGAGGACGTACGGCAGCTTGGCCGCTGTTGTGCCCGTGCCACAGCCATGCCAGATCAGGCGGGAAAGCACGGGGAACAGCGGGGAGAAGTTCGGCGGCCAGATCGACCTCCTGACCACTCCACCGCAGGTCAGCTCAACCACAGTCCGTGAGTGGCCCGAGCTTCCCAAGCTGAGAGCCCGCCCAAAGTAAGCCAACAACGAGATGTGCCCACGGCACCTGAGCAGGTCAGGGCCGTGGGCCTTCTCAGCCTCGCTGGTGAGCCAGGCCGGGGTCGGTGGACGGGCACGAACAGGGCTCCGCGGCCCCGCATGCGGTCATCGCAAGCGCCCGCCGCGACTGGTAGCCACTCGGAGTGTGTCCCTCAGAGCGAGGGTCAGTTCGGCTGCCAGTGACCGCAGTTCTTCCGGATCCGAGTCCGAGCCGCCGAGAACATCTCGTGCGTGGTCCAGTATCTGGGTTGCCATGCCGAGTTGAGCCGTTTCAGTGTTGTCCGCCAGGCGGGACATGTAGCTGTCGCCGTCATCACTGCTGAGGTAGCCGGGCTTGCCGTCGGGTCCCGACCACGGCAGTAGTCTCAACTCGTTCTGTGCTGTCACTCTTCTGTCCTCCTGCCGTCGATCTGGTGGTGAGTGGTGAAAACCGCATCGGCGTGGTCGCCTGGGAACACGAGGAACGCGACCTCGACCACGCGTCCGGCAGCATCGGTCATCACGCGTGTGATGGCGAGAACGGCCCAGGCAGAGCCGAGCCGGAGGATCGACGCTTCCTCCTGCGTCGGCAGGCGAACCCTGACCCTCTCCTGGACCTCCGCCAGCGGCGAGCGCAGGTCGCCCACGCTCACCAGTGCCCCAAACCGCAAGGTGGACTCTTCGGGCACGTCAGCCGGCGCCAGGTCCCGGGGCACGTAGATGCGGGCCAGGCTGTGCGGAGCCTTCCCTTCGTGAGCGAGACAGATGAACTCAGTCAGCGGTTTCCTGACCGGTACGTTCATCAGGACGGCCAACTGCCCCCGCGCCCGGATCTTGGCTGTGCGGATGCTGACACGCAGAGCCCCGTCAGCAGGCGTATCCGCGTCGGGGCACCGCGCTCCACCGACGTACGTGATCCGCCGGAGTGGGCGACGGACGAAGTTCCCCCGGCCGTGGACCTTCTCGATCAGGCCTTCTCCCTGGAGGACCGCCAGAGCGCTCCGCAGCGTGGGCAGGCTGACCGCGTAGCGCGCGGCGAGGTCGGGTTCAGAGGGCAGGCGTTCGCCGGCCTTGAGGCGGCCGGTGGTGATCTGGCTGCGGAGGTCACCGGCGATGGCGTCTCGGCGGGAAGACACGGGCCGGATCACCACCTTCTCAGCATCCGCATGGCGATCATCCGGGACCGTGAGTGCATGGTCAGCAGTTCGCCCGACTCGAATACGAGCTGCTTCGCGCCCTGGCGCAGTTGGATGAGGTCGATCACCAGGCACTGCCGGCCGCCGATCTGGATGAGGTCTCCGCGCTGCACGCTCGCTGAGGTGATCTCGACCGGGGAGACCATCGCGCCCGTGGGCATGCGTTCTCTCACCGCTTCACCTCCACCGACCCGGGTCGGGTGGGTGCCGCGTGGCACGGGCAGTCGCACGCCTCGTAGTGCACCGGAACGTCGACCGGGGCCGTGGCCGGTGCGGACTCCGCGCATGCCAGGTGCGTACCGATCCGGCATGAGGCCGACCGGTACGGAGCAGCCTCAGCGTGCGTGAGGCGATGTTGTGGGCGGTAGGGCATCAGCAGGCTCTACCTTTCTGATCATGGGTTGACCCCAGCCATTCGTAGGGTTGTGGCACCCAGGGGAGTGGGGTGTGGCTCTCAGCTCGGCTGCCGTCCAT
>NZ_JBEYJA010000149.1:0-2191 GCF_040703815.1 Streptomyces sp. NPDC006743 | reverse complement strand
GACAACACCAGGCCCGCACCAGCCACTACAAACGACGCGGCCACAGCCCCTGAGCTGCCCAGCACTCAGAACAAGCACCGTTGCAGTACTAGGGCCCACTCCAGATGGGTTGACAGGCTCTCGTCCTCATCAAACAGCCCCATCTCCAGGTCGTCTTCCATCTGATGGGCTGCAGCGGTCACGGCCAGCTCGTGCTCCCTGAATCTGGCCAGTATCCCTGCGCCGTCGGCCATGCGCGCCGCCGCGACCAGTCGGCGCAACTGTTCTCCCTGGACGGTGGCCCTGATCAGCTCCAGGAAATGGGCTCGGCCGGCGTTGAGGTGAAAGCGAAGGTAGTCCTCGATCGATGGGTTGTGGAACGCGACCCGTCCCTGTTCGATAGTGATCATCGTGCCGCCCAGCAGTTGCAGTGCCCTGCGGAACGTCCGGCCGTCCGCCGCTTGGTCCATCTCCTCGCGGTACCAGTGCCAGGACTCCTCAAGGTCCTCCAACGGTGCGGACCTGAAGGTGAACAGCACCTCCAGCATGTGCACGGCCGCGTCCGACAGCTCGTTCTCCACGATGCGCTCCCAGACGCGGCGCGGATCGTCCAGGTTCTCCAGCATCGCTGCGCCGACGTCCTGACCCCGGCGCGCGGACAACCGAAGGGTCTCCTCGACCAGACGAGGATTGAAGTTCCTGTGCTGGACCACCGGGCGCCAGACCGCGGGATCGGCGAACCGGCGCTTGTCATTCGGCGGCAGAGAAGAGTGGTGGACGTGGTTATAGAGGATCTGGCCCCGTACCTGCAGATCCAGGTCGGTCAGTCGGACCACACTGACCGCGTCCGACACGTCCGGCTCCGCCAGCCGGTCGTGCCGAAGACGGGCGTGCTCCAGCAGGTAGTCGCGGGTCGTCATCACCAGCGCCTTGCCGGGCGTCTCCTGGATCTCCCGGATCACTGACAGCAGGCGATTGTCCTCGTTCTTGTTGAACGGCGTATCAAGGGTCGTACTTCCCAGGAAGTCGTCGTACAGGAACACTTGCCGCGTGCCGTCGCGCCAAAGGGCGCCGATCTCGTCGACGTCCTGGGAGATCTCGTGGACCTCGTAGTTGTTGCCCATCAGCCAGGCCGCGAGCATCAGCGCCACCGTCGTCTTGCCCACCCCGGGGATGCCAGCGATGACACAGACCTGCTGGGTGTCCAGAAGCTGCTTAGCTCGCTCGAAGCCCTCGTGCGGGACGAAGGTGTCGGCGATGCCCGGTAGCCGCTTCTGAAGCCACGACGAGCGCAGGTACCGGTCCTGGTTCAGCACGGTCTGAAGGACGGAGGTGCTGCTCAGCCAGAGCCGGAAGTGCCGACGGACCAGTTCCGGACGACGCAGCAGCTCGGCGACGATCTCATCCACGCCGTACAGGTCGCCGGTGTCGCGCACGTACGGGGCGAAGGCACCGCAGAGCTCTTCTTTGCCGTCGACGGTCAGACCGACCGTCGTGGCGACGATGTAACGGTCGGGTGCCAGCGCGCGGACCTTGGGCAGTTCATCCTTGATCAGACGCCTGATCAGCGTCGCCTGGGTCGCGCGCGGCCAGTGCTTGCACTGTACAACGGTCGTCCCCGAGGGGCCGGTGTGCCGCAGGTCGATGCCTCGGTCCCGGCCGCGGGGAAAGATCTCCAGAGGGATACCGAGGACATCGCTGAACAGGTCACGGCAGACCACCTCGAAGTCATGGTCCGTCAACCGCCCCAACTCGAAAGAGTCCATGCCGTTGTCACCCCGTGAATACCGCCGCTGGCCTCCATTCTCCCTGCACCGATCCGAGTGCTGGCCAGAGGGGCTGGCTTTCCTCCAGATCCACTCCGGGGCCATGTTCGAAGGAAGCGGTCAGCAGTCGAGTAGGCCCGGAGTGCTCTCAGCGGCAGGCGAGCTTCCCGAACGGCGGCCTCGCCCTCGAATCGGACGCCTTCGGCCACCAGGACATCCACGGGTATGTCCGTGCGTGTCGGGTCGGTCCATCGGAAGCCGGCACCCTCCGTAGCGGTGAGGACCCGCCAGGTGTTTCAGCATCGGCTGAAGGTTGCCAAGCGGGTGCCGACCGGAACGGCGCGGCTGCCTATACTGATTTCGGCTCGTCGGGGTGAACCTTCATGAAGTCTGTGAGGGACCCGGAGTGATGCCTGTATCCCATGGTGTGTGAGATATGCGGATGG
>NZ_JBEYJA010000148.1:0-2297 GCF_040703815.1 Streptomyces sp. NPDC006743 | reverse complement strand
CCTGGTCTTCAGACTTGTGCACTTCCTATCTCCCACCGGGCCACCGGCCCGGCCCACCGCTCATGCGACCACCGGTGCAGCGGTGGGCCGGGCCGCAGCGGTGTCTCCCCGCCCGCCGACTACGGCCGACACGGATGCCGTGCACCACCGCGGGGGGACCGGGCCCGGGTGCTCTGCGCCACGCGGGGCCGAGCCTGGCGAACCTGATCCGGGTGGACGGTCAGCCGCCGGTCCGCGGCCGATCGACGCGGTAGAGGTAGTGGGCCCGGTCGTCGACCGGGTTGTCCGGTCCCAGGTCTCCGACCCCGACCCGGCGCAGTCCTGCGCGCTCGAGCGCCCGCCACGACGGCTGATTGGCTGCCACCACCGGGACGAGAACGCACGGGGCGGCCGGGTGCTCCGTCCAGGTTCGCACGATGACCGACCGGATCATCGCCGTCCCGATGCCCTGGCCGGTGCGGCGGGCATCACCGATCAGGTAGTCGATGGTCATCGCGCCGTCAGGTACAGGGACGATGGCTGCCAGCGCGGCCAGGTAGTCCGGGTAGTCGCACAGGCGTGAACGTTGTACGAGACCGACCGGACGGCCTTCGAGAGAGGCGAGGAGGTCCTCCGAGGGCTCCTCACCCCGGGCTGCGGGGCCGAAGTCGCGCGCCACCGCTTCCACGGTGGTCTCGTGGTTCCACCAACGCTGCACGTGGGGCTGCTGAAGCCATCTCCGCACCAGCGGGAAGTCCTGTTCCTCGATCCGACGCCACGTGATCTTCATGAGGCCGCTCCCGGAATGTCCACGAGTCCTTGCATGCCGGACGCTGCACGGACGAGCCGCGGGCTCACCGCCCACTCGAGCGATCAGTCCACCAAGCGGAGCGCTCGGTCACACCGGTTTCACCTGCCCTTCGCTGTGCCGAATGAGCGGTCGAGGCCGCCGACTGAGCGTTCAGCACACTGTGGGCATGCTGGCACGCGTCCTGCGCTCCGGCCATGCCTTGGACAACACTGGCCGGCGCCGTAGCCGGCGCCTTGATCGCGACCGCTTCCGCCGCGTTGCTCGACCTCAGTCACGGCGCCGGGAGCAGGATGACCGCCTCATCAGCGCACGCCGTGCCCTGTACGGCGAGTATCCGGCCTGCCTCGCTCAGGCCCGCAACGACTTCCGCGACCTGACGTACGACCAGCCCGCGGAGGTCACCGAACGAGAGCGGCTCCCGAAACCGGCGAGGACGGCCCACCCAATCACCTCCGAGCCGCACCCCCCTTGCCCCGGGGGCTGTCTCCTGTTCGTTTCCCACTCCGGTCACGCGGACCATGGCTGAGCTATCCTCCCTGCATGCGTGGACAGTTCACCGGCTGGCCGGAGCAGGCCATGGACGTGTTGTGGCAGCTCCAGGGCGAACCGACCCACGCGACCCGGGAGCGCTGCCGAGCCGACCGCGAACGCCTGGTCCGGCAGCCGATGATCGCCCTGCTCCACGAGATCGCGGACACCGACCCCCGGTACGAGGACTTCTCCGTCTGGCACTACCGCACCGGCTCGTGGTGGTGGCAGCATCAGGGCGCGGTGATCCGACTCGGCCGCAAAGTCGAGATCGGCCTCCGGTTCTCGCTGGACGGCCTGCGGATCCAGGGTGCCTGGTGGTACCCCGACCCCGGCCAGGTGGACATGTTCCGCAGGGCCGTCGCCGCCGAGGGCAGCGGCCCCGAACTGTCCGCCATCGTCAAGGACCTGCGGCACAAGGGCTACGACGTCTCCGGGGACGTGATGAAACGCCCCCCGCGCGGCTATCCGGCAGACCACTCACGAGCGGAACTGCTGCGCCACCGTTCCCTGATCGCGGCCCGTTCCCTCGGCTGCGAGGAGTGGCTGCACACTCCCGAGGCGGTCGAGCGGGTCCTCTCGGCCACCACCGACCTCGACGCCCTGCTGACGTGGCTGGCCCGCCACATCAAGCGCGCCGCCTGACGCCTCCCGACCGGCGGACAGTCCATCTGAGCCAGCACCTCAGCGGCCGGCACCGCGCAGCGGGGGATCCTGAGCATGAGGGCGCCGTCCGGGCGGCAGCGGACGTTGGGGGAGGAGCCCGGCCCGTTGCCCCGGCCGGACTGACCTGACTGGTGCGTTTTGCAGCCGGGCATCACCTGTGCGAGCCTTCTGCCACTCCTCCAGAAGGGATCACCCGCATGCTCGGCATGGTTGTCTGGGACATCCGCTCTCGCGCTTCGACGCGAGAGCGGTAACGGCCACCTGCCTCAACGCGAGCGCCTGTCCGATGGACAGGCGTGGGTTCAGAGCTGCG
>NZ_JBEYJA010000147.1:0-2355 GCF_040703815.1 Streptomyces sp. NPDC006743 | reverse complement strand
CTGACAGCTCCGCTACAAGGACCTTCCGGCGCCTTGCGATCGCACGCACCGGACGCCGCGAGCTGATCGGACTCCCCTTTTGTTCGCAGCTCTTAGTCCGCCGGGGCCGGCGCGGTGCAGGCGTCGGCGACAGCCCGGGTGTCCCAGTAGAACGGACGGACCTCGGTGATCCGGCCGTCCTTGACGGTGATGGCCTGCAGAATCGGGAATTCCAGCACACGGCCGGTCGCGCGAGCGCGCGCCCGTACCTGGGTGAGCACGACCGCGGTCTCACCGGTGGCCAGGAACTTCTGCTCCGTCATGTCGAAGGATTCCCATACGCCCCCCATCCTGAGAAAGAACTGCCTCATGCCCTCGTGCCCACGCCACATGCCTCCGTAAGGCAGGGCGTCAGCTTGATGCAGTTCGACATCCGGAGCGAAGAACGGGGCGAGCAGGTCGAACGAAGCCTTGCCGGGGCCTCCTGCCGCCAGGTACTCGGCCTCAGCCGCATACATGCCGGTGAGAACCCGTACCGATTCCGTGGTGGTTGCCATCGTCATGGCCCCAGCATGAGCAGCACGGCTGGTTCTTGCTGGCGGAAATCAGACATCGTTGCGCCGCGCGGGGACCTTTCCGCGACAGGCTCAGCGCAAGAAAAGCTCGGAGAAAGGGCAGGGAGGGGGAAGAGGAAGGGAAGAGGGAGGGAACGTGGGCGGGGAAAGGGGACAAGGGGAGGCGACACGAACGGCCGCGAGGTCTTCCAGACGGTCTACGCGGGGGTGATCGGCAGACGATCACCGGCGCGATTCCCCCTCCCGCCGATGCCTTCCACGCAGCGGACGGCCGCCTCGCGCTTCCCGCCCCCGAACAGCCCAGCCCCGCCACAGGCCCGGCTCAGGGCGTGGCGGGGCGGTAGCGGGCGGGCAGGGGTCAGCCGAAGTTCCAGGTGAAGCTGCCGCCGTTGTTGGCCGCGACGGCGAACATCACGACCATGAACACGATGTCGACCACTCCGAGGCCGATGTCCCACTTCGCCATCGCGGAACCGGTCTGACGCAGCGCGACGGCACCGAAGATGATGGCCAGCGGACCGAGGATGATCGGCAGGAAGAAGAGGCCGACTATGCCGCAGACCAGTCCCGCGATCGCCAGCCCGCTGGTCCGGCTCGTCCCGTGTGCGCCCGTGCGGCTGTAGGATGACATCGATTTCTCCTGACCTGTCCTGGTTGGCTTCTTTATTCCTTCGGTTCCTCTCTGGTTGCCCGTCCCGGCCGGGTCATGCCTGCGCGATTCAAGCAAGTGCCGTCATCCGTCCGGAAGTTGCGGTGACCTCGTCGCCGCGTCGATACGGAATCACTGCCTCCGCGAGCGAATCGGTGAACGGTACTTCGGCGGGAGTTTTTCGCTCGTCGGTCCCCTGCGGGTCAGGCCCCTGTGTTCAAATGCTGAGCGCGAGCAAGCGGATCAGCACAGATGGGGGGAAGCGCCGATGGTGGCGGACGCCCGCGCGGCCGGCGGATGTCTGGCGTGCGACCTCACGGCCGGCCGGGCGCCGCTGCCTGGCGGCAGCGTGCTGCGGACTGACTCCTGGGTCGTCGAGCACTGCGTCGGACCGCTGGGGCTGGGCACCGTCGTGGTCAAGCCGACTCGGCATGTGGTGCACGTCGCCGAGTTGACCGCGCAGGAATCCGGCGAGCTGGGGCCGCTGCTGCAGCGGGTGAGCGCGGCCGTCACCGAGGTCATGACCCCGGAGCAGGTGTACGTGTGTCTGTGGTCGCATGCCGGCGGGGTTCCCGGGCATGTCCACTTCGTCGTGCAGCCCGTCGGGGAACAGGACATGGCCCGGTTCGGTGCCTCCGGTCCCGCGCTGCAGGTGGCGATGGGCGCCGCGGGATGTTTCCCCGAGGCGGCGGAGGTGGAGCGGGTCTGCGGGAGTTTGCGGGAAGCCCTCGGCTGAGGTCTGAGTTCTGAGTTCCGCGGCCTCCGTCGAGGAGGCTCGACTTCTTCCATCCTCTTCTTCCGGCAGGAGGCGGGCTTCTTCCGGGACACCGCCTGACCGTGAGCCGGCGTCCGAAGACGCATCTGCGCCGCTCCCGGCCGCTGCCACTCGTTCGTGTGAAGGGTGCGCATTCGAAGAGCCGGCCAGCCAGTGCTCCATAGAGTGGACGGTGCCGAGAACGCGCATGTGAAGGGGTGGGTCCTGATGCAGGCAGAGGCAGTCGACCGGGTCCGGTTGGTGTTCACACTGTTCGACGCCGACGGCAACGGCGCCATCGAGTCCGACGATTTCGAGCTGATGGCCGGCAGAGTCGTCGCGGCGGTACCCGAGGCGGACGCCGCCAAGCGCGCCGCGATCGTGGGAGCCCTCCGGAG
>NZ_JBEYJA010000146.1:0-2398 GCF_040703815.1 Streptomyces sp. NPDC006743 | reverse complement strand
CGGCGGCGCCGGGCGCGTCGGCCCCCACGCCGGCGCCGACGCACGACGGCTCCACGACCGCACCCGGGAGGTGCTCGCCCGATGAAGTGGGTCAGCTACCGCTGCGCCGACGGCTCCCCACGCTGCGGCGTGGTGCACGACGACAAGATCCACGCCGTGGGCACGAGCCTGTTGGAGCTGCTGCGCGCGGAAGGCGGGCTGGAGTCCGCCGCGACCAGGGAACCGACCGAGATCGTGGAGCTGGCCACAGCCGGTCTGCTGGCGCCGATAGCGGTGCCTCCGGCGGTCCGGAACTTCGCCGCGTTCGAACGGCACATCAGCAACGCGGGCAAGGCAGCCGTCGGCGACGGCACGGTCAGCCCGGTCTGGTACGAGTATCCGCTCTTCTTCTTCTCCAACCCGGCGGCGATCAAGGGACCGTACGACGAGGTAGCCGTCGCCCCGGGTGCTCGGTCGTGGGACTACGAGGTCGAGGTCGCCGCGGTGATCGCCGGTGACTGCTCGGACCTCGACGCGGCCACGGCGGAGCACCACATCGCCGGCTACCTGGTCTACTGCGACTGGAGCGCACGCGACCTCTCCGCGAGCGAGATGGGGTTCGTGTACGGCCCCTCCAAGAGCAAAGACGCCTCGACCAGTCTGGGCCCGTTCCTCGTCACCCCCGACGAGTTGGAGCCCTACCGCTCGCACAAGGGCTATGCGCTGCGGATGGACGGGTACGTCAACGACGAGCATTACGGCGGCGGCAGCTGGAACGAGATCCACTGGTCGTTCGGCGAGATGCTGGCGCACGCGTCGCGCGGCACCACGCTGCGAGCCGGTGACATCCTCGCCAGCGGCCCCGTGGGCACCGGCTGCATCCAGGAGTTGTCCGGCCACCGCCCCTACCTGACACCGGGAGACACGGTCCGGATCGAAGTACAGGAACTCGGCGCGATCTCCGCACGGATCACCGCCCCGGGGCCGCCCTGAGTCACCGCACGCACCAAAGACGATCCCGATCCGCCCACTCGTCAGGAGACCACGACGATGCATCCCGCCAGCACCTTCGCGCGCGCCGGCATGGACCTGAATGCCGTCCGCGAGGTCAGCCTCACCATCAACGCGACCCACCTGTTCGTCTACTTCATCCCCGAGGCACCGGAAGAGGCCGCCAGGCTGGGCGTGAGCGAGTACGGACCGGCGTACTTCGCGTTCCGGTCAGCCCCGATGGGCGCGGTCCCGTGGCAGGTCACACTCGCGGCCTTCTACAACTTCAGCCCGCGGTCGGTGCAGGCCATGGCAGGCGTGTGGGACACGGCGACGCCGGAGCAGTGGCAGGCCGCTCGCTTCGCAGCCGTCGGCCGCGCGTTGCGGCGCGTCGACGTCAAGCTCACCGCCGGGCAGATCGCCGAGGCACGATCACTGATCGACCCGGTCGTCGAGAGCGCCGACTACGCCGGGAAGACGATGGCTGCCGCCAACGCCTCGGTCCCCCTCCCAGCCGATCCGCTCGTCGCACTGTGGCAGCAGATCACGGTGCTTCGCGAGTGGCGCGGCGACGCGCACATCACCGTGCTCGCCGCCAACGGCCTCGGGCCGTGTGACTGCAACGTCCTGCAAACCGCGACAGGTCACTTCCCGGAAGCGATCGCGCGTGCCACCCGGCGGTGGGACGAGGAGGAGGTGACTGCGGCAACGACACGCCTCGTCGCACGCGGCTGGCTCAACGCCGACGGCACCGCGACCGACGCCGGCATCGCGGCGCGCGAGCAGCTCGAGGCCGAGACCGACGAGCACTGCGCCGCGCTGTGGACGCCGATCGGCGACACCCGCGTCCATCGCCTCACCTCGCTCCTCATGCCGATCCACGACGCGTTCACCGCAGCCAGGACGTACCCCTTCCGTGTGGAGACGGGAGACACGCATTCCGCCGATCCGGAGGCCGCCAGGTAGGCCCTGTTCTCGTACATCCCGGGCGAAAGGGACACGCGGCGCAGGGTGACACCGGGGCGGGGCCGGGCGCGAGGGCTGGAGTACCTGCCCCAGGAGCCGGGCATCGGCTCGGGCGCGACCTGCCGGTGACGCCCGGCCGCATGGTACGGAACCGGTGTGTACGCCGACCGGTAGCAGCCCCCGACTCGGCGTGCACGCCGGCGCGGCGGCCGCCGATGTCCGGCGGCCCGCTGCCGCTCCGCCCCGCACCGACGGCCACGGCACTCTGGCCGGGGGCATCCCCGGACAGCCGGCG
Organism: Streptomyces sp. NPDC006743; assembly: GCF_040703815.1. Classification (NCBI taxonomy): domain Bacteria; kingdom Bacillati; phylum Actinomycetota; class Actinomycetes; order Kitasatosporales; family Streptomycetaceae; genus Streptomyces; species Streptomyces sp. NPDC006743. The sequence goes on along the minus strand of NZ_JBEYJA010000146.1, from coordinate 168 downwards.
GACGCCTGTCCGACCCCGCTGGAAGCCACCACCGCCCGATGCGCCCCGAAACGCGCCCGCCCCCGCTTGTCGCGCCTTAGAGCTGCGAACAAAAGGGGCGCCCGGCTCGCGACGCCCGGCACGCACGCTCGCGGCGTTGCCGAAAGGCCCTGACAGCTCCGCTACAAG
>NZ_JBEYJA010000145.1:0-2408 GCF_040703815.1 Streptomyces sp. NPDC006743 | reverse complement strand
GGCGATGACCCGGTAGCCCTTGGAGAGCGAGTAGCTGTCGCGGTCGACGCACCGCTTGTCCGGGTCGGCGAGCGCACCCGTTCCGTCCTCGGGCCGCTGGGCTGGCAAGACCCCGCGCCCCAGGACGGCACGACGCAGGAGTGACCGCGCCGAAGCGCGGATGAGCGCCCCGGAGCGAAGACGCCCGCGCCCGCAGCGCAGACAGCCCGCGCCGGAGCCGGAGGGACCGCGCCTGCGCCCCTTCCGCCTTCCGGGGCGGGGCCACACCACCGAGGGAACGGAGCAAGGACAGCCATCATGCCGAAAACACTGCTCGCACTGCAGGTCCTGCCGGGGAAGCTGTTGCGGGTGAGTCTTCCGGACGGCCGGGTGACCACCCTCCTGGAGGACGCCGGTCCCGCCCCGGACGGCATCACCGCCGACTCGGCCGCCGTCTACTGGACGACGATGGGCACTCCCGTGGCCGACCCCCGCGTTCCCGGCGAAGCCGGCCAGGACTTCTCCCGCCCCGACGGCGGTGTGCACGCCCTGAGCCCGGCCGGCGGACAACGGCGCGACCTGGTCCCGCCCGGGGCGATGACCACGGGCAAGCAGCTGACCACCGACGGGGCCGGCACCCTGTACTGGGGCGACCGCGAGGGACGCCGCGTCAGCCGTGTCCGGACCGACGGCACCGGCCTGACCGACCTCGTCGTCAATCCTCCCGAGGACGGGATCACGGGCGAGTGCGTCGGCGTGGCGGTCGACCCCGCACGAAGGCACCTGTACTGGACGCAGAAGGGGCCGGCCAAGGGCGGCAAGGGCCGGATCCTGCGCGCCGGGCTGGACATCCCCGCCGGGCAGACCGCCGCGGACCGCACGGACATCGAAGTGCTGTGGAGCGACCTGCCCGAGCCCATCGACCTGCACCTGCACGGCGACCGGCTGTACTGGACCGACCGCGGAGCCCCGCCCGCCGGAAACACTCTCAACCGGGCTCCCCTGCCGCCCGCCGGAGCCGCGGGGCAGCGCCCCGAGATCCTCGCCGACGGGTTCCAGGAGGCGATCGGCCTCGCCGTCGACGGCGAGGCAGGCATCGCCTACGTCTCCGACCTCCACGGCCACATCCGCGAGGTTCCGCTGCCGGACGGTCCTGCCGCCGGCCAGAAGCCGCGCGACATCGTCCGGCTCCCCCACCCCCTGACCGGGCTGTGCCTGGTGGAGCACTAGGGCGCGTTTCGAATGACCTGCAGCGTGATCCGCCGGACAGACCCTGGACAGCGCTCTCGCCACCGGCACCGGCCGCCCCGCGACGGCGCGGAGCCCGCGATGGCCCACCGCGCCCCGCACACCGCAACACCCGAGGAACCACAGGAGACTGACATGGCATTCGCCCTCCCCCAGGACATCCAGAACCGGCCGGTCGCCGTCATCGGCGCCGGCACGCTCGGCCGGCGGATCGCCCTCATGTTCGCCACCCGCGGCGGCCTCGTACGGATCTACGACAGGTCCCCGGAGTCGAGCGAGGCGGCGCGGGCCTACGTCGAGGAGCACGTGAGCGAGATCGCGGCCGGGCTCGACGGCGGAGAGCCGGGCCGGGTCGCGGTCACCGACGACCTGGCCGAGGCGCTGCTGGACGCCTGGCTGGTCGTGGAGGCGGTACCGGAACACCTCGAACTGAAGAAGGAGATCTTCGGGGAACTGGACCGGGCGGCCCGGCCCGACACCATCCTGGCCAGCAACTCCTCGTCGTACGCGACCGGTGAGTTCATCGACCGGGTCGCACACCCCGAGCGGGTGCTGAACATGCACTTCTACATGCCGCCGCAGCAGAACGCGGTCGACCTCATGTCCGACGGACACACCGACCCGGGGATCGTCGATCTGCTCCGGCGTGAACTCCCGCGCTTCGGCATCTTCCCGTTCGTGGCGCACGAGGAGTCCACCGGCTTCATCTTCAACCGCGTCTGGGCCGCCATCAAGCGCGAGGCGCTCGCGGTCGTGGCCGAGGGGGTCTCCACACCCCAGGACGTGGACGAGATGTGGAAGATCAACACGGGCCTCGGGGCCGGCCCCTTCAGGATGATGGACCAGGTCGGCCTCGACGTCGTCCTGGACATCGAGAACCACTACGCGCAGGAACGCCCCCACCTGCCCTCGGGCCCCAGGGAACTGCTGAAGACATACGTCGACGCGGGACACCTGGGCGTCAAGTCGGGCCAGGGCTTCTACACCTACGACGCCCCGCGGTGACGCCCCGGCCGGCTCGGCCGCGCGACGGTCCGGTACCTCCGACGCCGGTCCAGCGCGTCCCGACGCCGGTCCAGCGCGTCCCGGCGCCGGCCCAGCACCCCCGGTCCGCGGCGCCCGCCACGGATCCCAGTACCGCAACGGAACAGTGCGGCGCTCCACGGTACTTGCAGGACCGC
>NZ_JBEYJA010000144.1:0-2437 GCF_040703815.1 Streptomyces sp. NPDC006743 | reverse complement strand
GTGGGCGTGCACGGCCATGAGCGTCAAGGGCCGGTCAGTCATCAGACAGTCCTCCTGCGGACTTGCGTGTCGGTCCGGGTGCGCGGCGGTCGTACCGCGATCCCACGAGGGGCCCGGCTCCTGCGGCGACGACCTCGCGCTCTCCGCGCTCCCCCGCCCCGGCTGTCCGGGTCCCTCGGTCCGTGCAACGCTGCCGGCCGAACCGACTGTTCCCCAAAGCACCGACGGCTTCGCGGACGGGGACGGCGAACGCGGCAGGCGACATCAGCGACGGCACCGGCGCCGAGGGCGGCACCCGCGTCCCCGGCGGCGTCAGCCGCATCGGCATCCCGACGCCCTGGGCGCCCTGGGCGTCCCCGGTGGCGTCAGCATCCCCGGCGTCCTCGGCGGCCGCGAGGCCGGTGGTCAGCCGTGCGCGGCCCGGCGGGGTCACAGCGCGGGCGTGCCACCGGGCCGGATCAGACCGCTCTCGTACGCCAGGATCGTCGCCTGCACCCGGTCGCGCAGGCCGAGTTTGGCCAGGAGGGCGTTCACATGGGTCTTGACCGTGCCCGTGGTCACGCCGAGTTCGACGCCGATCTCGGCGTTGGTCCTGCCCGAGGCGATGTGCAGGAGCACCTCGCGCTCGCGCGGGGTGAGCCGGGCCAGAAACGCGGGCACCGGAGGCGGCAGGGAGCCGCCCCGAGCGAAGGTGTCGATGAGCCGGCGGGTGACGCCGGGGGCGAGGATGCCGTCGCCGGCGGCCACCACCCGGACGGCGGTCAGCAGTTCCTCCGGCTGGGCGTCCTTGAGCAGGAAGCCGGACGCACCGGCCCGCAGGGCCTCGTACACGTACTCGTCGAGGTCGAACGTCGTGAGCACCAGCACCCTGGGCCGGGTCTCCAGTCCGGTGATGAGACGGGTGGCGGTGAGTCCGTCCATGCCGGGCATGCGGATGTCCATCAGGACGAGATCGGGTGCCCGGGCCGCCGCGAGTTCCACCGCTGACGCCCCGTCACCCGCCTCCGCCACGACCGTCAGGTCGGGTTCGGCGTCCACCATGGCCGCGAATCCGGCGCGGACCACCGCCTGGTCGTCGACGACCATCACATGTGTGGTGACGGCGGCACCTCCTGAGCCGGAGCGGATCGTGGTGAGGCGGGGAGTGACACCCGCACGGTACCGGCCGGAGCGAAGGTGATCCGTCCCCCACCCGCGTCGGCCTGCACCCGCAGGCGTTCCGCGACCGGCCCGGTGACCGCGAGAGGCACCCCTGACACCGTGAGGTGCAGGGTACCGCGGCGCCGGCGGAGGGTGACCCGGGCCGGTCCCCGGTCACCGGCGTCGAGGGCGGACGCCGCCATCCGGTACGCCAACAGGGCCACGGACGGCGGCAGCTGCGCGGTCGTGCCGGCCAGGCCGCGCAGCCGTACGTCCCGTCCCGCCGCCCGCAGGCGGTGACACAGTGATCCGAGGTCGGCGGCGGTGGGGGACGGTGCGAGCCGCTGACCGCGCGGGTCGGCTCCGTCGAGGCTGTGGAGCAGCTCACGCATCGCGGCGAGGGCTGAACGTGCGGCGTCGCCGACGTCTTCCAGCCGTCCGTGGGCGGCGTTCTCGACGACGCCGGCGGTGCGGTCCAGGACCGCTTCGCGCAGTTTCGCCGCCAGCCGCCGCCGTTCGGCGTCCGCCGCGAGGCCGGCCTGCCATGCCGAACTGGCGAGCGCGTGGTCCTCGCGCGCCAGCACGCGCAGCCGGCTGCGCCGGACCGCCAGTCCGGTGGTCCACAGCAGCGCGAACGCCGGTGTCAGCAGGGCCCATGTCACCGCGGCGATGACGAGGGCCGAGGTCCACGAGACGGGCAGGCCGCCGAGCGTCCCGTCGACGCCGGCCGTGACCGGCAGCACCGCCGCCGTGGCGGTCGAGGCCGCCAGGGCCAGTGGCCAGGTGCCGGCGGGCCGGGGGCCGTACACCCCGACGGCGTAGACCGCGAGGGCCTCGGCGAGGAGGCCTGCGGCCAGGAACTGTGCCATCGGGGCGGGCAGGAGCGAGCAGGCGACGGCCGGCGGCCACAGCCAGGCCGCTGTCAGTACGCCGGCGAGGGCGGCCCGGGGTGCGCGCCGCCGCCACAGCAGCGGCAGTGCGTGCACGGCGGCCAGCAGGGCGAGGACGGCCAGAGCGCCGGCGTCGGCCCGGTGGCCGGTGTCCGTCGGGTTCTCCAGGTCGGCGAGGGCTACGAACAGGGGCAGGGTCCCCGCGGCGGCGGTGAGCGCGGGGTCGCACAGGCGCTGTACGCGCAGTGCGTCGCGGCGCCGGGGTGCGGCGGGCGCGGGCCGCGGGCCGGTGTCGTCGGGGAGCGCCGCCCGCACCTGCCAGCCGCCGTCCGGGCCGGGTCCCGCGGTCAGCCGCCCGCCGGCCGCGGCCGCCCGCCTCCGCATGCCCTCGATCCCCCGGCCCGCGC
>NZ_JBEYJA010000143.1:0-2613 GCF_040703815.1 Streptomyces sp. NPDC006743 | reverse complement strand
CCCTGGTAGCTCCGCTACAAGGACCTTCCGGCGCCTTGCGATCGCACGCACCGGACGCCGCGAGCTGATCGGACTCCCCTTTTGTTCGCAGCTCTCAGCCCTGGGCGGGCACCTCGTACTCACCGATCAGCTGGGCCCGGCCCAGCGTGTGGAACCGCAGGTTGAAGCCGACCACCGCCGGGGAGGCGTCCGCGTCCGGACCGAGCTTGTCCTGATCCACGGCGTACACCGTGAAGACGTATCGGTGCGGCCCGTCACCCGGCGGCGGCGCGGCACCCCCGAAGTCCTTCGTGCCGTAGTCGTTGCGCGCGTGCACGGCACCCTCGGGCAGGCCCTCGAACTTCCCGCCGCCGGCACCCGCCGGCAGTTCCGTCACCGAGGCAGGGATGTCGAACAGCACCCAGTGCCAGAACCCGCTGCCCGTGGGGGCGTCCGGGTCGTAGCAGGTCACGGCGAAGCTCTTGGTCCCGGGCGGGAATCCCTCCCAGCGCAGCTGCGGAGAGGTGTTCCCCGCCGCCTGGACCTGAGCTTCCTTGAGCGTCGCCCCCTCCCGGACGTCGTCGCTCGTGACCGTGAACGACGGCACGGGCGGATGGAAGTCGTGGGGGAGCGGCCGCCGCTTGAGCTCGGTCACCTCGGTACCTCCTGATCGTTCCTGTTGTCACCACCGAGCCTAGGACAGGTCCTAGAACCAGCTGCGCTTGCTGCCGACCTCGGCGATCCACTGGTGGAGGTACGCCGCCCAGTCGGTCTGCTGGTAGTCGTGCAGGCCGACCTGGAACGAGCGGTAGGTGTCGCTGCCCTCGCTGAACAGACCGGGCTTCTTGTCCATCTCCAGCACCACGTCCATCGCGTGCTCGTCGGCCACGAAACTCAGCTCGACCTCGTTCAGACCCCGGTACTCCGAGGGCGGGTAGAACTCGATCTCCTGGTAGAACGGCAGCCGCTGCCGCGTCCCGCGGATGTGACCGCGCTCCATGTCCGCGTGCTTGAAGCGGAAGCCCAGCTGGATGAACGCGTCCAGGATCGCCTTCTGCGCCGGCATCGGGTGCACGTTGATCGGGTCGAGGTCACCGGAGTCCACCGCGCGGGCGATCGCCAGCTCCGTGGTCACCCCGATGTGCATGCCCCGCAGGGACTGCCCGTCGATCATCGTGACCGGCGTCTCCCACGGGATCTCCAGCCCGAACGGCACCGCGTGCACCGCGCCGGCCTGCAGCTCGAAGGCCCCGCCGAGCCGCACCTTGGTGAACTCGATGTCCTGCTTGTACTCCTCGTCGCCGCTCTCCACCTCGACCTTGGCCTGGAGCCCGACCGACAGCCCCTCGATCGCCTGGTTCACGGATCCGCCCTGGATCCGCACCTCACCCTGCACGACCCCGCCCGGCACGACGTTGACCTCGTGCAGTTCGGTCTCGACGGACGCCCCGCCCGCCCCGAGGCTCGCGAGCAGCTTCCTGAACGCCATGTCTCTCCCTCTACGGTGTGGATCCCTGATCCCTACTTACGCGATCCGGCCCAGGCCGGTTCCGCGTCCACACCCTGGCAAGCGAAGGGATCCTTGACCAGCCCTTGACACCCACCCGTCTGGACTACGCTCGGAAGCCATGATCGCGCCCTCGGACCGTACGCCACTGCCCAGAGACTTCTTCGACCGTCCCGTCCTCGACGTCGCCCCGGACCTCCTGGGGCGGATCCTCGTCCGCACGACCCCCGACGGCCCGATCGCGCTGCGCCTCACCGAGGTCGAGGCCTACGACGGCCCGAACGACCCGGGATCCCACGCCTACCGCGGCCGCACGGCCCGCAACGCGGTGATGTTCGGTCCTCCCGGACACGTGTACGTCTACTTCACCTACGGCATGTGGCACTGCATGAACCTGGTCTGCGGACCGGAGGGCCGGGCGAGCGGGGTCCTGCTCCGCGCCGGAGAGATCGTCGAGGGAGCCGAGCTGGCGCGCACCCGCAGGCCGGCGGCGCGCAACGACAAGGAACTGGCCAAGGGGCCCGCCCGGCTGGCCACGGCCCTGGGCGTCGACCGCGCCCTGGACGGCACCGACGCCTGCGCCGCGGGCGACACCCCGATCCGCATACTGACCGGGACCCCGGTCTCCTCCGGTCAGCTGCGCAACGGCCCGCGCACCGGCGTCGCCGGCGAGGGAGGCAACGGCGACGTCCACCCCTGGCGTTACTGGGTCGCCGACGACCCGACGGTCAGCCCGTACCGCGCCCACGTGCCCAAGCGGCGCCGAAGTTGACTCGTCCCCGCAAGGTGCGTAACGTAGCCCGAGCCGCTGAACCGGGTACGGCGATCGCCTGCAGCCGGAGCGGCCAACCCACTCTCTAGCTTTCACCCCTTCGTCGGGGTCGATTCTGGCGTGCTCGCACGTTGGAATTCGAACTCGCGGAGCCCGATTATGAATCGGGCCGGGAATCGGCTAGCGTAGTGAAGGTCGAAAGGCCGACGAGCGAAAGCCCGAAAGTCCGAGACGAGCCCCCCGACCGGGAATCGGATCGAAAAAGGATCTGATAGAGTCGGAACCGCCGGAAAGGGAAACGCGAAGCGAAAGCGGAGCGGGAACCTGGAAAGCACCGAGGAAATCGGATCGGAAA
>NZ_JBEYJA010000142.1:0-2627 GCF_040703815.1 Streptomyces sp. NPDC006743 | reverse complement strand
ATCCGCATATCTCACACACCATGGGATACAGGCATCACTCCGGGTCCCTCACAGACTTCATGAAGGTTCACCCCGACGAGCCGAAATCAGTAGCGACCTACTGGGCTGCCAGAAGCCAGACCACGCGAATCCTCAAGGCCGACCGCGATGCGCGCATCGCGGTGGCCAAGGAGGAACGGTTGCTGATGCGCGAAGCGGACAGCCGCGCGGCCGCGGCCGAAGCGCTGGATGCTCTCTTCGTTGTCCAGCAGACGTTGCCCCGGATGAGGGAGCCTGCACATCTCTCCCTAGCCCGAAATCAGGGACCTGAAGGCGTGGCCGCCCGAGAGGCCCTGGATGCGCTCAAGCGGTCGGTACGCGTTACAGCTGCGCGTCTCGACTCTCTGCGGCTGCGGCAGCTTCTGGAGTCGGCTTCGGGGCTGGTGGGACGCTATGCATACATGGCCTGGCCAGATCCGGTCACAGGTGCCAGGGCCCAGTCAGACGTGGACGCTTACTTCACGTGGGTGCAGAAGTGCTTGCACCGATACCTCGAAGCGGGAGAGGACATGCTGGCCCGTTCAGGGGCCATCCCCCGGGTGGACCTCATGAGGGCTGATATGGAGGTGTGGCAGCCGCCGGCTGAGGTAGAGCCGCCTCCCGAGAGGTGATCTACGTGTCTGCCGACACCTGAGACCTGAGCGCGTCGGGAGTGCGCCAGGCACGCCGAGAAGACGCCTGAGGGACGGTTTCGACCTCCGAGGGCAGTCACCAGTACGCGGATTTCCCGCGGTTGAGACGGTTCGTCTACAGGTAGTGAAGCCCTGCTAGGGCCTCTATCAACACTCTTTCCAAATGTTCGTTCGGCGGCTCGGCGGGCGTCGTAGGAGTCCTGACCTGCGGCGGAGTGCTCGTGACGCCCCCGTCCGGACGGGGGCGAATGAGACCAGAGCTGAGACCGAAGCGACCGCGCGAGCTTCAGAAGTGCTGCATAAGCCTCAGGGTGAGCTCCTCGGCGATTGTTGGCACGGCGGCGCCGACGTTCGCGGCATCCCAGATCTCGTCGGGCGTGATTTGTACTGCGCCCCCGCGCCCGCTGCGTGCCAGAGTCGCGCTGGTGGAGCTCCTAGCGGCCTCCAGGCTCATCACGGTTAGCATGTCAGCGGGGTCGATGGCCAGTGCGGGGGCGAATCGGGTGTGCGGTATGTCGTCGTGGAGACGCAGCAGAAGCCGGAGCAGGTCGGCAACGCGCTCCTGGGTGTGCTTCGGGTCGAGTACCGGCATGTGCAGTCTGGTGGAACGGGGCAACGACTCCCAGCAACTGAGCTGACCAGACCGAGTAATCAGGAGACCAACGCTGCGTCCGCTCCTCGGATCACGGGCGTACGCAGCGGCAAAGTCGGCTTCGAGGACGCTGGAGACCTCCTCAGTGGCTGTGAAGAATGCCTCCGACCGCCCCAGAGATACAAGCTTGTCCTTGAGCTGGTTCATCTGGCGCAAAGGTAGCCAGGGGCTGTCCTCCGCGATCAGGTGAACTTCCAGCGTGGCACTTTCGCTGGACCTTGGCGGTAGCAGCTTCGTGCGCCAGGTAACTGGCATCGGCTCTTTGAGCTGTTGCCCTATGAGAGCGGCGATGGGAGGGGCATCGACAGTATCGGAGCGCGAAGATTGCAGCTCGGCCTTGGTCGCTCCAGGAGAGGGCAGGGCCTTGACTACGGCGATGGTTAGGGCAGCAGCGTTGTCGGCGGCGATGAGCTGGAAGCCGCCTGTATCCGTCTGCTGCTTGCTGCCGTCAGCCCGATCACTGATTCCGCGGATGACCAGTGCCGGCACTTGGTCGGCCAAAGATGCGGCGCCTGCGAAGCCTGCCCCTTCCGTCTCGATCGCGGCAACGCCGTTGTAGTGCTCGTCTAGGAGCTCTTGCAGCGCGGACGCTTGGGCGTTGACAACTACCTCGCCAGCGGCGATCGGCTTGAAGTGGACTTCGGGAGCTTCCCGGCCCGCAGGCAGCGGAGCCCGCGCCCAGCGCGGGTCCAACGCAGCGAAACGAGCTGCCTGTTCAAGGCGATGCGATGCTTGCCACGTCTCGGGCCGGGTCTTGAAGGTGCCTTCCTGCTTGCCCCCGTGATAGGCGAAGACTCGGGTCGCGACCACGACATCGCCCAGTGCGAGGTCGTGCTTCATACCGCCAGCGATACCCGTGAAGAAGACGGCGTCTGGTCGGATCATCTGGATGGCACGTTCAGTGAGAATGGCTGCGCCCTGGTTCCCCTGGCCGACCTGAGCGAGGTACACCTCCCAGTTGGTTTCAGGGATCCGGCCATGCTCGAAGATCGTCCCCGCCTCGTGGTCGACCCGCTGCAGGCCCGTGACATGTGATCGCACGGCGCGGTACTCCAGCGGCAGCGCGGTGAAGACAACGATTTTTCCGCTGGGTGAACGCACTTAGCACCTCACGAAGACTGGCATGCCTACTCGAGCGATCGTGAAGCCGTTGCCCCTACGACCTGGATCACAGGGTAGCCCTCGGGTCCGACAACCCTGTTCAAGGACGGTTACTGAGGTTGAACTCGTGGTGTCGTAGGGGCTGACGGGCGCCAGTCCTCTGCGATATCACCGGGGCATGCGGTATCCACAAGGGGGCGGTC
>NZ_JBEYJA010000141.1:0-2632 GCF_040703815.1 Streptomyces sp. NPDC006743 | reverse complement strand
CGAGGCGGGCGGGCCGGCCTCGGGCCGGGGTTGACGGGGAGCTCATGGACCTCACTATAGTGAACGCCGTTCACGTGAACGCCGTTCACTAAATAGAGGAGGCCATCTCCGATGAACACCGACGTGATCGCCGTAGGCGCCGGCCCGACCGGGCTGACGGAGCGCCGCACCGAACCGCAGCGCGATTCGCGGGCGCTGAGCCTGCACCCGCGCAGCGTGGAACTGCTGACCGCCTGGGCGGGTACGCCCTCATCAAGGAGCTGATCATGTCGGTGACCCGCGTCAATCCACCGTCCGTGCACAGCCCGTCCGACCAGATCACCCAGGTCGTCACCGTCGAGGGAAGGCGGCTCGTGCATCTCTCCGGGCAGGTCGCCTGGGATGAGCGAGGACGGCCCGTGGGACTCGGTGACCACGGGGCCCAGGCGGCACAGATCGCCCGTAACCTCGACGCCGCGCTCGCCGCGGTCGGCGCCACCCGTGACGACATCGTCGACGAGACCGTCTACGTCGTCGACTACACCCCGGAGCTGCTGCCCGCGATCTTCGGGCCGCTGCGGGCCGGTGTCGCGGAAGCGCCCGCGAGCACACTGGTCGGCGTGTCCGCGCTCTTCGCACCGGGGTTCCTCCTCGAGGTCAAGGTGGTCGCCGCGCTCCCCGGACAGGGGAGCCAGGACCGGGCCGTACCGGCCGACGCCAGCACCGAGGCGGGCGAGCCCGTCAGGGCACACGAGACGGACGGGGGCCAGGATCTCGAAACGGCACTCACCCGCCGGGCCTGGGAGGACCCGTCCTTCGCCGCGCGACTGGAACGCGAGCCCCTGGAGGCCCTGGCGTCGATGGGGGTGCGGGTGGCCCCGGGGATCAAGGTGCAGGTCAGGCTGCAGAGACGCGACACCCTGTACTACGTCCTCCCACCCGCGAAACGGCCGGACGAGCCGGACCGCGGTGAGCCCGTGAACCTCATGGACCTGTGGCGCAGCGGGGACAGCTTCGTCTGGCTGCTGCCCGAACGGCTCAAGACCGAACTGCTGGCCATGCGCCGAGGTTTCCGCGAGGCCCGGACCGGCACCGATACGACACGGAGCAGCACATGAAACACGACGCCGGCACCCGCCACACCCTCCGGCTCGTCAACGACAGCGCCTACCGGGAGAGGCTCGTCGCCGACCCGAAAGCGGTGCTGTGCGAGGAGTCGGGCCACCGCCCGCGCGAGGACTTCGCCGTCGAGGCAGTGGAACAGCGGGAGGACACCGTCGTCATCCTGCTCCCCGCGGAACCGGAGCACGGCGAGGATTTCGAGGAGCGGCTCACCGAGGTGTCCCAGCGCGTCTACGACGTGCTGTTCTCGTCCGGGGTCGGCGGGTTCCTGATCCCCGACGACCGTCTGAAGTGGGTGCTGCGGGACATCCGCTCCGCCTGGGCGGCCAAGGCCGGAACGGAGGGGTGATGGCCACCTTCGTTCTCGTACACGGTTCGTGGCTCGGCGGCTGGGCCTGGGAGCGGGTCGCCCCCGGACTGCGGGCGTCGGGCCACACCGTCCTGTGCCCCTCGCTCGCCCCGGCCGAACCCGGCGTCGGGCTGCGCACCCACATCGCCGAGATCGTCGGCCTGCTCGACCGCCACGAACTCACCGACGTGACCCTCGTGGGCCACAGCTACGGAGGCATGGTCATCACCGGCGCCGGACACGAGCGACCGCGGCGCGTCCGGCAACTCGTCTATCTGGACGCGTTCTTCCCCTCGCCGGGCCAGTCGGCCTTCGGCCTCCAACCCGTCCTGCGCGACGCCTGCGATGCCGCTGCCGCTCTGCGGCCGGAGCAGGAGGCATGGCTGATCCCTCCCCTCGGCTTCGAGACCATGGGTCTCACGGCGGCCGACCTGGAGTGGGTGAACGCGCGGGCCCGGCCGATGAGCCGGGCCACCCACGAGGAACCCCTGCCGGACCTGGTGTCCGGCCAGCCTCGGCCACCGGCGACGTACATATGGTGCGGGGGGTCACCCTTCTTCGCCGGCACTGCGAAGACCGCGCGCCGGCGCGGGGCCCGGCTCCTGACGGTCGAAGGCGCCGCCCACATGGCACCCGTCACCGACCCCGAGCGCGTATGCGCGGTGCTCGGCCGGACCGGCTGAGGAGTCAACCACTCGTCAGGGTGCGGGCGGGGTCCGTCGCCTAGACGGACCCCGCCCGCACCGACAGGAAGGCCGTCCGCGTCGGCGGGCCATCCTCAACCCGCACAGGACGGAGCGCCTGGGCCGTGGCGCCGCTGTACGACCGCCGCAGCCCCCTCACGGCCGGTCACCGGTCCGCGGCGGGAGTCTCGGTGAATCGTTTCTTGTCTGCCTTGACGAAATGGCTGCCGTCGGCGAGTGCCAGCGAGCAGCGATTTCGGACACGGCAGACGTGTCGAGGTCAGCTCCGCCCTGGCGCGTTCGAGGCGGCGTTCGCATACATATTCCATGGCCGATGGTGTGTCCCCCTGGCGGAATGCGCGGCAGAGGGTGCGGACGGCTGCGTTCAGGGCCGCCGCGATCCACTAGTGCTGTGACCGGGAAGGTTCACCGGCTCGCGACGCCCGGCACGGCACCTCGCCGCGTTGTCGCATCACCCGAGTACGTCCAGTACGCGGGT
>NZ_JBEYJA010000140.1:0-2744 GCF_040703815.1 Streptomyces sp. NPDC006743 | reverse complement strand
GCAGCACCTGCGTGCCCGTCATGTCGGTCACCGTGACGACCGCGTGCGACACGGCCCATCCGTCCCGGGTGCGGATCCTCGCGGTCAGTCCCATCCCGTTTTTCTCCCTGAAAAGCCTGACAAAATGGTCGGTGAGCGACCGGCCCGTGGCAGGGGCGCCTCCGCTGGGAGCGCGCCCCGCCACGGGCCGGGGTCGGACTACTCGCCGGGGTGGGCGAGTTCGATGTCGTGGTCGTCGACGCCGCGGCCCGAGACCGTCAGGGCCGTCGCCACCGGCGGGTAGCCCGTCGCGATGACGGTGTACTCGCCGCTGTTGAGGTCGGTGAAGGCGTACGCCCCGTCGGTACCGGTGGTGGCCGTGCCGACCACGTTGCCCGCCGCGTCGACCAGCGTCACGCGGGCGTCGGCGAGCGGACCGTGCGGGGCACGGACCACGCCCTGGAGCTGCGCCCCGGAGTCGAGGTCGACCTCGATGCGGGTGACACCGGTGCCGCCCACCTCGACGGGCAGGGCCCGCGGCCGGTGGCCGGCGGCGTTCACCGCGACGGTCACCACGCCCGGCACCAGCTCCGCGAAGGAGAACTCGCCCTGCTCACCGGTGGTCCCGGTGGCCAGCAGGTCGCCGCGCACATCGGTGACGATCACCATGGCGTCCTTCACCGGCAGGGCGGTCTCCGCGCCCCGCACCACACCGCTCAGCCCGCTGGTGCCGCTGAGCAGGATGTCGTACGCCACCGGCTCGTCGTTCACGACGATCGTGGACGCCTGCGGCTGGAAGCCGTCCGCCGAAGCGATCAGCACGTACGAACCCGCACCCGGCGCGTCCACCGTGTAGCCGCCGTCGCCCTGCGCGACGGAGCGGCCGAGCTGGCGGCCCGCCAGCGAGATCAGCGTGACCGCGGCCTGCGGCACCGGCGCGCCCTCGGCGCCCCGGACGAAACCGCGCACCGGGACTCCGCCGCCCGCACCGGCGGCCGGGGTCTGCGGGGCCGCCGTGGCGACGGCCGCGAGGCGCTGGGTGCCCTCCGGACCGGTCGCCGTGGTGGAGGCGGCCGACGCCCAGGCGGGCACCTTGTCCTCGGCCGGGGCCGAGAACTGGTCGGCGGCCGGGACGGCGGCCTGCTCCTGGGCCTCGGCGACGGCCGGGGCCGCCACCGGGTCGACCGGGCCCGGCTCGCCCTCGGCGGCCTGCGCGAGACCGCCGCGGGTCCGCAGCGGGACCTCCTTGATGAACAGCGTGATCAGGAAGGCGATGGCCGCCATGCCGCCGGCGATCAGGAAGATGTCGGCGATGCCGTGCCCGTAGGCGCTCTCGATGACCGTGCGCAGCGGCGCCGGAAGCTTGGCGACGTCCGGGATGGTGCCGGTGGACGAGCCGCCCATGGCGGCCTGGTACTTCGGGTCGAGTCCGGCCAGGCCGTCCTTGACGTAGTCGGTGATCCGGTGGGCCAGGACCGCGCCGAGCGCGGAGACGCCCACCGCGCCGCCCAGCGAGCGGAAGAAGGTGACCGTGGAGCTGGCCGAGCCGAGGTCGCTCGGGTCGACCTGGTTCTGCGTGCACAGCACCAGGTTCTGCATCATCATGCCGATGCCGAGCCCCAGCAGGGCCATGAAGATCGCCATCTTCCAGTACGCCGTGTCGTACCGGATGGTGCCCAGCAGGCCGAGGCCGGCCGTCACCAGGACGCCACCGCTGACCAGCCACGCCTTCCAGCGGCCGGTGCGGGTGATGAACTGGCCGGAGACGGTGGAGGAGACGAACAGGCCACCGATCATCGGGATGGTCAGCACACCGGACATGGTCGGGGTCTTGCCCCGGGCCAGCTGGAAGTACTGGCTGAAGAAGACCGTGCCGGTGAACATCGCGACACCGACGAAGAGCGAGGCGAGCGACGCCAGCGTGATCGTGCGGTTGCGGAACAGCCGCAGCGGGATGATCGGCTCGGCGGCCTTGGACTCGATCAGCACGAACAGCAGGCCGAGGACGATCGAACCGCCGACCATGACGGCGGTCTGCCAGGACAGCCAGTCGTATTTGTCACCGGCGAAGGTGACCCAGATCAGCAGCAGCGAGACGGCCGCGGCGATCATGGTCGCGCCGGCCCAGTCGACCTTCACGTCCCGCTTGACGACGGGCAGGTGCAGGGTCTTCTGGAGGACGATCAGGGCGAGGACCGCGAAGGGCACGCCGACGTAGAAACACCAGCGCCAGCCCAGCCAGGAGGTGTCGGTGATGACACCGCCGAGCAGCGGGCCGCCGACGGTGGCGACGGCGAACGTCGCGCCGAGGTAACCGGAGTAACGCCCACGCTCACGCGGGGAGATCATCGCGGCCATGACGATCTGCGCCAGTGCGGACAGGCCGCCGACGCCGACGCCCTGGACCACGCGGCAGACGATCAGCATGCCGGGGTTCTGCGAGAGCCCGGCCGCCATCGACGCCACGACGTAGATGATCAGGGCTATCTGGACGAGCGCCTTCTTGCTGTACAGGTCGGCGAGCTTGCCCCACAGGGGAGTGGAGGCGGTCATCGACAGCAGGGCGGCGGTGACCACCCAGGTGTAGGCCGACTGGCCGCCGCCGAGGTCTCCGATGATCTTCGGCAGGGCGTTGGAGACGATCGTGGACGACAGGATCGCCACGAACATGCCGAGCAGCAGCCCGGAGAGCGCCTCCATGATCTGCCGGTGCGACATCGGAGCGCCGTCCGGGGAGGCGCCCCCGTGCTTGGCGTGAGCCCGCA
>NZ_JBEYJA010000139.1:0-2773 GCF_040703815.1 Streptomyces sp. NPDC006743 | reverse complement strand
CCGTCCGCGTCCTCCAGACAGAAACCCGACTTCGCGTTCACCAGATACCCGTTCGCCGCGTCCACCGACCACTGCTGCTCCTTCGAACCGTCGCACGACGCGATCCGCGCCCGGGTCCCGTTGGCGGTCCCGCCGTCCTCGGTGGTGAGGCACTTGCCCAGGACCCGCACGGAGGCGTCGGGGGCGAGCGTCCAAGTCTGGGTGCCGGTGCCGGCGCAGGTGTTCAGGACGGCCTGGGTGCCGTCGGCCGCGCTGCCCTGGGCGAGGTCCACGCACTTGCCGCCGATCCCGGTGATCGGACCGGTCGGGCCCGCCGGCGCGGGGGCCGGCGGGGCGGCGATCGTGGTCGCCGTCCAGTAGTTGGCGTTCAGGGAGCCGGTCGGGAACTCCAGCCGTACCGTGTGCAGCCTGCCGGCCGGGAGCTGGAACGTGCCCGCGTCGACCGTCGTGTACTTCTGCCAGTCGCCGGTGCTGGGCACGGCCACGGTGGGGCCGGCCTTGCCGTCCACCACGAAGCGGACCTGGGCTCCGTCGTTCGGCGTGGCCACCCGGGCGGCGAGCTTCACCGTGCCCTGAAGGGGCCGGCTGTTCCAGGTGAGGGACTCGCCGGGCGCGATGTCGCCGACGTTCCAGCCGCCACCCGTGTCACCGGTGCTCTGGACATCGATGTCACCGCTGCGATAGGTGTTCCACGCATTGCCCGCGGTGGCTCCGGCGAACGCGTCCGCCGTCTCCGCCTCGACCTTGTACTCCGTGGGGAAGGGGTCCGTGGAGTAGCGGCGCAGGGTGTCGATCATCTGGTTGGGGTAGTCGGTCAGCCGCTCCTCGTACGTGCCGTCGGCCGTACGCGCCAGCATGGCGTTCTCCTCCCAGTCCGTGAAACCCTCGACCAGGGTGATGTCCGCGCCCGCGTTGACCGTGGCGTCCAGGGTCTGGCTGAGCTTCCTGCCGTGGTCCGCGTCCATGATCATGTTCGTGTCGCTGTTGACGACGCGGAAGCCGGGCGTGGCGATGCCGTACCGGCGGCCGTTCAGCGAGGCGGCCCGGCCGGTGAGCACCCGGAAGCCGTCCACGGTGGCCGGTGCGGCGGACTTGTTCACCACTTTGATGGTGTGCGTGCCGTCCGTCAGCCCTGACTTCTCGAAGACGGTCTGCTGCGTCTTCAGCGCGCTGCCGGTGTTCAGCTTGACCGTGACGGGGGTCTGCCCGTCGACGGAGACGTCGACGCTGCCCTGGTCCGGCGCGGTGCGCGCCAGGTACTGGATCCCGGTGCCGATGAAGGAGTACGTGACGGCCGCGCCCGCCTGCGAGGACGACTGGTAGGTGTTCTTGTAGTCCCCGGCTCCGTCGGAGGTCCGGTAGTCCCAGCCGTCGCCGAACTTCAGCTGGCCGTTGTCGATCACCGGCTGGTAGGTGGCCGTCGAGGAGCCCTGGGGCAGCACGAACCAGTTGTTGATGCCGTCGATCTGCGAGATCACGCTGGGATCGCGGTCCGGCCAGCTGCTGTCGACGACGTAGTACGGGTCGACGCCGAACTCCGTCTTCGCGCGCGAGCGGGCGTACCGGAGCAGTTCGGACAGGTTGCCGTCGCCCTGGTTGGTGAACGCGAAGTCGTTGACCGACCACTCGTAGATCAGCGGGCGGCCGTCGACCTTGTAGAGCATGTCGTCCGGGATGCGGGAGAAGAACTCGCGCTGGTTGTTGTCCCAGAAGTACTGGTAGCCGCCTTCCCCGGTGCCGTCCGCGTCACCGATGTCGAAGGGGGGTGTGTAGCCGCCGGTGTGGTGGACGGCCCGGTTCTTCTTGTCGGTGAGGGTGGCGGGTGTGTCGTCCAGTGCCGCGATCTTGAGCCGGTCCGCGACACCGCGTCGTTTGATCGCGTCGACCAGCGGGGTGAGCGCCCGGGGGTCGCCCGCGCCGTCGGGGACGGCGTTGCCGGGGCCGAAGCCCCGCAGGTCGACGGCGACGAAGTCGACGCCGGCGGTGGTGAGTTCCTCGACGTAGTTGTCCCAGAAGGAGTCCGGGTCGGAGGCCTTCGGCTCGTACATCGGCCGGTTGTAGTTGTGGTTGACCGGCTGTTCGTAGGGGCCGCCCGCCAGGGTGATGTCGGAGAACCCGAACGTCACCCCCAGCGCCCCGCTCTTGCCGGGGACCCGGCCGGGCAGGACGGTCCCGCCGTCGACGACGACCGGTGTGTCGGCGGCGGCGCCCGCCGGGGCCGCCTGGGCCGCCGCCGGGCCGAGCGCGACCGGGCCCAGCGTCGTCAGCGCGACCAGGCCGAGCGCGAGTGCCGTACCCGCCACGGTGCGGCCTCGCCGGCCGGGCACAGGTCTGTGCCGTGAGAACACGTCTTTCCTCTTTCCGATACCGTTGGGTGTGTCTGTTTCCCGCCGAGTGGCGGGGGGTCAGGCGGGGAGTTTCCAGAGCTGGTTGTCGGAGGCCGCGCAGGTCCAGATCTGGAGCTTGGTGCCGTTCGCGGAACTCGGACCCGTCGCGTCCAGGCACTTGCCCGACTGCGTACCCACCAGCGTCCCGTTCGCCTGCGCCTGCCACTTCTGCGACGCGGCACCCGAACACGACGCCAACTGCACCTGCGTGCCGTTCGCCGTACCGCTCCCGGCCACCGTCATGCACTTGCCCAACGCCCGCAGCGTCCCATCAGCAGCCACCGTCCAGGGCTGCGCACTGCCCGTCCCGCAGGTGTTCAACTGCACCGCCGTACCGTTCGCCGAGACGCCACCCGCCACCTCCGCGCACTTACCGCCGTACCCGC
>NZ_JBEYJA010000138.1:0-2787 GCF_040703815.1 Streptomyces sp. NPDC006743 | reverse complement strand
GCAGCACCTGCGTGCCCGTCATGTCGGTCACCGTGACGACCGCGTGCGACACGGCCCATCCGTCCCGGGTGCGGATCCTCGCGGTCAGTCCCATCGACGTGTACTCCCTGGAAAAGCGCTGCTGGTAAGGCGTGACGAAAAAAGTGGGGGGAAGAGGCCGGCCCGCGGCGCGGGGGCGTGTGCTGTTCCGCTCGTCGGCGAAAGCGTGCGCCCTCCGCTGCCGCGGGCCGGTGGACGGCTACTGGCCGGGGTGGGCGAGTTCGATGTCGTGGCCGTCGACGCCGCGGCCGGCCACGGTCAGCGCGGTCGCCGCCGGCGGGTAGCCCGTCGCGATGACCGTGTAGTCGCCGCTGTCCAGATCGGTGAAGGCGTACGCCCCGTCGGTACCGGTGGTGGCCGTGCCGACCACGTTGCCCGCCGCGTCGACCAGCGTCACGCGGGCGTCGGCGAGCGGACCGTGCGGGGCACGGACCACGCCCTGGAGCTGGGCGCCGGCCTGCAGGTCGATCTCGATCCGGGTGACCCCGGCTCCGCCCACCTCCAGCGGCAGGGCGCGCGGCCGGTGCCCGGCGGCGTTCACCGCGACGGTCACCACGCCCGGCACCAGCTCCGCGAAGGAGAACTCGCCCTGCTCACCGGTGGTCCCGGTGGCCAGCAGGTCGCCGCGCACATCGGTGACGATCACCATGGCGTCCTTGACCGGCGCCCCGCTCTCGGCGGAGCGCACCACGCCGCTCAGCCCGCTGGTGCCGCTGAGCAGGATGTCGTACGCCACCGGCTCGTCGTTCACGACGATCGTGGACGCCTGCGGCTGGAAGCCGTCCGCCGAAGCGATCAGCACGTACGAACCCGCACCCGGCGCGTCCACCGCGTAGGCGCCGTCGCCCTGCGCGACGGAGCGGCCGAGCTGGCGGCCCGCCAGCGAGATCAGCGTGACCGCGGCCTGCGGCACCGGCGCGCTCTCCGCACCGCGCACGTAGCCGTGCACCGGGATCCCGCCGCCGCTCTCCCGGGCCGGTTCGCCCGGGGCCAGGGTGGCGACGGCCGCGAGGCGCTGGGTGCTCTCCGGGCCGGGTTCGGTGGTGGCCGCGGCGGTCGCCCAGCTGGGCACCCGCTGTTCAGCGGTGGTCTCGGCCGCGGCGGGTGCGGCGGCGAGGATCCGGGTGGCCTCGTCCGGCGCCGCGGCCGGTGCGGGGGCCTCGCCCGCGTTCTGCTGCTGGGCGGCCTGGGCCAGGGCGCCGGTGGTACGCAACGGGACCTCCTTGATGAACAGGACGACGAGGAAGGCGACGAACGCGCAGGGCGCGGCGTACAGGAAGGCGTCGGCGATGCCGTGCCCGTAGGCGCCCTCCAGCCAGGTGCGCACCGGGGAGGGAAGCGCGTTCATGTCGGGCAGTTCGCCGCCGGAACTCATCGCCTTGGCGGCGGCGGCCCGCGCGTGCGGGCTGAGGGACGTGATGGTGTCCTTGGCGTGGTGGCTGATCCGGGTCGACATCACCGAGCCCAGTACGCCGACGCCGACCGCGCCGCCGAGGGTGCGGAAGAAGCTGACCGTCGACGACGCCGAGCCGAGGTCCTGCGGGGCGACCTGGTTCTGCGTGGACAGCACCAGGTTCTGCATCGTCATGCCGACGCCGACGCCGAGCAGCGCCATGTAGAGGGACAGATGCCAGTACGGGGTGTCGTAGCGCATGCTGCCCAGCAGGCCCAGGCCCGCCGTCAGGCACGCGCCGCCGGCCACCAGCCAGGCCTTCCAGCGGCCGGTGCGGGTGATGATCTGGCCGGAGACCATGGAGGCGACGAACAGGCCGCCGATCATCGGGATCGTCATGACGCCCGACATGGTCGGGGTCTTGTCGCGGGCCAGCTGGAAGTACTGCGAGAAGAACACGGTGCCCGAGTACATGCCGACACCGACGAAGAGCGAGGCGAGCGAGGCCAGCGCGATGGTGCGGTTGCGGAACAGGCGCAGCGGGATGATCGGCGCGCTCGCCCTGGTCTCCACCAGCACGAACAGCAGCGCCAGGACGATCACGCCGCCCACCATCGTGAACGTCTGCCACGACACCCAGTCGTACTTGTCGTTCGCGAAGGTGACCCAGAGCAGCAGCAGCGAGGCCGCGGCGGTGATGAAGAAGGCTCCGGCCCAGTCGACCTTGACCTGGCGCTTGGCGACCGGCAGGTGCAGGGTCTTCTGCAGCACCAGCAGGGCGATCAGGGCGAAGGGGATGCCGACGAACAGGCAGTAGCGCCAGCCCAGCCAGGAGGTGTCGGTGATGACACCGCCGAGCAGCGGGCCGCCGACGGTGGCGACGGCGAACGTCGCGCCGGTGTAGCCGGAGTAGCGGCCGCGCTCCCGGGGCGCGATCATCGCGGCCATGATGACCTGCACCAGCGCGGACAGGCCGCCCGCGCCCAGGCCCTGGACGACTCGCGCGGTGATCAGCATGGCGGGGTTCTGCGCCAGGCCCGCTATGACCGAGCCCGCGACGTAGATGATCAGGGCTATCTGGACGAGCGCCTTCTTGCTGAGCAGGTCGGAGAGCTTGCCCCACAGGGGCACCGAGGCCGTCATGGCGAGCAGCGCCGCGGTGACGACCCAGGTGTACGCCGACTGGCCGCCGCCGAGGTCCTTGATGATCGTCGGCAGTGCGTTCGTGACGATCGTCGAGGACAGGATGGCGGCGAACAGGCCGAGCAGCAGCCCGGAGAGCGCCTCCATGATCTGCCGGTGCGACATCGGAGCGCCGTCCGGGGAGGCGCCCCCGTGCTTGGCGTGAGCCCGCA
>NZ_JBEYJA010000137.1:0-2820 GCF_040703815.1 Streptomyces sp. NPDC006743 | reverse complement strand
GGGGTGGCGGTCGACTGGCCGGAGTTGTTCGCCGGGATTGACGCCCACCACACCGAACTCCCCACCTACGCCTTCCAACGCCGACACTACTGGCTGGAACCCACATCACTCCCGGACACCGACCTCGCCGCCGTCGGCCTGGAGCCGGTCCTCCACCCCTTCCTGCGCGCCGAGATGCCGCTGGGCGATGCCGGCGCGCTCGTACTGACCGGCCGGCTGTCCCTGAAGCAGCAACCGTGGTTGGCCGACCACGTGGTGCTGGGCACTCCGATCCTTCCCGGAACCGCGTTTCTGGCCCTGGCCCTGCACGCCGCGCAGCGAACCGGCGCCGGCCCGGTGGAAGAGCTCGTCGTGCGCTCACCCCTGGTCGTGCCGGAACACGGCGACACCCAAATCCAGGTGGTGATCGACGCCCCGGACGGCGCCGGCCGCCGTGCGCTGCGCGTGCTGTCCCGAGCCGGAGACACGATCGCGAACGGCACCTGGACCCGGCACGCCGAAGGCACCGTCGCCCCACCCGCCGGGCCCTCGCCCGTCGGATCGGCTTCCGGAACCGGCTGGAACGGCGAGGCCGGTCCCGACGCACAGCCGATCCCCGTCGCCACCGCATACGCGGAACTCACCCGCCGGGGGTACGCCTACGGGCCGGCGTTCCGAGGTCTGCAAACCGTCCGACGCGCCGACGGCGAGGTCTTCGCCGACATCGCCCCGGGCGAGGCGGCGGAACACGGCGGTCCGGTGTTCGACCTGCATCCCGCCCTCCTGGACGCCGCCGTCCAGGCCGCGCTGGTAGGCCTGTTCGAGACCGCGGACAGGACACTGGTGCCGTTCGCGTGGAGTGGCGTCACCGTGCACACCGCGGCCCCGCCGGCCTTGCGGGCCCGCATCACGAGGACCGGCGCCGACTCGGTGGCCATCATGCTCACCGACGCCGACGGAAACCCGGTCGCGTCGGTCGACTCGCTGGTGCTGCGGCCCGCGCCCGACACTGCGCCCACTCCGATCACGGATCGGAGCGAGGCGGCGCTGTTCCGGTTGTCGTGGCTGCCGAAGGAGGTCGGCGCCCACCCCGGCACCGGTCGCTGGGCGATGGTGGGGGAGGACCCGCACGACCTCGCTGCCGAGCTGGCCGGTGACGGCCCACCGCTCGACCGGTACGCGGATCTCCCCGCGCTGCGGGCCGCGACGGCGGCGGGGGCCCCGGCGCCGTCCACGGTGGTCACCGTGGTTCCCCCGACCGACGTCACGGACGTCGGCGGCGCACACCGCGTGCTGCGGCTGGTACAGGACTGGCTGACTGACGAGACGACGGCCGACGCGCCACTGGTCGTCGTCACCACCGGTGCCGTCGAGACAGGGAGCAACGGCCGGATCGATCTCGGCAACGCGCCGGTCTGGGGACTGTTGCGTGCCGCGCAGTCCGAGCATCCCGGCCGCGTGGTGCTCGTCGATGTGGCGCCGGGCAGCGACGGCGCCCGACTGCTCGCCGCCGCCACAGCCACGGGGGAGCCGCAGCTGGCTCTGTCCGCCGAGGGCGTCAGTGTCCCGCGCCTCACGCGCCTGCCCGCGGCTCCCGGCTCGCACCCCGCCGCCGAGAAGCCGATACCCGAGCGCGGAACCGTGCTGCTGACCGGCGCGTTCGGCCGACTCGGCCGGCTGCTCGCGCGGCACCTGGCCACCGAGCACGGAGTGACGAGCATGGTGCTGGTCAGCCGGAGCGGCCCCGTCACGCCCGAGGCGCGCGCCCTGGTGGCCGAGCTGACCGCGCTCGGTCTGGACGTGCGAGCCGAAGCCTGCGACGTCGCCGACCGCGCCGAGCTCGCCGCGGTGCTGCGCGGGCTGCCTGCCGATCGACCCCTCACCGCCGTGGTCCACACGGCCGGCGTGCTCGACGACGGCGTGTTCACCGAGCTGAGTCCGCAGCGCCTCGACGCGGTCATGGGTCCGAAGGCGGTGGCGGCGAAGAACCTGCACGAGCTCACCGCGGACATGCCGCTGTCGGCGTTCGTGCTCTACTCCTCCGTCTCGGGCCTGATCGGCGCAGCGGGCCAGGCCAACTACGCCGCCGCCAACACCTACCTCGATGCGCTCGCCCACCATCGCGCCCGGCTCGGGCTCCCGGCGACGTCGCTGGTGTGGGGACTGTGGGATCAGCGCGGCGGTATGGCGGCGGGGCTCGGCGCCGGCGACCTCAACCGGATGGCTCGCTCCGGAGTAGCGACGCTGTCCGAAACCGAGGGGCTCGCACTCTTCGACGCCGCTCTTCGGCGGAGCGACCCGCTGCTCGTGCCCCTGCGGCTGGACACCGTCTCCGCCACGGACGGCGCGGACGTGCATCCGCTGCTCCGCGAACTGATCACGAGCGCGCCGCGCCAGGCTCACCCAGCAGCCGTACCGGGCCGTCCGGACGGACCGCGCCCTGGCGGCGAGGACGTGACGTCCCAGCCCGGGCGACTGCTGGAGCTGGTGCGCACGGAGGCGGGGCGAGTACTCGGTTACGACGGGCGGGACTCGATCGGTCTCGACCGCACCTTCAAGGAGTTCGGACTCGACTCGCTCACCGCCGTCGAACTGCGCAATCGGCTCAACGCGCTCACGGGATCGCGCTTGGGCACCACGGCCGTGTTCGACTACCCGACCCCCCGGGCCCTTGCCGACCACCTGGCCGGTGAGCTCACTCCGAGCGGCGAGACAGCGGAGACGACCGGTTCGCCGGCGAACGACGCCGGTGATCCTGTGGTGATTGTCGGGATGGCCTGCCGCTATCCGGGTGGGGTGGGTTCTCCGGAGGATCTGTGGTCGCTGGTGGTCGAGGGCAGG
>NZ_JBEYJA010000136.1:0-2919 GCF_040703815.1 Streptomyces sp. NPDC006743 | reverse complement strand
GCAGGGGGGTGCCGATGACGGGGATGTCGACGGGGCCGGACAGGTCGTGGCAGGTGGCGTCGACCGTCGCCTCGGTGGGCCCGTAGAGGTTGAAGGCGCGCGTGGCGGCGCCCCGGTCGCGCAGTGTCCGCCACAGGGCCGCGGACACCGCCTCGCCGCCGACCAGGAGCGTTTCCGGCACCCCGGGGCCCTCCAGCAGCCCGGCCTGGATCAGCATGTCCAGGTGGGACGGGGTGACGTTGAGGACGTCGATCGCGGACCGCCGCACCAGACCCACCAGCGCCTCGGGGTCGCGGCGCTCGTCCTCGGACACGACGTGCAGGGTGTGACCGGCGACCAGCCACAGGAACTGTTCCAGCGACGGGTCGAAGGTCATCGCGGTGGTGTGCGCGACATTGCGCCGGCGGCCGCCGCCCGCCATGCGCCGTACATGGCCCAGCAGGTGGTGCAGAGAGCGGTGCTGGACGGTGACGCCCTTGGGCACACCGGTGGAACCGGAGGTGTAGATGATGTAGGCGGCCTGGTCGGGGTGGAGACGCGGTGCGGGCTGCGGGCCGTCGGCCAGGGGCTGCCGCGGGTCGACGTGGACGCGGCCGGGGTCGGCGGGCAGGCCGCGGGTGATGACGACGGGGACCCCGGTGTCGTCCAGGACATGGGCGGTGCGGTCGGCGGGCCACTCCGGGTCCAGGGGCACGTAGACGCCGCCCGCCCGCATCACGGCCAGCAGGGCCACGATGCTGTCGGCGGAGCGCGGCAGACACACCGCGACCGGCGTCTCGGCCACCACGCCGAGACGCAGCAAGCGCCCGGCCAGGGCGGTGATCCGGGTGTCCAGTTCGGCGAACGTGAGCGTCGTGTCGCCGTACGCCAGCGCGGGCGCGTCCGGTGTCGCCCGCACCTGGGCGGCGAAGGCGTCCGGGACCGTCCCCGTATCCGTCTCCGGTGTGTCCTGCGGCTCCGCCCCGGCCGGCAGGCGCAGGTGTTCGGTGCCGTCGCTCAGCGGCAGGTCCCCGATGCGGAGGCCGGGGCCGTTCGCCGCCGCGTCGAGCAGTGTCAGGTAGTGGTCGGCCAGCACCTCCATGCGGGGCCGGTCGAACAGATCGGGGCAGTACGTGAGCAGGCCCCGCTTTCCGTCCCGGCCCGAGACGATGTCGAGGGACAGGTCGAACCGGCTGGTCACGCCGCTGAAGCCGAGCGAGGCGCAGTCCGTGCCGTGCAGGACGAGCTTCTCGTCGGGAGCGTCGAGGAGCTGGAAGGTGACCTGCACGAGAGGATTGTGGCTGAGGTCGCGCTCGGGTGCGAGCGACTCGACCAGCGCCTCGAAGGGCAGGTCCTGATGGGCGAAGGCACCCAGCGCGGCCTCGCGGACCCGGTCGAGCAGTTCACGGAACGACGCCTGCGGCGGACAGCCGACCCGTACGGGAAGGGTGTTGACGAAGAAGCCGACCAGGGGCTCGGTCTCGGCGCGGGTGCGGTTCGCCGCCGGCACGCCCACGACCACGTCGTCCTGGCCGCTGTACCGTGCGAGCAGCACCTGGAAGGCGCCGAGCAGGGTCATGAACAGGGTGACGCCCTGCTCCCGGCCGAGTTCCTCCAGCCGCGCGACGAGCGCTGCGGGCAGCGGGAACTCGACCGTCTCGCCCCGGTGGGACTGGACGGCGGGACGCGGATGGTCGGCGGGCAGCCGCAGCACCGACGGTGCCCCGTCCAACGCGTCTTTCCAGTAGGTGAGTTGCTTCTCCTGTACGGGGCCGGTCATCCAGGCCCGCTGCCAGACGGCGAAGTCGGCGTACTGGATGTCCAGTGGGGCGAGCGCGGCGGGGGCGCCGGTGACGTGTTCCCGGTACAGCCGGCCGAGTTCGTCCACCAGGACGTCGACCGACCAGCCGTCGGACACGATGTGGTGCATGGTGATCACCAGCACGTGCTCGTCGTCCGCCAGCTCGGCCACCGCCACGCGCAGCAGCGCGCCGTCCTCCAGCCGGAACGGGGTGCGCGCCTGCGCCGCCACAAGGTCCCGCACACCCTCCTCGGTCCGCTCGGCCGGCTCGATCCGCATGACCTGGGCCGCACGACGCGCGAGCGGCGCGTCACAGGCCGAGACGACCTGGTAGGGCACGCCGTCCCGTTCGACGAACGCCGTCCGCAGCGTCTCGTGGCGTTCGACGAGCATCCGCAGCGCCTGCTGCAGCGCGTCCAGGTCGAGGGGACCGCGGACCCGGTAGGCGTCGCACATGTTGTAGAAGACGCTCTCGGGCATCAACTGGTCCAGGTACCACAGGCGTTGCTGCGCGAAGGACAGCGGCAGCGGTCCGCTCCGGTCCTTCACCGGCTCAAGGGCCGGAGCCCCGTCGTCGAGGCCCTTGGCCTGTTGGGCGCGGACGCGGGCAGCCAGCTGCCCGACCGTAGGGGCGTCGAACAGCTCCCGCAGCGGCACCTCGACGCCCAGCAGCTTGCGGATCCGGGCCGCCACCTGGATCACCAGCAACGAGTGGCCGCCCAGATCGAAGAAGTCGTCGTGCACCCCGACCCGGCCGACGCCGAGCACGGCGCACCAGACCTGCGCCACGACATCCTCCACCACGTCACGCGGCGCCACGAACCCGACGTCCAGCTCCGGCCTGCCCACCTCGGGAACCGGCAGCCGCCCGCGGTCCAGCTTTCCGTTCGGCGTCAGCGGCAGCGCGTCCAGAACCACCACCGCCGACGGCACCATGTACGAGGGCAGCCGCCCCCGCGCGAACCGGCGGATGTCGGCGGAGCGGGCACCGTCGGCATCCGCCGGCGTGACGTAGGCGATCAGCCGCGCGTGCTCGTCGTCGACGACGGCGGCTTCCTTGACGGTGGGGTGGTGGGTGAGGACGGCTTCGATCTCGCCGGGTTCGATGCGGAAGCCGCGGAGTTTGATCTGGTCGTCGG
>NZ_JBEYJA010000135.1:0-3147 GCF_040703815.1 Streptomyces sp. NPDC006743 | reverse complement strand
CTTGTAGCGGAGCTACCAGGACCTTCCGGCAACGCCGCGAGCGTGCGTGCCGGGCGTCGCGAGCCGGGCGCCCCTTTTGTCCGCAGCTCTTGGGTCCGAGGTGAGGTGACCGCGGCCTTCGCCGGCTCGGGGGCGGTTACCGGCCGGTGGACCGAGGGCTCCGGACGACTCCTCCCCGCCCCTCGAGGTACGCCGGCCCGCCCGAGTGTGCGCACGCCTGACCCCCGGCAAGCGCGCCGGCCTGTTCGTGCTGAACGCCGATCCCACCACGGACATCCGCAACGTACGAAACCTCCGCATGGTGATCCTGAACGGCGAACTCGTCGTTGACAGAGGTTAGTCGTGCTGTCCGGGGAGGCCGTGGACGGGTGAGCCAGGTCTCGGCTGGGGGATCTTGAACAGACGGGCAGAGACGCAGAACGCCGCCGCCACGCTAGGAAGCTCGTGCGTCGTGGTCCTCGCGATGGGCGAGGACTTGTTCCATGTGGGTCTGGGCCCACTGCCTGAGCCCGCGTGTCAGGTGGTGGAGCGAGAGGCCGAGGTCGGTCAGCTCGTAGGTGACGGTGACTGGGACCGTGGGTGTCACGGTGCGGATGAGCAAACCGTCGCGTTCGAGAGCCCGCAGCGTCTGGGTCAGCATCTTCTGGCTGACGCCGGCCAGCAGCCGGGCCAGCTCGGAGTAGCGCATCGCCTTCGGGGTGTGCGACGCACCGGAGTGTTCGGACGTGTCGCCGCCCAGTGCGCACAGGATCAGGACGACCCACTTGTCCGAGATCCGGTCGAGGAGCCGGCGGCTGGGGCACCCCGCCAGGAACGCGTTGTACTCCGCCTTGGCCTGCGCCCTCTTGTCGGCTTTCGTCGTCGCCACTGGTCTCGCCTCTCACCTTCTGGAGTGTTACGCACTTCGAAGTGCCTACTTCCCGGCAGGAAGTTCCTCTCCAACACTGGTGCAAGGGGGTCGGAGACACCACCCCTTGCACGAAGCGAAAGGCACCACGATGAACACGCCCTCCGCACCTCTTCCCGGCGGAACCTGGACACTGGGTGACTCGACCGTCACCCGGTTCGGCTACGGCGCGATGCAGCTCGCCGGTCCGTGGGTCATGGGACCGCCCGCCGATCACGACGGCGCCCTGGCCGTGCTGCGCGAGGCAGTCGGCCTCGGGATCACCCACATCGACACGAGCGGCGCCTACGGACCGCGCATCACCAATGAGCTGATCCGGGAAGCGCTGCACCCCTACCCGGAGCCGCTGTTCATCGCCACCAAGGTCGGTGCGACCCGCGACGCGCAGGGCGGCTGGCCCACGGCCCGGCGCCCCGAAGACCTGCGCCGGCAGATCCACGAAAACCTCGAATCCCTCGGGGTCGAGACCCTCGACCTGGTCAACATGCGCATGGGCGACGCTCAGGGCCCCCGGCCCGGCTCGATCGCCGAAGCGTTCGAGACGCTTGCCGGCCTCCGGCAAGAGGGACTGATCCGCCACCTCGGCGTCAGCAATGTCACCGAGGAGCAGGTCACCGAGGCGCGCGGCATCGCCCCGATCGTGTGCGTGCAGAACATGTACAACCTCGCCCACCGCCACGACGACGACCTCATAGATCATCTCGCCGCCGACGGCATCGCCTACGTGCCGTTCTTCCCGCTGGGAGGCTTCACGCCGCTGCAGTCCGAGGTCCTCTCGCAGGTCGCGGACCGACTGGGGGCGACGCCCATGTCGGTCGCGCTGGCCTGGCTGGTGCGGCGCTCGCCGAACATCCTGCTCATCCCCGGTACTTCGTCCACCGCCCACCTGCGCGAGAACATCGCGGGCGCCGGTCTCTCCCTCCGTGACGAGGACGTGGCCGAGCTGGACGGCATCGGCCGCTGAACGACACACAGGCCCCCGGCCGGGACCGGGCCATCGGACGGCCCGGAGGAGGATGCCCGTGATGGGGAGTCCGGCCGGGCAGCCGGTCGCGGTCTTCTCGTAGCGGGTCGCGACACCGCGCCGCTGGTTCAGGCGATCGACGCGCACGCGCACCTGCTCCTCGATGCCGGGCACCGGTCACCGGTGACCTCCAGGGCGACCCCCGAGGAGTCGACAGGCTTCGCAGCGCAGCCCTCCATGGCACTCCTGGCCGAAACCGCCGTCATCCGTGGTGCTTACCGCGAAGGTTTACCGCGGTTCAACTCCCCGGCGGAGGACGTGACTTCCCGCCGATGGGAACCTTCTGAGGTCGCCGCGAAGGGCGGCGGCTTCAGCGGAGAACCGCGAAGAGACAGGGGGAAACACATGGCAGTCACGAAGGGTCGTGCAGCCGTCGCGGCGGCAGGGGGGCTGCTCATGCTCGTCACGGGCGTGGGCGCCGCCGAGGCAGCACCGGGGGCGCCGGCGCACTCGCGCTTCGCCCAGCAGGCCGAGTCCGCGCACCTGACCAGCGCGCAGACCACGGCGCTGCAGGCGGACGTGGACCGCTACCTGAAGAAGATGGGCGGGACCCAGGTCGCGCTGAACAAGATCGACCTCAAGGGCAAGGGCGAGATCCTCGTAGCCCTGCCGGGCGAAGCCCACCCGCGCGACTTCGCCTCGGGCAACGGGATGCGCGCCGTCGCCGACCCGTGCCTGGGTGTTGCCGGGGTGTCCGGGAACTTCTGTGCCTACCAGCGGGACAACTTCAGCGGGAGCATCATCAAGATGCGCCAGTGCAACACTAAGTACTACGTGTCCACCTGGGGCAAGGGCGGTTCCTGGGTCAACGACCAGACCCGCAACCTGGAGAGCCGCCGGGCCCGGATGTACAACCCCAACGGCACCATGATCTACAAGACGCCGCGCGCGTACAGCTCGGACGCCCACGGGGACTGGAACCCCGTCCGCTACGTGATCCCCTGCGGCTAAGAGCTGCGAACAAAAGGGGAGTCCGGTCAGCTCGCGGTGTCCGGCGCGTGCGAGCGCAAGGCGCCGGAAGGTCCTCGCAGCGGAGCTGTCAGAGCCTTTCGGCAACGCCGCGAGCGTGCGTGCCGGGCGTCGCGAGCCGGGCGCCCCTTCTGTCCGCAGCTCTAAGAGGTCCTACTGAGGTTGAACTCGTGGTGTCGTAGGGGCTGACGGGCGCCAGTCCTCTGCGATATCACCGGGGCATGCGGTATCCACAAGGGGGCGGTCT
>NZ_JBEYJA010000134.1:0-3207 GCF_040703815.1 Streptomyces sp. NPDC006743 | reverse complement strand
GTGACCGGTGAGCTGCCGAGCACCTTCAGCAGCTTCGGCAGCACGTCCTCGGCGCGCAGGTCGGCGACGGCCGCGTCCGCCATCGCCCGGGTGAGGGGCGCGACGGCGACGAGGACCAGCGCGAGCGGCACGAAACGCCACATCAGCAGCGTGGTCACGGTCGATGTCCCGGCGCCGAGCTTGGCTCCGATGAAGCCGGAGCTCCAGCACAGGACGAAGGCGACGGACAGCAGGGCGTTCACTTGACCACATCCCGTGGACACTCGGAGTTATACAGAACGGTATACCTGCCATGAGTGCCCACTATACAGACCGGTATACTTGTGGGTCATGGAGTCCGAGGAAGTCCCGCACCGCATCCGCATGACGCCCGGCGCGCGCCGGGTACTGGAGGCCGCCGAGCGGCTGTTCTACGAGCGCGGCATCCACCCCGTGGGCGTGGACCTCATCGCCGCCGAGGCGGGGGTGACCAAGAAGACGCTCTACGACCGGTTCGGCTCGAAGGAGCAGCTCGTCGTGGAGTACCTCGCCCATCGCGACGAACGCTGGCGGGAACTGCTCGGCACCCACCTGGAGGCGGCCGCTGGACAGGCACCGGCGGACCGGATCCTGGCCGTCTTCCGGGCCGCGCGCGCCTGGGCGGGGGAACACGGCTCCAGAGGGTGCGCCATGATCAACGCTCATGCGGAGATCGGGGATCCGGCACACCCGGCGTATCCGGTCATCACGGGGCAGAAGCAGTGGATGCTCGGCCTGTTCACCCGTCTCGCCCGGGAGATCGACGAGGCGGGCGCGGACCGGCTGGCTCAAGGACTGATGCTGCTGCACGAGGGTGCGGTGGTCGCGCACGGGCTGGACGTCTTCCCCGACCCGTTCGGCCAGGCCCTCGACCGGGCCCGCGAGCTGCTGGAACACCGGGCCCCGGCCGGGCCGGCCGCGCCGCCCCGGTGAAGCGGGCGGCCCGCGGACGACGCTCCCGCCCGGTGACCGCACGACCCGGTCACCATACGGCCCGGTCGCCATACGGCCCGGTCGCCATACGGCCCGGGGGTCGCACAACCCGATGGCCGCTACGACCCGATGGCCGTCACGACCCTGGGGTCGCGCGACGGACGATCGCACGACGGGCGGTCGCACGACCCGGCGGTCTCCCGTCCGTCGCCGGGCCGAGGGGCCGCCGCGGCCGCACGAGACGTGCCGGGCGCCCCAGCCGGACCTGTCACCGGGTGCCCTTCGAACGCTCGACGACATCCAGCCGGCATCTGCCCCGGTCCGGAAGCCGGTCCGGAAGCCGAGTCGGAAGCCGAGTCGGACCAGTCCCGGCCGCGCCGGGTCCCGGAGCCCGGCCTCAAGTACGTGGTCGCAGGCGTTCGCCCTGCGGCCCGAACACGATGAGGTATTCGACCGGTCCGCCGGGACCCGCGTTCGCCACCCCGTGGGCGGTGCGGGTGTCGAACTCGGCCACCTCGCCCGCCGAGAGGACGAGGTCCTGCTCACCCAGCGCCAGCCACAGCCGCCCGTACAGCACGCACAGCCATTCGTGGCCGTCGTGGACGGTCTGCCGCGGCCGCGGTGGCGGTTCGTCCACGGGCGGCAGCACGTGCTTGTGGACGTGCAGGCCCCCGACGTACCGGGTCAGGGGCAGGACCGCCTTGTCGTCACCGCGGCTGCGCGGCGTGCGCCCACGTGCTCCGGCCCCGGGGGCCGGCGAGGTGCCTGCCAGTTCGTCGAGGGAGAGGCCGTACGCGCTCGCCAGCCGCAGCAGCACCTCCAGGGTCGGCCTGCGCCGGCCGGTCTCCATCCGCGACAACGTGCTCAGGGAGATGCCGGTCGCGCGGCTCACGTCGGAAAGCGTGTCACCGCGGTGCTCGCGCGCGGCCCTCAGCCGCGACGCCATCGCGGCCAGCGTCCCAGCCACACCGTCGTCCGTCATGCTCCGCCCCCATCGCCTCCCCACGGGCCGCGTCCACGGCCGTGTCCTGCCACTTTGCCACGCTGGCAACGCTTGTCGCATCGGCCGGCCGCCGCAGCGCATGATCAATGGGCACCCGCGCCCCCGGCAACCGAGGAGAACACCCATGTCCCAGCCCACGCCCCCCGCCCGCCGGCGCCACCGCACCGTCGAGGCACCCGCCGGACGGCTGCACCTGGTCGAGCAGGGCAGCGGGCCGCTGGTCCTGCTCGTGCACGGCTTCCCCGAGTCCTGGTACTCCTGGCGCCACCAGCTCCCGGCCCTCGCGGCGGCCGGGTACCGGGCGGTCGCACTCGACGTGCGCGGCTACGGCCGCTCCTCCAAGCCCGCCGCGCCGCACGCGTACCGCATGCTCGACCTGGTGGAGGACAACGTCGCCCTGGTGCGCGCCCTCGGCGAGGAGCGGGCCGTGATCGTCGGGCACGACTGGGGATCCAACATCGCGGCCACCTCGGCCCTGCTCCACCCCGAGGTCTTCCGCGCGGTCGGACTGCTGAGCGTCCCCTACGCCCCGCCCGGCGGCCCCCGCCCCACCAGTGTCTTCACCGGCATCGGCGGCCCGGAGCAGGAGTTCTACGTCTCCTACTTCCAGGAGCCCGGCCGCGCCGAGGCGGAGATGGAACCCGACGTCCGGGGCTGGCTCGCGGGCTTCTTCGCCGCGCTGTCCGGCGACACCATGCCGTCCCCGGCGGAGCCCGACCCGCACTTCGTGAGCCGAGGCGCGGGACGGCTGCGCGACCGCTTCCCGAGCGGCCCGCTCCCCGCCTGGCTGTCCGAGGACGACCTCGACGTCTACGCCGGGGAGTTCGAGCGCACCGGCATGACCGGCGCCCTCAACCGCTACCGCAACATGGACCGGGACTGGGAAGACCTCGCCCCGCACAGCGGCGCGCCGCTCAAGCAGCCGTCCCTGTTCATCGGCGGCGGCCTGGACGCCTCCACCACGTGGATGGCCGAGGCGATCGACGCCTACCCCGCCACCCTCCCGGGTCTGGTCTCGTCGCACATCCTGGACGACTGCGGCCATTGGATCCAGCAGGAACGCCCGGAGGAGGTCAACCGTCTCCTGACCGGCTGGCTCGCCTCTCTCGGCGACTGACCCGGACCACGGACCGGCCCGCCGTCGCAGGAAGGCCGCGACGCCGGGCCGGCCACGCGTGGCGGCCGCGTCCGACAGGGGCGTCCTGTCGGAGCATTGCCCCGCGCGGGCAGCAGTCCGTGCCCGTGCCGAAACC
>NZ_JBEYJA010000133.1:0-3270 GCF_040703815.1 Streptomyces sp. NPDC006743 | reverse complement strand
ACCGACGCGAGCGCGCGCAACGCGTACCGGGTGGCATCGTCGTCCTCGGCGGTGTCCGCGCGCAGCACGCCCAGGCGTTCCACTCCGTCGGTCACGGGCACCCACCACCGGCGGCCGCCCTGGCCGGACGGCCGGTCCGGCTCGGTGATCAGATCGACCCGCTGGAACGCCAGTCCCGCCAGGGTCGAGTCGACGGCCAGTTCCAGGCCTGTGCCGCCCGCGTCGTCGCCCCGGCCGGTCAGCTGCCGCAACAGCCTGCCCTGCATGTCGACGAGGAAGAACGCCACATCATGCAGACCTGTCGGCTCCACGTGATCGGCCACCATCCGCGGCAGATCCTCCAGGGTCGCCGTATGACTGGCCAGCATCAGATCGGTCAGCGCACCGCTCACCTTCATCGGATCGATCACCGGACGACCCTCCCTCCGCTCCCCTTCCCGGCGTTCTTCCGGGAACGACGACACCTCTACGACTACCCCCCAGACGGGCAGCAGACGGAACGCGTCCCCCGCACCGCGCCGCAGGTCCGGGCCGCTTCGATCGCTCTGTACGCAGCGGGGCCCCGCTGCCCCGGCAGGTTCGCGGCCCCACGCGACCGCAGCTCCGGCGGGTGGTGCCTCCCGCTGGGGCCGGAGCGTTACCCCGTCCGCCCCGGGGGTAGCCGGAAGCCATCCGTGCAGAACGCCTGATCACCGTCGGCCGCCCGGCACCGAGGGGCGCCGGGGAAGGCCGTCCATGCCACCGACCTGGTTGACCGCCCTGGCCTGGGCCGCCCTCGCTGTCGCCTTCGCCGGCGCGGGGTGGATCCTCCTCGACATCTACGGTCGCGGTTACCGCCAGCAGATGGGCGTCATGGAGGCGGTCTGGCCGGTGACGGCCCTGTACTTCGGGCCGGCCGCCGTGGTCGCCTATCGCGCCTGGGGCCGTCCCCGCACGCATCGCTGGCAGCGCGAGCACGGTGAGCCGTCCGACATGCCCGGCTACGCCACGACCGCGCTGGGTGTCTCGCACTGCGGCGCCGGCTGCACGCTCGGCGACATCGTCGCCGAGTTCGCCGTCTTCGGCCTCGGCCTCACCATCGGCGGGATCGCCCTGCCCGCCGAGTACGTCGGCGACTACGTGCTCGCCCTGGTCCTCGGGATCGGTTTCCAGTACTTCGCCATCGCCCCCATGCGCGGCCTGGGTCCGCGCAAGGGCCTGCTCGCGGCGGCCAAGGCCGACGTGCTGTCCCTGACCGCCTTCGAGGTCGGTCTGTTCGGCTGGATGGCGCTGATGTTCTTCGTGTTCTTCCCCGCCCCGCATCACCTGCACCCGAACGACCCGGTGTACTGGTTCCTGATGCAGATCGGCATGATCGCCGGTTTCTTCACCGCCTGGCCGGTCAACACCTGGCTGATCCGTGCCGGAATCAAGGAAGCCATGTAAGGCATCCGGCTCACACTTCCTCCTCGGCTCCGTCCGCATGGCCTCCTGCCTCGCGCGGACCCGGCGCGACGTCCCCTTGACACGTTTTGCATAATGCAAAGGTAAGGAAGGGGAAGTAATGCGTGCCATCCAGGCAGCCAGAAGCGAGAAGCAGCCGGTCGACGCGGCAGGCCGGCCGGTCGATGCGGCAGGCCCGGGTCCCGTAGCAGCGCGTGGTCCGGCCGGTCTGCGTGCCGCGCCCTGGATGCTGATGGCACTCGCCGTGATCGTCGGCGCGGGAGCCGGCGCGGGCTCCCTCGTCTTCCGCTGGTGCATCCAGACCTTCACCCGGCTCTTCGCCGGCCACGCCGACTATGCGGCGGCACCAGGAGAGGGAAACCCGCACGTGCCGTGGCTGGGGCCGTACTTCGTCCTGCTCGCCCCGGTGGCCGGGGGCCTGCTGTACGGGCCGCTGGTGAACCGGTTTGCCAAGGAGGCGCGCGGTCACGGAGTTCCCGAGGGGATGGTGGCCGTCGCCCAGCGAGGGGGGAGGATCAGCCCGAAGGTCGCGGTCGTCAAGACTCTCGCCTCGGCCCTGACCATCGGTTCCGGTGGCTCGGTGGGCCGGGAGGGCCCGATCGTGCAGATCGGTTCCGCGCTCGGCTCCACCCTCGGGCGCCTGACCAGGGCGACGGAAGGCCGCATGAAACTCCTGGTCGCCTGCGGCGCGGCGGGCGGCATCGCGGCCACCTTCAACGCGCCGCTGGCCGGTGTCTTCTTCGCCATGGAACTGATCCTGCGCGCCTTCAGCGCGGAGGCGTTCGGCGCGACCGTACTGGCCAGCGTCACCGCGAGCGTCATAGGCCGTGCCGCCTTCGGGGACAACGCCTTCCTCAGCCTTCCGGACTTCCACGTCGACCATCTCGGCCAGTACGGCCTCTTCGCCCTGCTCGGCATCGTCGCCGCGGTGGTCGGTGTGGGGTTCGCCCGGTTCCTCTACCTCGTCGAGGACGCCTGCGACTGGCTCTGGCGCGGCCCGGAGTGGCTGCGGCCGGCCGCCGGCGGGCTGCTGCTCGGTCTGGTGCTGCTCGTCCTGCCGCAGATGTACGGGGTCGGCTATCCGGTGCTGCAGAAGGCGACCGAGGACGGGTATGCCGTCGGCTTCCTGCTGCTGCTCCTCGCGGGCAAGATGCTGGCGACCAGCCTGACGATCGGTATCGGCGGCTCGGGCGGGGTGTTCGCGCCCAGTCTGTTCATCGGGGCGATGCTCGGTTCCGCCTACGGGCTCGCCGTCCACCACCTCGTGCCCGGCACGGCGGGGGCGGTGGGCGCGTACGCCCTGGTCGGTATGGGCGCCGTCTTCGCCGGCTCGGCCCGGGCGCCGATCACCGCCGTGGTGATCCTCTTCGAACTCACCGGCGAGTACTCGATCATCCTGCCGCTGATGCTGGCGATCGTGCTGGCCACCGCCACCAGCCACCTGCTGTCCCACGGCACGGTCTACACCCTCAAGCTCCACCGTCGCGGGATCGACCTCGAAGGCCCCGCTCGCGGGGCCCGGCTCGGCGGCCAGCGGGTCGGCGCCGTGATGGACCCCCTGCCCGCACCGCTGCCCGCCTCCACCACCCTCGCCGACGCCGCCGACCTGCTGAGCCGCTCGGGACACGGCGCGCTCCCCGTCTTCGACGGCGGGAACTACCTCGGGGTGGTCACCGCGCAAGCGGTCGCCGAAGCCCTCGCGGAGCAGCCGGAGGGCGCGCCCACGCTGGTCGGACAGCTCACCGAGCCGCCGGCGCCGGTCACCGCCGACGAACCGCTCGCCCAGGCTCTGCACACCCTGCTCTCCGCCGCGGGCACGGGTCTGCC
>NZ_JBEYJA010000132.1:0-3521 GCF_040703815.1 Streptomyces sp. NPDC006743 | reverse complement strand
CGGTGGCCGTTCGTCTATGCGGGCTTCATCTCGATGCCGGAGCAAACCCCCGGATCAGGTCGAACCCGTACACCACTTCCCTGGACGCAACCCCGATCAGCGAGTCGGGGATGACAGTGTCAGGCCAGAGCATGTAGCCAAGCATGAGCAGTTCCGACCCCGCCGCATGGGCGGCGGGGTCGGAACGCGGGCCAGTGCGAAAGGACCTTCTCGGCAAGGGGTACAGGGCTGTCGTCCCTCACCACCTGCAGGAGGTAGCCGCGTTCCGCGGCCTTGCAGACAGACCTGCTGGTCGGACGGGCGGAGTGAGCCCGGCGTCGTAGATGCCTGCTCCCGCCCGGGGCTTGCCCGGTAGGGCCGGCCAAGCCCCGGACAGGTCGGCGTCACATCACGGCACACCCGCCCCGCATCAGACGTCGCACACCGTTTTGATCGTTTCCTCGCCCGAGACGTTGCCCCCGTAGATCCAGCCGTACGGGGCCGCGCCTCCGACGCTGACGTAGTACCACCAGTTCGACCCGTTCCAGTACTTGCACCAGCCGCCGAGTCGCTGGTCCACGTAGAGCGTGCCGCTGGCGGGGCCGCAGTACTTGCTCGGACCGGTCCTGAGATGGATGGCCGTTGTCACGGTGGCACCCCCATAGCCGTTCGTCGTGGGCGTGATGCCACAGGCCAGGGCGCCGGCGGGGGCATTCGACGGTGTCCCGTTCGGCGCTTCGCCCGCCACACTCGCGGATGCGTCCGTCGATGCCGCGTGGGCGGGCGCGACCACCGCGCCGAGAGCAAGCGTGCTGCCGAGAGCGGCAGACACGATGGTGCGACGTACACGCATGTCGGACTCCTTCTCTGGTGCCTATTGCGACCGTGTGATGGCTTCTCCCCGCAGTCCGGGGACGTGCCACTCACAGTGCCGGGACGGGCGTCGGCAAACCTTCGGAAAAGCTGGAATCCGCCTGGAACCACAGGTCGGGGGCGCCCAGAGTGTGTGGCGTAGAGTCGGCCGGGTGTTGCAGGGGGTTTGATGGCCACGCGCTTCGGGATCCTGGGAACCATCGAGGTACGGCGGGACGGGGCCCCGGTCGACGTGGGGCACGCGATGCAGCGGCGAGTGCTCGCCGCGCTGCTCGTCGACGCGGACCGGCCGGTGTCGGCCGATGCTCTGGTGGACCGGGTGTGGGGGAACACCGAGATGGCGAACGGCCGCCGGACGCTGTACGGATACCTCTCCCGGCTGCGCCACGTACTCGCTGCCGACGGTACGGCCATCACACGGGAACGGGGCGGCGGCTACCGACTGGCGGTCGAACCCTCGGTGGTGGACGCACACTGCTTCCGCGAACTGTCGGCCAAGGCCCGGCAGGCGAGCGGCGACGGGCAGGCGGAGGCCCTGTGGAGAAAAGCGCTGGCGCTGTGGCGGGGCAGCGCGTTCACCGGCGTGGACACCCCGTGGTTCAACGCGCAACGCCACCTACTCGACGGCGAGCGGCTGGCCGCCCAGTTGGAGCTTGCCGACGTGCGGCTGCGCCTGGCCCAACACGACACGATGGTGAGCGAATTGACCGCCCGCGCCGAGGCGTATCCGCTCGACGAACGCGCGATCGGACAACTGATCCTGGCCCTGTACCGGTGCGAACGGCAGGCCGAAGCTCTGGAGGTGTACGAGCGCGCCCGGCGGCGACTCGCCGACGAGCTGGGCGTCGACCCCGGCTTGGCGCTGCGGCGACTGCACGAACAAATTCTCACCGCCGCCCCGCAGCTCGCCGCGCCCCGCTCCACCGCCCCACCCCCTACCACGAGATTGGCCGGTACCACCCGACCGGCCACCGCCACGCAACCGGCCACCGACACGAAACGCCCGGCCAAGAGCGGCACGGTCGCGAACGCGGGCCCGCACATGGCACGCCAGCTCGCCCCCCGGCTCCTCCCGGCGGACCTGTCACTCTTCGTCGGCCGGGACGCCGAGACGGACGAGGTGCGCCGACTGCTCGGCGAAGAACGGGCCGGCCCGGTGACACTGCTGGTCACCGGTCCCGCCGGAGTGGGCAAGACCGCCTTCGCCGTACGTACTGGGCACCTGCTCGCTTCCCGTTTCCCCGACGGCCAGCTCCACGCGGACCTGCGGGGCTTCGGAGACGATCCGGCCGAGCCGTTCACGGTCCTCGGCACCTTCCTCCGTGCGCTCGGCATCCCCGGCGGCGCCGTCCCCGCTGAGCTGACCGGCCGCGTACACCTCTACCGCACACTGCTGGCGGGACGGCAGACGCTCGTCGTCCTGGACAACGCCGCCAGCGCCCAGCAGGTGGGCGACCTCTTGCCCAGCGGTGTGCGCTGCGCCACCATCGTCACCAGCCGGACGACCATGGCGGAACTGAACGGCCGCCGGCTTCCCCTGGACGTACTGGACCCCACGACGGGACTCGACCTGCTGCGCGAGATGCTGGGCCGGGACCGGACCGACGCCGACTCCGGTTCCGCCCGTTCCATCGTGGAAACCTGCGGTGGCCTTCCCCTGGCGGTATGGGTCGCCGGTGCGCGGCTGGCCGCCCGGCCGCACTGGCCCCTGGCCAAAGTGGCACGCGCCCTCGCGGACGAGCAACGCAAGCTCGACGAGCTGGCCGTCGGCCACATCGCCGTACGGGCAAGTCTCCGACTGACCTATCAGCAGATGTCCACGGCCACCCAGCACGCCCTGGGTCTGATCACGTACCTGCCCGGACCGAGCTTCGCCGCCTGGGCCCTGGCCGCGCTGCTGGACACCGGCCTGCCCGAGGCGGAGGCAGTCCTCGACGACCTGGTCGAAGTACACCTGGTGCAGACCTGTTCGGTGAACGCAGCCGGATTCCGATACCAACTTCACGATTTGATAAGGCTGTTCGCCAGGGAGTGCGCGGAGAAGGACATCCCCGAGCGGGAGCGCGCGGCCGCCCTCACCCGATTACTCGGGGCGAGCCTGCACCTCGCCGATCTCGCCGCGGACACCCTCAGCGTCGACTTCCAGGGCATCTCGCAGCTCGACCTGGCCTCATGGCAGCCGGCCCCCGCCGAGGCCGACCAGTTGCTCGCCGACCCGCTCGCCTGGTTCAACGACGAACGCCAGTTCCTCATCGCCGTGGCGGAACAGGCCCTGGACCGAGGAGGGAGTGTCGCACCCGCCGCCGGACTTGCCACCGCCCTCACGACCCTCTTCCAGGTCGGCAGTCACTTCGACGATTGGGAGAGGCTTCAGAACCGGGCGCTCAAAGCGGCCCTCAGCAGCAGTGACCGTCACAGCGCCGCGAAAATCCACCGCTGCCTCGGCGAACTCACCACCATCCTCGACCGCTACCCGGAAGCACTCGACCACTTCGAGCAGGCCCTGCTGCTCGCCGAGGGCGAGGGGCCCACGTACCGGGCAAGTGCCACGGCCGGGCTCGCCTATGTGCACCGGCTCCTAGTAGTGCTTGGTCAGGTTCACTCGCCGGTGGCGTGTCCGTTTGATCGGGTGTGTCGTTGACGGGGTGTGATGGGTGGGGAGTTGGCCG
>NZ_JBEYJA010000131.1:0-3701 GCF_040703815.1 Streptomyces sp. NPDC006743 | reverse complement strand
TCCGCATATCTCACACACCATGGGATACAGGCATCACTCCGGGTCCCTCACAGACTTCATGAAGGTTCACCCCGACGAGCCGAAATCAGTAACGGTCCTGGTCGTTGGGCACGCGCGATGATGGAGGTCAGCAGCGGAGTCGTGCCGTGTCTGCGTGGATGCGCGGATTGCTCCGAGTACCTCCGGGTCAGTGCTCGATCGCTGTCACTGCGAAGCCGTCGGTCTGCTGAGCTTGGCCAGCTGCGCCTTGATGATCGCTTCCGGTACGGCAGCGGGGTCCTCTTGCCTCTGGGCCCTGCGGGGCGGTTGTACTCGTAGAACGTGGCGACCGTAGTCCCTTGCCGAACGGCCACGACCGCGCAGGGAACTCGTACGGGCTGCTCGTTCTCGCTGTCCGCCGTGAGTTGTGTAAGGCGCAGAGACACGGAATCGTCGCCGTAGCGGTCGGGACGCAGGGCGACCCCTTCGTAGCGGAAGCCCACCTGGACCTCCTGGAAGGTCTGGCACCGCTTGACGGCGGCCCGCAGTGCGTCGATCACTCGTGTGGCCGGCGTGTGCGGTGCGTGCGGCACCTCCCCGACGGCGGCGCCTCGACCAAGGTCCGTCCGCTTGCCGGTTCAGCAAGGTTGATTGCTGCTCACGGACGGCTGGGCGCAGGCTGCTTTCGGGAAGCACCGGCGCGGAGCCGGTGCCCCGCGGACTGCAGACCCGGCCGTTTTCCCTTGTTCGCCGCTCAACCCCCGGCCGGAGCGCTGCACCAGCAGTCACCAGTTCCTTGCACACAGAGGAGTCGGCGGATGGAAAATCGCCATGTCGTGATCATTCCGATTGAGATCGACGAAGAGAAGGAGAACTCCTACCTGGATGCCTGGCAGGATGCCGCGAACGTGATGGCGGCTCAACCCGGGTTCATCCGGACGTACATGTTCCGTACGATCGTTCCCGGGAGCAAGTTCCTGCTCGTCAACGTGGCGGAATGGGAGTCCACCTCTCACTGGGAAGAGGCGATGAACGTCTGCCCGATGCTGGGGCAGCAGATAGCCGTCGCCCATGCCTCGAACTACGAGGCGATCCGGACGGTCCTGCCCGCCCCGCGGCAGGACCTGGAACCCGGTGAGGGACACACGCCCGCCTCCCTGTCTCCCGCCGAGGCACGCCGCCGCGTCCTGGACGGTGACCTCACGCTGGTCGATGTCCGTGAAGACGATGAATGGGCCGCGCGTCACCCGGCCGGCGCCGTCCACGTCGCGCTCAGCACGTTCCCGGACTCGCTGACGGGTCTGCCTGACGGCCCGCTGGCCTTCCTGTGCCGCACGGGCGCACGCAGCGCGCGAGCCGGCGCGCACGCGATCCGCGCGGGCCGTTCCGCCGTCTACAGCGTGGCGGGCGGCCTCGAGGCATGGGAGACGGCAGGGCTGCCGGTCGGCTTCCCCGAGCAGGCGGATCCGCTGAACAACGACGACCGTGCCGAAGCCGCGGCACGCGAGGACTGACGCAGACAGAACCGGCGGATGACCGTCCCATGCGACTGCCGGCGTGCGTCTGACGGCCGGCGGCGGCAGGAGCCTGCCGGCATGCCTTTGCCGGCAGGCGTCCGGTCCGCACGCGTCCGGCCGGCCGGTTCATCCACCTCGCACCCCGCCCGGAATTCTCCGCCGCTGTCTCCGGCGGTGACCGCCGTGAAACGGATCAGGACGTGGAGTCCGCGGACGTCACGAGCGGCTCGGAACGGCATGAGCGTTCCGGAGCTGCGGCGGCGACGTTCCGATACGGAAATCCCCGGGGTGCACCCTCTGGAGAAAGGAGCCACTCCGATGTTTTTTGTCGACACCCTGGAGTTCGAGGGGCTGGGCAACCGCAGTTACCTGGCCGGAGGTACGAGGTCGGCGGTCGTGGTCGATCCGCCGCGGGACGTCGACCAGGTGATCGCCACCGCCGCCCGCCGGGGGGTGCGCATCGCCTACGTGGCGGAGACGCACCTGCACAACGACTACGTCAGCGGCGGGCTGCAACTGGCCCGTCTCACCGGAGCCCGCTACCTGGTCCCGGCCGGCGCTCATGTCTCCTTCCCCCGCACGTCCGTCTCGGACGGCGACACCTGCGAGGTGGACGAGCACCTGGTGCTGCGTGCGATAGCCACCCCCGGCCACACCCCGCACCACACCTCCTACGTGCTGGAGGAGCAGGGACGCGCGGTGGCGGCCTTCACCGGCGGCTCGCTGCTGATCGGCACCGTGGGGCGCCCGGACCTGGTGGACCCGCGGCTGACCGAGCACCTGGCCCGCGCACAGCACGCCTCCGCCCACCGGCTGGCGGCAACGCTCGACGACGAGGTGCCCGTCCTGCCCACGCACGGCTTCGGCAGCTTCTGCTCCTCGGCGCAGGCCGAGGGCGATGCGACCACGATCGGCGAAGAACGTACCAGCAACGACGCTCTCACCCTGGACGTGGACACCTTCGTGCAGCGGATCCTGGCCGGACTGGAAGACGTGCCCGCCTACTACACGCACATGGGCCCGGCCAACGCCGCCGGCCCCGCGCCCGTCGACCTGACCCCGCCCGAGCCGGCCGACGCCGCACAGATCGCCGAACGGCTGGCGGCGGGTGAGTGGGTGGTGGACCTGCGCGGCCGGGTCGCCTTCGCCGAGGGCCATGTGGCCGGCTCGTTCAACTTCGAGGGCACCGGCAAGCCGGCCACCTATCTGGCCTGGCTGATCCCGTGGGGCAAGCCGGTCACCCTGCTCGCCGACACCCCGGCACAGATCGCCGACGCGCAGCGGGAGCTGACCCGGGTCGGCATCGACCGCCCGGCCGCCGCCGCCACGGGAGATCCAGCCACCTGGGTCCGTGCGGGCGAGCAACTCGCCTCCTTCCCCCGCGCCCGCTTCGCCGACCTCGCCGCCGCACGGGAGCGCGGCGACGAGGTGGTGATCCTGGATGTGCGCCGGGATTCCGAACGCGCGAACGGCTTCATCAGGGGCTCCTCGCACATTCCGCTCCACGAGCTGCACGGCCGGGTCGGTGAGGTGCCCGCCGGCACGGTGTGGGTGCACTGCGCGGGAGGGATGCGGGCGGCGATCGCCGCTTCCCTGCTGGACGCGACCGGACGGAAGGTCGTCGCCGTCGATGACAGCTTCGAGGCCGCCGCCGGCACGGGCCTGAGCGTCACC
The DNA here is from genome assembly GCF_040703815.1 of Streptomyces sp. NPDC006743. Classification (NCBI taxonomy): domain Bacteria; kingdom Bacillati; phylum Actinomycetota; class Actinomycetes; order Kitasatosporales; family Streptomycetaceae; genus Streptomyces; species Streptomyces sp. NPDC006743. The sequence goes on along the minus strand of NZ_JBEYJA010000131.1, from coordinate 531 downwards.
CGGCCCTGAAACCACCGGCGCTGGACCGCTGGGCCGGGCCCCGATTCCGAGGCCCCGGCCCGAACCGCCGGCCTGGAGTCGGCACCGAAACCCCCGCTAGCGAACTCCCGCTCTGGACCGCGGCCCCGAGGCCCCGCTCCCAACTTCCGGTCTGGACCGCGGTCCCGAAGCCCCGTTCTTCCGAACTTCCGGTCTGGACCGCGGCTCCGAACGCCCGCTCTGAACTTCCGGCCGCCCGGCCCGCGTTCATGAACCCCGCCCCTGAACCCCGGGCCTGAACGCCGGCCCTGAACTCGACTCTGAAATCCCTAGCTCCGCCTGGAAAGAAAGCACGCGATGTTCCTCTCCCGTCACGGCCCTGGCCGCTCCGGTCCGGAACGGACCCACCTCCACCTCACTGACGGCGCTGCCGTGCTGCCGCACGTGCGCCGAGCCCCCGAGCACCGGGCCGATCCCGTGCCCGCTGCCGTCGACCTGCCGCTGTCCCGTCCGCTGACCAGGCCGATCGATTCCAGCGGTGCCGGCGCGCCA
>NZ_JBEYJA010000130.1:0-3814 GCF_040703815.1 Streptomyces sp. NPDC006743 | reverse complement strand
GGGGGGGGGGGGGGGGGGGGGGGGGCGGGGCGGGCGGGGCCGGGCGCCCCCCCGGGGTGCCGGCGGGGCGCGGGGCGGTGTTGTCCACCGCCAGCAGGAGCTGCCCGCCGGAGCGCCGCAGGCGCACCCGCACGGACGTGCCGGGCGCGTGGCGCAGCACGTTGGTGAGGGCTTCGCGGACGATGCCCCAGGCGGCCTCAGCCGCCGGGCCCGCCAGGTCGGTCGGGATCTCGGTGCCGATGGGGCGGCCGAGTCTGCCGAACTCGGCGACGAGTTCCCGTATCCGTGCGGTCATCGGCCGCGGTGGGTCGGGCCGTTCCGCGTCCTGGAGCAGGCCGGCCAGTCCCCGCAGGGCGATGAGCGTTTCGGTGCCGGTGCGCTCTGCGAACGCGAGAGCCTCCGCCCGCAGGCCGGGCCTGCTGCCGCCGAGCCGGCGGGCGGCGTCCACGGTGACGACGACGGACGTCAGGTGATGGGCGCTCACGTCGTGCAGTTCCCGGGCGAGGCGCTCGCGTTCGATCGCACCCGCCCGCCGTCTGCCGTCCTCGGCGGTGGCCAGCCGCCGGGCCGCGGTGAGCCGCCCGGCGAGCCATTGCCGCCGCCTCTCACCGAGTCCCGCACAGAGCGCGTAGACGACCGCGCTGAGCACCAGTTCCGGTACGAGCGCGGGCCGCGGGCCGACACGCAGGAGGGCCAGCAGCCATTCCGTACCGATCACCGCCGCGGCAGCCCGCACGGTCACGGACGCCGGACGGAGGACCGCCAGGGAGTACAGCGCGACCAGTGGGCCGATGCCCAGGTACCCGTCCGGCCAGGACAGCTGTCCCAGGACGGAGGCCGCCACCGTCCACGCCAGCGCCGCCACCGGTGTCCGGCGGCGGTGACCCAGGGCGGCCGTCTGGACGGCCAGGGCGCACACCGCGCCGGCGGCGCCCGTTGCTCCCGGGGCGGCCTCTGCGGCCCAGGCGGCGCCGGGGCCCAGCCAGGCGGCCTCGGCCGCCGCGATCACCGCGGGAGGCAGCCAGTCGCGTATCGTCTCCATGTCCGGGCCGAGCCTACGGCGCCGCCGGTCCGCCCGGCGCACGCCCTCCCCGGCCCGGGCCGCCTCTACCTCTGGGTAGAGACGCGGATCCTGCGCACGGCCGATGACGGGGGACGGCCGGTTCGGGCACGTTGTGATCATGAAGTTCTCGCCTCCGCCCTCCGCACCGCCGCTCCCGTTCCACCGGCTTGCCCGTGTCTCGCGCCGCTACCGCTGGTGGCGGCCGGTGACGGGAACGCTGTTCATCGGCGCCGCATGGACGACGGCGCTGGGACTGATCCTCCTTCTCTCGGCCGTGATCGGTGACATCGGCGGCTATCCGGAGGACCAGGACGGCCTCGCCGACTTCGGTCCGGTGACCAACACGGCCGTCGATCTGCTGCTGATCGCTTCCGTCATACCGTTCGTCCTGCTGGCGGCGGGCTGGATCGGCCGCCGTCCGGCCGGCACGGCGTCGTCGGTCGCCGGCGGGCTGCGGTGGCGGTGGCTGGGGGTCTGCGTCCTGGTGGCACTGCCGGTTCTCGCCCTGACCTGCGCAATCGTGCTGCTGCTGCCGGGGCAGGAGGTGGCACCGTCCGGGTGGGCGGACATGGGGGTGTTCCTGCCCGCGATGGCGATGCTCGTCGTCCTGGTCCCCTTGCAGTCGGCCGCCGAGGAGTACGTCTTCCGGGGCTGGCTGCTGCAGTCCGTGGGGGCCTTCTTCCGCTCACCGTGGTGTGCGGTGGCGCCGCAGGCCGTGCTCTTCGCCGCCGCTCACGGCTGGGGCACGCTGTGGGGCTTCGCCGAACTCGTCGTCTTCGGGCTGCTCGCCGGGGGGCTGACCGTTCGCACCGGCGGTCTGGAGGCGGCCATCGGTCTGCACGCGGTCAACAACCTTCTGGCATTCGGCCTGTCGGCGGCGGCCGTCGACGGTCTCAGCAGCGAGGAGACGGCCGCCGACGCGACCTTGCCCCTCGTCGTGATCGACCTCGCGGGGGTCGCGCTGTACACGGTCGCCGTCCTGTGGTGCGCCCGGCGCCGTCCGCCGCAGCGCACAGCCCCGGCGCGGGAAGCCGCGCAGGTCCCGCCGCCCTTCGGGTGCTGCGGCTCCCCCGCGTCCGCCCCGCCCGGGCACTCCCCCCTGCCCGGCCCGCAGGCCGCCGGGTCGCACCCGACGCCCGCACCCGCCCCGCACGCGGCGCCGGGCGCCGCCGAGACGTCGGGGCGACCCCGGTGCAGCCCTGAATCGGGGGCCCGCCCGCTCGATCGTCCCTGACGGACGTTTCTGATGCTGCCGGGGAGCGGACAGCCTTGCATTAGCCCGCGTCTGCAATTATTGTTGACGCATGTAAGCCGCTTTTGCATCTAAATGCGGATTCCGCCAGTTTCCGCCCGTACCACCGGCGGGTACCCCCTCATCCCGGTGCCCCCCGTGCCCGGCTTCCTCGGACGTCGGTCGCCGCACCGGGAGGCATCCGCTCCCCCCGCCTCACCCCACCGAGGCATCGATCGAAAAGGCACCGTTCATGTCCCTGAAGCACATCCTTCCCGGCCGGCTCGGCTTCGGCACCGCCCCGCTCGGCAACATGTTCCGCGCGATCCCCGACGAGGACGCCCGCGCCACCGTCGAGGCCGCCTGGGACGCGGGCATCCGCTACTACGACACCGCCCCCTTCTACGGAGCCGGCCTCGCCGAGCAGCGCCTGGGCCAGGTCCTGTCCGCCAGGCCCCGCGACTCCTACGTGCTGTCCACCAAGGTCGGGCGGGTCATCCTGGACGAGAGGGAGACCGACGTCCCCGACTTCGGCGAGAAGGGCGGCCTGTTCGAGCACGGCAACCCCAACAAGGTGCTCCACGAGTGGACCGCCGACGCCACCGAGCGCTCCATCGAGGGCAGCCTCGAGCGGATGGGCGTCGACCGCTTCGACATCGTCTGGGTCCACGACATCGCCCAGGACTTCCACGGCGACGCGTGGGTCCAGAAGTTCGAGGAGGCCCGCACCGGGGCCTTCCGCGTCCTGTCCCGCCTGCGGGAGGAGGGCGTCATCAGGGCCTGGGGTCTGGGAGTCAACAAGACCGAGCCCATCGAGATGACCCTGGCCCTGGACGAGCCCCAGCCCGACGGGTTCCTCCTGGCCGGCCGCTACACCCTCCTCGACCACGCCCACGCCCTGCAGCGGCTGCTGCCGATGGCCCAGGAGCAGAACGTCGACATGGTCGTCGGCGGCCCCTACAGTTCCGGCATCCTCGCCGGCGGCACCCACTTCGAGTACCAGCAGGCCCCGCCGGAGATCATCGAGAAGGTCAAGCGTCTCAAGGCTCTCACCGACGAGCACGGCATCAGCATCAAGGCCGCCGCCCTGCAGTTCTCCCTGGCCCACCCGGCAGCCGCCGCGGTCATCCCCGGCGCCACCCGCCCCAGCCGCATCGCCGAGGACACCGCCGCCCTGAACGAGACCGTCCCGGCCGCGTTCTGGAGGGAGCTGCGCGCCGCGGACCTGGTCAGCCCCGCCGCACCGCTGCCCGACGGCGCCTGACCCCACCGCTCCCACCCGCCGTCCTCCGGGCCCCTTCCCCGTCGACGGTCACGTCTGCACCCTCTGCGTCCACACCCTGCCCGGGCAGGAGAACGCCGCCGCGGTCCAGCGGTCCGGCCACTTCATGCCTTAGAGCTGCGAACAAAAGGGGCGCCCGGCTCGCGACGCCCGGCACGCACGCTCGCGGCGTTGCCGAAAGGCCCTGACAGCTCCGCTACAAGGACCTTCCGGCGCCTTGCGATCGCACGCACCGGAC
>NZ_JBEYJA010000129.1:0-4055 GCF_040703815.1 Streptomyces sp. NPDC006743 | reverse complement strand
TGTGAGACTGTCACCCCGCCCGCCGATGGCGGGGTGGTTGTGGGGGGGGGCCGGGCACCGCCCCAGCACCCCCCCCCCCCGCCGCTCCAGCTTCCGTCCTGCGACGCACGTGCCGCATCCCGCACCAGCGCCCTGACGGGGAGACGCTCGCTGTTCAGGAGCCGCACCGTCTCGGTGCCGATCTTGCCCGTCGCTCCAGTCACCAAAATCATGGCACCTCCATCGTCGGCATCAAGGGGCGTGCGCAACGCGCCACAGCCTCTCCAGCCTGCCCAGGTGGCGTATCGTTTGTGAAGTAGGCACCGTCTGGATATATAGGTACCTGATGGATACCGACTCGAAGATCACCTACTCGAAGGACTGCCCGTCGCGCACCGTCGTGAGTGTGCTGGCGAACAAGTGGTCGCTCTACGTTCTGGGCGTGCTCGGCCAGAACGACCGTCCGCTGCGTTTCACCGAACTGCGCCGACATGTCGAAGGCGTGACCCAGAAGTCCCTCACGCAGGCGCTCCGCAACCTCGAACGCGACGGCCTGGTCAGCCGCACCGTCCACCCGACGATCCCTCCACGGGTCGAGTACGCCCTCACCGGCCTCGGCCGCGAAGCGGAAGCACTCACCACAGCCATCGCGGACTGGTCCAGGACGAACGCAGCCCGCGTGCTGGCAGCACGCGGTGCCTACGACGCCCGTACGGGAGAGACCTGAGAGGCCGCTGTCACAGAGCGCTTCTACTCGGCAGGAGCATGCGCCCGCTCGTGGTCACCGGGGCCGGTAGGCGGTGGCCAGCACGGAGACGGTGACCTGCTCAGGCAGGACGCGGCCATCATCCAGGTCCGCGCGGCTCACGTGACGTGCGCTCGGCGTCATCGCCACCAGGTCCAGGGCGTCCGGCCTCGACAGGTGCGCGGGGTACTCCACCCGTTCGGTGACCGCGGCCTCGAAGAACGGATCCAGAGCCCGGTGCAGGCGCTGTTCCTTGGCCGGGTCGACCGTGACCGCCGCAGGCAACCGGCCGCGCAGCTCAGCCAGATGCCGCCCGGTGGGACGGATCACGATCAACCGGCCGGCCGGGCGCAGCACCCGGTGGAACTCGGCCGGGTTGCGCGGGGCGAACACGTTCAGCACGGCATCGGCCGCTCCGCCGGCCAGGGGGAGGGGACGGAAGACGTCCCAGGCGACCGCGGCGGCCCGGTCGTGGGCTCGGGCTGCTGACCGCAGTGCGCGCACCGACGTGTCCAGCCCCAGACCGCGGGCGCCGGGCAGGTGGTCGAGCACACCGGCCAGGTAGTAGCCCGTGCCGCACCCCACGTCCACGACCGTGGCCCGCTCGGACACGGCGTCGGCCGCCAGGCGGGCCCCGGCCTCACGGATGGGCGCGTAGGCGCCGGTGGACAGGAACCGGTCCCGCGCCCGGACCATGGCCGCGTCGTCGCCGCTGGTGGCGCGGGTGCCCGTCAGCAGGCCCGCGTAGCCGTGGCGGGCCACGTCGAAGGTGTGGCCCACCGGGCAGCGCAGTGCACCGCGGTCGGGCTGCAGGGGGCGCGTGCGGCACGAGGGGCAGCGCAGCAGGTCGAGGGACAGCTCGAGGGCAGGGGGAAGCGACACGGGCACGAGGCACTCCTGGCAAGGGTGAAGGGAAGAGTCCGTGCCTGCGGGCGCGCTCAGAGCTTCACTGCCTCCGAAAGGAACGGGCAGCGGCGGGAGCGTGGTTCACGCAGCAGGCACACCAAGGAGGGCGACACCGTCCGGTGTCGCCCTCAACGCCTTCCGGTCACAGGAAGCAGCAGTGCGGGGTGCTCATGAATGCCACGTGATCAGTCTACGAGAATCGGCGAAGGCCCCGTACGCCACCGGCGTCGCGAGACACGGCCCGGCGGCGCACCAGGCGGAGTCCGCCGTGTCCGCGAGCGTCCGGGTGCGCAGCCCGATCGGTAGGGTCGGGGCGTGGCGCGCGATGCGCCAGGACGTCATGCGGAACGGGGCGGGCAGTGTTGGCAGGGGATGTCGCTGTGGTGAGCGGGCTCGTGTACGGAGCCGGTGGACAGCGTGTGGACGTGTATCGGCCTGCGACGGCGTCGGAGGCTTCGCCGGTCGTGCTGCTCTGGCACGGAAGAGGTCCCGAGGAGCGGGACGTCCTCGCGCCGCTCGCCCGGGCCGCGGCTTCGCTGGGTGTCGTGTGTTTCGTCCCGGACTGGCGGCCGGACGCCGACGACGGTGGGCGGACCCACCTACGCGAGTCCGCCGGGTTCGTCCGGCAGAACGCAGCCGAATTCGGCGGGGACACCGGACGGATCGCGCTTGCCGGCTGGTCCCTGGGGGGCAACGCTGCGCTGGCCGCCGCCATGGACCCCTGCGCGCTCGACGGCTGGAGACCTCGGGCCGTCGTCGGTATCGCCGGCGGATACACCCGGCCGGAACCGCTGACGGCCCGCGCCCCCGTCGACGGACTGACAAGGGCCGAGGAATCGCTGCCGGCCATCCCCGTCCGGCTGATCCACGGATCTGCCGATCCGGTCGTGGACGTCCGGCAGTCACGCCGGCTCCATGCGGCTCTTCAGCACCGAGGCTGGCCGGCCTCGCTCGACGAGCCCGACACCGACCACGCCGGTGTGATCATGACCGAGTACGACCCCGAGTCCGGCCGCTGCCGACCCAGCCGCGCCGACCACGCCGTACGGGCCGGAAGCCGGGCGGCCCGCCTTCTCTTCCACGCCGCCCATGACACACCTCGCACCTGCTGAACGGTCCGCGGGCCGTCCTGAGCGCGGACCGCTCGGCGGGCCGTCATCGCCTCTGCCCATGGGTGAAGTGACGGGCCGTTCGGACGCTGGTCCGGACGGTGCAGTGGCGTCGGGCTGTGCGGTGGCGCAACGGGTACGCGTCCGGGAGACCGACGAGGGCGGCCGGCTGCCGCGGTTCGTCCGTGGTCGCTTGCGCAGGCGGGCGGAGCCGCCGCTGGTCATGTCGTGGGGACCGGTCCAGCCCGGTGGGTTCCGGTCAGCAGGGTTTCGGCATGCTTGCGGAAAGCGGCGACCAGACGGCTGCGGTCGCCGGCGCGGGTGGCGAGTACGACCTGGCTCGGCTCGACCCCCCGCAACGGGACGGTGGTCAGGCTGGGATGCAGGCCGGTCGCGTGGTCGAGGGGCGGTCCGATGGCCACCGCCTGCCCGGCGGCGATGAGTTCGTGCTTGTCCTCAAGAGCTTCGACCAGGGGGCCCTCGGGCGCGGGCCGCCCGTCAGGCCGGGGATCGAGCCGCCAGTAGGCGTTCAGCAACGGGTCGGACTGGCGTACGTGGGGGATCGGCTCGTCGGCGATGTCGCCGAGGGTGACGGACTCCTTGCCGGCCAGACGGTGGTCCCGGGGCACGACCAGCACACGCGGTTCGTCGTGGAGGACGGTCACACGCAGCCGGTCGGTGGGGAACGGCAGACGCGTCACCACCGCGTCCACGCGGTGCTCCAGCAGCGCGCCGCGCGAGTCGTTCCAGGCGAGCAGGCGGGTGTGGACCTCGGCATCGGGGTTGCGGTCGCGCAGGGCTCGCACGGCCGCGGTGATCACCAGCCCCTTGGTGTAGCCGATGGTGATGCTGCCGGGCCGGGCCGCGGCCCGGGTGCGGGCCATCGCCTCGACCGCGGCGCGCAGCAGCCCCTGGGCCTGGGGCAGGAAAACCTCGCCGGCCTCGCTGAGCCGGGTGCCGCGCGTGGTGCGGTCGAACAGGCGGACGCCCACTTGCTGTTCGAGGCGGCGGATCTGCCGGCTCAGCGACGGCTGCGTGGTGTGCAGCGCCTCGGCGGCGCGGCCGAAGTGCTGGTGCTCGGCGACCACCGTGAAGCACTGCACGAGCCGGAGGTCGAGGTCCACGGGTGCGGGGAAGCGTTCGGACACCACCCCACTCTAAGAGCTGCGAACAAAAGGGGCGCCCGGCACGCGACGCCCGGCACGCACGCTCGCGGCGTCGCCGAAAGGCCCAGGTAGCTCCGCTACAAGGACCTTACGGCGCCATGCGATCGAACGCAACGGACGCCGCGAGCTGATCGGGCTCGCCTCATTTCC
>NZ_JBEYJA010000128.1:0-4157 GCF_040703815.1 Streptomyces sp. NPDC006743 | reverse complement strand
CGGCATCTCCCGCCACTGGGCACTGGACCGGAACCGCCAGATCACCCCTTCGAACTGTTCCCGCAACCGCTCGGGATAGGGGCCGTACCTGCCGACCTTGAGCGCGGTGTGTCCGCGGTGGTGGTTGTAGGTGTGCAGCCAGGCGGGGAAGGTGTCGCGTCGTTCCTGTTCGGAGCGGTAGGGGCGGGCGTAGGCCCATTCCTCCAGCAGGGTGCGGTTGAAGCGTTCGACCTTGTCGTTGGTCTGGGGCCGGTAGGGCCGGGTCCGTTTGTGGGCGATGCGGGCCGATGCGAGCAGTTCGCGCCAGTCGCGTGAGCGGTAGCAGGCGCCGTTGTCGGTCAGCACGCGCTCGACGGTGATTCCGGCCTGGGCGAAGAAGGCGTGGGCCCGGGACAAGAAGCCGGTGGCGGTCTCCTTCTTCTCGTCGGTGTGGATCTCGCTGTAGGCGAGGCGGGAGTGGTCGTCGACGGCGGTGTGCAGGTAGCTGTAGCCGGCGTTGGCGCGGTTCTTGCGGCCCGCTTGTCGGCCGAGGACTTTGTGTCCGCCGCCGTCGGGGATGTTGCCGAGCTTCTTGATGTCGACGTGGACCAGTTCGCCCGGCTTGGCGCGTTCGTAGCGGCGTATGAGGCGGCCGGTGGCCCGGTCCAGGTGCGTGAGGCGGGCCAGGCCGTAGCGGGTCAGCACACGGTGCACGGTCGAGGGCACCAGGTGCAGCAGGTGCGCGATGCGTGCCGGTCCCCAGCGGCGCAGGACACGGACCTTGATGATCCGGCGTTCGGTGCGGGTCGGGGTGCGGCGCGGGCTGGTGTGCGGGCGGGAAGAACGGTCGTACATCCCGGCCTCACCGAACTGCCGGTAGCGCTCAGCCCATCGCTGGGCCGTGGTGGGCGAGACCTGGAAGCGTTCCGCGGCTCGGCGAAGCGGCCAGCCGTCCTCGACCACGCAGCGGGCCAGGCGCAGGCGACCGGTCTCGGTCAGGGGTGCATTACGGTGGACCACGAGGGCCTTTGTGGTCGGTGTAGACGTCGCAATCCACACCGAACCGGAAGGCCCTCACCCGTTCAAGATCCCTCAGCCGAGACCTGGCTCACCCGTCCACAACCTCCCCGGACAGAACACCTAGTGCAGATAGCCGCTCGCCCGGGCGCCGAGGACGTTCAGAAGAGCCAGCGTCTCTGCGCCGGGGGATCCCGGCGGTGCGCTGTAGAGCACGACGTGCTGGTCGCGGTCGGTGAGGGTGAGGATGTCGCAGTCGACGGTGACGTCGCCGACGACCGGGTGGCGGAAGGTCTTCGTCAGCGTCGGTACGGGCTGTACGTCGTGGCGGTCCCAGAGCCGGGCGAAGTCGAAGCTGGTGTCTCGGAGTTCGTCGACGAGGCCGGTCACCGTGGGGTCGGTGGGGTAGCGGGCAAGGGCGGTATGGAGCTGCATCACGACGCTCGCCCTGAAGTCGGCGGCGTCGGAGATCCCGTAGAGCGCCTCATCAGCGTACTGGGGTCCGGGGAAGGCCCGGCGCGCGAGGTTGCGGTCCTCGGGGGCGAGCGGGGCGAAGTCCTCCATGAGGGCGGCCGCGAGGTCGTTCCATGCGAGGACCTCACACGCGGCGGACATCACGAAGCCAGCTGTCTGAGGCATTCGTTCGAGAAGCGCGAGGATACTGGCGCGGACGTCGCGCCGGTGCCGTCCGGTGCGGTTCGGCGCGGTGCCGGCGAGGACGTGGAGGTGGTCGGACGCGGCGTCGGTGAGCCGCAGGGCGCCGGCGATCGCGGCCAGGACGTCTCCTGAGGGGCGTGGCGCCCTGCCCTGTTCGAGGCGGATGTAGTACTCGGTGGAGATGTGCGCGAGTACGGCCACTTCCTCGCGGCGCAGACCTGGTGTGCGCCGGCGCGGGCCGGCGGGGAGGCCTACGTCCTGGGGGCGGAGCCGCTCGCGGCGGCTGCGGAGGAATGCCCCGAGCTCCTGTTTGTCCATACGGCCAGTGTGCGTGCTGCCCGGCGGCGGATCGTAGTACTGGTTGTGCCTGTATCCGGCCGGCGGCCGGCCGGACGCTGTTGCCATGACGGACAACACGAACACCACTGAGATCGCACCCGTCGGCCTGCTCACCGGCAAGGTCGTCTTCATCACCGGCGCCAGCCGCGGCATCGGAGCGGCCGCGGCCCGGCTCTTCGCCTCCGAGGGCGCCGCCGTCGTGCTCGCCGCCCGCGGCACCGACGCCCTCGCGCACATCGTGAAGGAGATCCGCGCCGACGGCCACGTCGCCGACGCCGTCACCCTGGACCTCGCCGACCCCGCGAGCATCCGCGCCGCAGTCGACCGCGTCGAAAAGCTGCACGGACGGCTGGATGGCGCCTTCAACAACGGCGCGGTCCCCCAGCGGCAGTTCGGTCCGGTCGAGACCACGAGCGACGAGGACATCGACGAGCAGTTCGCCGTGAACTTCCGTTCGCACTGGACTGCCATGACCGCCGAGGCCGCGCTCATGCGGAAGGACGGTGGCGGGGCGATCGTCAACACCTCCAGCATCGGCAGCCGCCGCGCGAACCCGGCGCTGCCCGCCTACGGCGCCATGAAACGCGCGCTCAACAGCCTCACCGAGACCGCCGCGGTGAACTGGGCCGGTGACCGCATCCGGGTCAACGCCATCACCCCCGGCGGCACCTCCACCGAGATGATCGACACCTGGGAGGCAGCGACCCCCGGCATCGTCGAGCAGATGACCAAGTCGATCCCGCTCGGCCAGATGGGCGAGCCCCGGCAGATCGCCGAGGCGGCCGCATGGCTGCTCAGCGACCGCGCCTCGTACGTGACCGGCGCGATCCTTCCGGTCGACGGCGGCGCCGGCGCCTGACGAGGACAGCCCAGCGCCACCCGCCGAGGCCCACCCTCACGGCACCAAACCGTCACTCCGAAAGGACCGCCCAGCAACCTCAGCGGGCTCCGCGACGCGCAGACCTGCGATCCAGCCCCCGGGCCGGGCGCTGCAGGACGGCAACTGTACGCCCCTCGACTGGACAGCGCCCAGGCGGCCGAGGCCACCCGGATTCTCGACGCCCGCCGCGTCGTCCCGGTCCACCACGACGGCTGGGCCCACTTCACCGAGGGCCGCGACGAACTGGAGGCGGCCTTCGCCGCCGCGGGCCTGACCGACCGCCTGGACCAGGACTGGGCGCAGCGCGCCTGAGCCCGGACCCCCACTCGGGAACCGAGGCCTCGTGCCAGGGGCGGGGCTCCTCACACGCCGAGCCCCACCCCTGGGAGCAACCCCTCGCGGCGTCCCCTGCGCCGTGCAAGAACGACAGAGAAGGACCCGATCACATGTCCACCGGAACCAACGCCGGCCTCGTGCACCGCTCCTACCAGGCCCTTCAGCAGGGCGACTACGACACGCTCACCGGCATGTTCCACCCGGACTTCGTCTCCTACCCCCAGATCGACAGCTCCCGGCCCGGCGCCGCAGGATTCGTCGATGTGGACAAGAAGCACGTCGACGCCTTCCCCGGCATCCGCCTGACGGTCCTCGACACCGTCGCCGAAGCCGACAAGGTCGGCGCCTACGTCGTGGTCGAAGGAGACCAGAGCGGCGACTACTACGGCATCCCCCCACGCGGAGCGCACGTACGCTTCTCCATGTTCAACCTGTTCACCTTCAAGGACGGGAAGATCATCGAGAAGCGGGCCCACTACAACCTGGCCGACATCATGAACCAGCTCACGGCCGGCTCCACCACCTGACGACACGAGCCTCGACAGGGCCACGCCCCGCGCCCCTCCACCACCGCACACCAACAGCGCGCGCCTGGAGCGAAACGCTCCGACCGCCCACACCGAGAACCGCGGCATCACCTTCTGGCTGATGCCGCATCGCCCGGCGGGCTGCGCGGGCCGGGCACCGCCCTGGCCGTAACGAGCACCAGGGCAATCACCTAGCGCTACATACCTATCGCCGCAACTATGCGAGAACAGGGCCGGGTCCGCATCATCGCGGCGCGCAACTCTCCGGCCAAGCATCTCATTCTGAAACGATCAGTTAGCCTCCAAGTGCCTGACGCTGACAGGGCGTTACTGATCTTTTCGTAAGTTCGGTGGGTGCGGTGGCCGTGTGGGTGGGAGGCTGTCGGGGTGGCATACCAACCTTCCCCTTCGGTTGCTGGTTC
>NZ_JBEYJA010000127.1:0-4523 GCF_040703815.1 Streptomyces sp. NPDC006743 | reverse complement strand
CGGGCCGGCTGAGCCGGGCGACGGGGAGGGGAGCGGGGCTCAGGCCGGCGACTCGAAGCCGCTGGCCCAGTAGCGCCCGTGCAGGGCCAGGTCGAGGAGCATGCGGACGACCTCCTCGGCCGGCAGTGCGGGGGTGTCCTGCTCGACCCACCAGCGCAGCACCGCGATCTGCTCCCCGACCCACACCCGGGCCAGCAGCTCGGGATCGATGCGCGGCTGTACGGCGTTGCGTTGCGCGCGGGCGCGGAACTCCTCGGCCGTGGCCCGCGCACAGGCGTCGACGAACATCTGCAAGGGCCTGCCGTCGCCCTCGCCCCGCAGCACGATCCGGTAGAGATCGCGCCGCTCACGGGCGTGCCGCAGCATCTCCAGGACCGGCTTGCCGGTGAACCCGACCGCGCTGTCAGCGACCACGGGGGCCAGGCGCTCGGACAGTTCGGCGAGCAGGTCAGCGGTCACGCGCGCGAACAGGTCCTCCTTGTCACGGAAGTGCGCGTAGAACGTCGCGCGGGCCACGTCCGCGCGCTCGGTGACGTCCTCCACGGTCAGCGCCGTGAAGCCCCGTTCGAGCACCAGCTCCACCAGGGCGTCTCCCAGAGCCCGGCGTGAACGTCTGGTCCGCCTGTCCTCCGCCATGCACCCCTCCTCGTCGATCGTCGCGCACGGCCGCGGTGGCGCATGCGGGGGTCAGTCTAGAAGACCCTTGACAGGAGAGACGTTACTGAACAAGCTGTCTGTTACTGAGCGGTATGTAAATTCCTTCTGGACGTCCTCTACCGAGTAGGCCCTCATGAACCTCGGCAATTACCTCTCGCGCAGCGCTCGCTACTGGCCCCAGGCCCCCGCCCTCGTCTGCGGGGACCGCGTCTGGACCTTCACCGACCTGGACCGGGCGACCGACCGCCTGGCCACCGCCCTGGCCGGCCGGGGCCTGCGCCCCGGCGACGCGGTGGCCTCCCTCGCCTGGAACCGCGGCGAACTGGTGGAGGTCGAATTCGCGCTGTACAAGGCCGGTCTGACCCGCGCACCGATCAACGCCCGGCTCGGCACCGGCGAGATCGAGCACATCCTGCGCTACGCCCCCGTACGCGCCCTCGTCTACGACGCGGCCCACCGCGAGGACGCCCTCGCGGCCATCGCCGCGGCGGGCACCGGATGCCTGCCCGTCCCCCTGGACGGCGCCCAGCCCGGCGAGGTCTCCTACGGCGACCTGCTGGCCGAAGGCGACGGCACACCGGTCCGCGTCGAGGTCGACCCCGACGACCCCTGCGTCCTGAACTTCACTTCGGGATCCACCGGCGCGCTCAAGGCCGCGGTGCAGACGGTCGGCAACCGCCTCGCCAACATGCGCAAGCAGCTGATGGCCGACGAGTCCCGCCCCCGCCCCGGCACCCGCTACCTCGCCTGCGGCCCCATCACCCACGCCACCGGCATGGGCCTGCTCGCCGGCGTGTTCGGCGGCTCGACCACCTATGTGCTGCCGAGCTGGAGCCCAGGCGGCTTCCTGGAGACTGTCGAGAAGGAACGCATCACCGCGACCTTCCTGGTGCCGGCCATGCTGAACATGGTGCTCGCCCATCCCGGCGCCGCCGACCACGACCTGCGCTCGCTGACGAGCGTGCGCATCGGCGGCGCGCCCGTCTCGCCGCAGCGGCTGCGGGACGCCGTGGAGTTCTTCGGCCCGGTCGTCGCCCAGGGCTACGGGCTGGGCGAGACCACCAGCGTGGTCGCCGGCCTGAGCAGCGAGGAGATCGCGCGCGCCGTGCGGGAGGACCCCGAGCTGCTCCAGTCGTGCGGCCGTGCGTCCTACGACACCGAGATACGTGTCGTCGACGAGTCGGGCCGGGAGCTGGGCCCGCGCGAGGTCGGCGAGGTGATCGTGCGGGGGCCGGACTGCGTGAGGGAGTACTGGCGGGAGCCGGAGCTGTCGGCGCAGACCTTCCGCGACGGCTGGGTGCACACCGGTGACCTCGCATGGATGCGGGAGGACGGCTACCTCTTCCTGGTCGACCGCAAGAAGGACATGATCATCTCGGGCGGCTTCAACATCTACTGCACCGAGGTGGAGGCCGCCCTGTACGAACACCCCGCCGTCCAGGAGGCATGTGTCGTCGGCGTGCCCGACGAGCAGTGGGGCGAGGCCGTCAAGGCCGTCGTCGTCACCCATGCCGGTACGACCGTCACTGCCGAGGAACTGATCTCCTTCTGCGCCGGCCGGCTGGACCGCTTCAAGAAGCCGCGCTCGGTCGACTTCGTGCCCGAACTGCCCCACAACCGCAACGGCAAGCTCGACCGCAAGACCGTACGCGAACCCTTCTGGGCGCACGCCGCCCGCCGCGTCAACTGACCCCACCCTGTTCGGAGTTCCGCCGTGACCTTCTCCCTCCGCCCCGCCCACGACGACCCGCGCACCGCAGGACTCGTCGACCGCCTGCGCGACTACCTCGACGGTGAACTCGCCGACTACGAACGCGAGCGCGGCCTCACCCCCGCCAGCCGTCTCACCCGCGCCGACCTCGAACCGGTCTGGCGCCGCAGCCGCGAACTGGGCTTCTACGGCATCCATCTGCCCGAGGAGTACGGCGGCCAGAATCTCACCTACACGCAGCTCGCCGCCCTCAAGGAGGAGATCGGCGCCAGCTCACGCGTCCTCGGCCACAGCGTGCTCGGTGACATGGGCGGCCCCCTGCGCGCGGGCGACATCCTCAAGCACGCCACCGAACACCAGTTGGACAAGTACCTGCTGCCGCTGATCCGCGGCGAACGGGCGTGCTGCTTCTCCCTCACCGAGACCGACGCCGGCTCCGACGTCCGCTCCATGCGCACGGTCGCCGTACGCGATGCCGGCGGCGACGGCTACCGGCTGACCGGGCACAAGGTCTTCTCCTCGGCCGGTCCCTTCGCCGACTTCGCGATCGTCGTCGCCCGGATGGCAGGCACCGGAGAGCGGGAGGGCGAGAAACCGCGGTTCTCCGCGTTCCTCGTGGACCTGGACAGCCCGGGGTGCCGCGTCGAGGACGGGGCGACCCCCATGTCGGGCGAACACATCGAGAGCGACATCGTCCTGGACGACTGCCACGTCCCGGCGGCCAACCTCCTCGGCGAGGAGGGCGAGGGCATGCGCATCGCGCTCGGCCGGGTCACCACCAACCGCCTCCTGCACTGCCCCACCGTCCTCGGCGCCACCCGCCGCGCTCTCGCCCTGACCCTGGAGCGCACCCGGACCCGCAAGGCGGCCGGCGGGCAACCCCTCCTCATGCTCCAGGCCATCCAGCACAAGGTCGCCGACATGGCCACGGAGTTCTACGCCGCCCGTTCCATGACGTATGCCGCGCTGGCGGCGCTGGACGCGGGCCGTGAGGTGCCCGCGGAGGCCTTCATGTGCAAGCTGTTCGTCGCCGAGTCCGCCTTCCGCATCCTCGACGAGGCCGTGCAGATCCACGGCAAGGAAGGGCTCACCCAGGGCAACGAGATCGAGTACCTCTTCCGCAAGATCCGCATGTTCCGCATCCTCACCGGCACGTCCGAGATCCAGCGCAACGGCATCGCGAGGATCCTGGCCTTCGACCACTGACCCGGCCGGGTCCGGGCCCGGCCCAGCGCCGGTGGTGCCGCACGGCGTACCGGGGACCACGACGTACCCGGGACCACCGGACGGCCGGGTCGGGCACAGCGCCGGTGGTGCCGCACCGCGTACCCGGCACCACCGGATGGCCAGGTCGGGCCCAGCGCCGGTGGTGCCGGACGGCGTACCCACGTCAGGTCACCACTTCACCGGCGCCGCGTCGACCCGGCGGAGGAAGTCCCCGACGAGCCGGCCGGCGTCCTGTTGCCGTTCGTGGCGGCGCCCGCGTCGCCGGCCTCGACGGCGGCCTGACCGGCCGGTCGCCCGGGCCGGCGCCGGATCGGGCGCGCCGAGCGGGAGGCGTCCGCCCCGCTGCGGACGACGGCCACGGCTGCCAGACCGGCGGCCAGTCCGAGGGCGGTCCGCACGCCGAAGGGCTCGCCGAACATGAGCGCGCCCCACAGGGCGGTGACCGGGGCCATGAGGAACATGAGGGTGTTGACCTGGGTGATGCCCCTGCGGCGCATGATCAGCCAGTACAGTCCGTACCCGCCGAAGGTGGGCAGCACGACGAGCCAGGCGGTCGCCGCCCAGAACGAGGCGGACGCGGGCGGGACCGCCGCTCCGCTGCAGAGCGCCACCCCGGAGAAGAGGACGGCGCTGGTCACACAATGGATCGTCAGCGCCGCCCGGGGCGCGACCGGTTCGCGTGAGCGGCCTTCCAGGAGGGTGGCCGCCACCAGGGACAGCATGCCGAGGAAGGGCACGAGGTACACCCACCAGGCGACGTCGGAGCCCGCCGCCGCCGCGTCGGCGGAGGTGACGGTGGCGACCCCGGCCAGCCCCAGCCACAGTCCGGCCCACTGCCGGCGTGAGACGTGCTGACGCAGCAGCGGTCCGGCCAGCGCGCCGGCGACAAGCGGCTGGACTCCGTCGATCAGGGCGGTGGTTCCGGTGG
>NZ_JBEYJA010000126.1:0-4655 GCF_040703815.1 Streptomyces sp. NPDC006743 | reverse complement strand
GACAGCGCCGATGAGCGTGGCGGCCGAGATGCAGCGGCACCTCACCCCGCCCTCGGCGTTCGCCGGGCGCGCCACCACCGTGGCTGCGGTCTCCGAGCCGGCCTACGAGGTGGGCGGCGACGCCTTCGACTACGCCATCTCCGGCGACGTGCTGCACCTGTCGGTGTTCGACGCCATGGGTCACGACGCCACAGCGGGCCTGACCGCCAACATGGCGGTCGCCACCTGCCGCAACGCCCGGCGTCAGGGCGCCGATCTCGTCCAGACGTCCCAGGCGGTGGAGGACGCCCTGATCGAGCAGTTCGGCACCACCCGCTACGTGACCGGCATTCTCACCGACCTCGACCTGAAGACCGGAAGGCTGGCCTGGGTCAACCGCGGGCACCACCTGCCGGTGATCCTCGCGGCAGGGCGCTGGGCCAGAGAACCGCAATGCCCACCCGCCGGGCCCATGGGGATCGCTCTGGACCTTCCTGTCACCGTCTGTCACGAACAGCTCCAGCCCCATGACCGGCTCGTCCTCTACACCGACGGCATCGTCGAAGCCCGCGGCGCGGACGGCCGCCAGTTCGGCCTGGACCGCTTCACCGACTACCTCGTACGCCACCACGCCGACCGGCTCACCGTCCACGAGACACTGCGCCGCATCATGCACGCCCTCCTCGACCACCACGACGGAGAACTCGACGACGACGCCACCGTCCTGCTCGCCGAATGGCGCGACCCCGACCAGGACAACCTCACTCCCTGACCAGCACCCGACCACCCCTTGCGCTGCCCCGCGACCGAGAAGAGGTGAACACATGCCAGACTCCCGCGACGCGCGGCAGGCCGCGGCGGACGCCGTCCGCACCTCATCGCCACCGGACAGGCCGTGAAGACAGGACAGGCCGGGCCGACGAGTCGGTGCTCGACGGCCCGGCCTGTTTCCCACCGAGGGTTCAGTGCGTCACGGCACTGTCGCGAGGCCCGCCGCCAGGCCGCCCGCGAGTGCCACGGCCGGTGCGACACCGCGGGCCGGGGTGAGTGCGGCGAGCGCCTGGGCCGCCAGGGTGGGCAGCAGCAGGCCGGCCAGACCGAGGAACAGCGGATCGGTGTGGGGCCGGGCAGCCAGATGGCCGGCCAGCAGTCCCGCAGCGGCCGCGAGCAGGGAGCCGTACGGCATCCGCTCGCCCATACGCGGCCACCGTGCCGTGTCGGCGCGCTGCGCCGGGGAGCGGCGGGCGCGCACCATCAGATAGGCCACGATCAGGGTCAGTTGCGCGGCGATCGCGAGCCCTGCGATCCACATGGTGTTTCCTCCTTCCGGGTCAGAACTTGCAGTTGCTCTTGATCGAGTTGATGCCGAGGATGCCGGCGACGATCTTGCGGCCGTCCGTGGTCAGCTTGTGCCGCTTGAGATACGTGCGGATGATGTTCGCCGTCTTGCGGAAACCGACCTTCTTCACCAGCCGTACAGCCGTGATGACCTTCTTGCTCGAGCCCTGGGGCGTGAAGCCGTAGATGAAGCTGGCGACCGACGCGGCGCACTTGGTCACCTTCCACGCCGTGGACCAGAATCCGGGGTCGATGACGACCGGGAAGGCGGTGGCGGCGGTGAAGTCGACGGTCTGCACGAGGTAGCCGTCCTTGACCTCGTAGCGGGTCGGGACGTCCTTGCCGGCCGCGTCCTTGGCCCAGGGCGCCTCGAAGAAGCCGATCTGCTCGCGGGGCTGGTCCGGGACGATGGTGAAGATCTGCGCGTCGGTCACGGCGGTGGCCGCGGCGCGGGCCAGGGCGGCGTCCGCGCCCGTGGCGGATGTCTCCACGGTCACGAACTTGCCGTTGGCGAGGGCCTTGAGCGCGAACGCGCCGTTCTGCTGCTTGACCGGCGTGAACTTCTCCCACGTGCCGACCGAGTCGGCGCGGGCGCGCAGCATGCCCTGGCGGATGCCGGTGTAGTTGTTCTCGACACTGACGTACTTGCCGTTCGCCTGCGACTTCAGGGCGTAGGTGCCGTCGGTGTTCGCGACCAGGGTGAACTTCTCCCAGGTGCTGTCGGTGGTGGCCGAGGCGCGGATCTTGCCCGCCTGGTCGCCGGCGTCGTTCACCCGGGCGGAGAGGTAGCCGCCGTTGGCGCCGGCGATGACGGAGACCGTGCCGGTGGGGACAGCGCCGTCGAGAACGGAGACGCTGCCGTCCTCGTGGGTGACGATGTCGACGTCCTCGGGCAGTTGGAGGGCCGTCCGGTAGGAGTGCGGCGCGTCGGCGTTCTTGATCACCTGAAGGGTGCGGACGCCGCCTTCGGCGGTGGGCTGGGTGACGGTGTCCACGTTCTGCGCCGGGTCGGTGTAGACGACCGTGCCGCCCACCGACGTGCCCTTGGCCGTGCCGCCGGGCAGGCCCAGGGAGGCGAAGCCGCCGTTGCCGTCGGCGATGTCGATGGTGCCGGAGGCGTTCCAGGGCACGCCGACGGTGTTCTCGTCCGTCGTCGCGATCGCCGCGTAGGTGCTGTTGCTGGTGGTGGCGGCGGTGACGTCGGCGGCTTCGGAGGCGGCGTTGGCGTAGCCGAGGGTACGGGTGGCCGCGTCCATCGCCCAGGCGGTGTCCACGTGGAACGTGGCCGGGGCGGACCAGCCGTTGGCCCAGTGCGTGCCGTCGAAGGTGGTGGTGCGGAAGCTGTAGGTGTGGCCGGTCAGCAGCTTGCCGGCCGGCACCGTGACCTGCGCGGTCGTACTGGCGGGTACGAAGGCGGAGTTGAGGCTGGTCACGACCTCGCCGGTGGCGAGATCGGTGATCTCGAAGGTGCCGCGGACCTGGTCGTCAGGGTTGGCGTCCTCGGTGGAGAAGCGCAGCGTCGGGGTGGTCGTGGCGACCTTGTAGATGCCGCCGTCGCTGACGAACGGCGGTCCGGCCTGGAGGTTGACGCCGTTGCGCGGACGGTAGTTGTACGTCACCTCGAGCTGCGGTATGCGGTCCTCGGCGGCGTCACCGGAGTAGAAGCGCTTCCAGCCGTACGTGTCGTTCTCGTCGGTGGCGCGCAGTCCGATGGAGCCGGTGTCGGCCTTGGCGCTCGCCCAGACCTTGGCCAGCTCGGTGATGTCCGCGCTGACGTAGCCCTCGTTGTCGCACGTGGTGGACTTGGTCTCGGTCGAGGTGGCGAACTTCTGCTTCCACTGCGGCTGCCTGGTCCACCGGGTGTCGGTGTCGGCCGCGTCCGTGGCCCACACCTCCCAGCCGCGCGCCTGGCAGGACCAGGAGTGGTAGTTGTACAGCTTCAGCTTCGCGTCGGTGACCAGGGCGTCGGCGAACGGCGAGGTGCGGAAGGTGAGGAAGGAGCGTGCCACCCGCGGGGTGGTGCCCACGCTGTCGCCCGGCCAGCCGATCTTCAGGTCGGTGGAGGCGGACTGGTCGGCGGTTTCGCCGCCCTGCACCCACGTGTCGAACAGCACGTCGAGGACGTCCGCGGCCGGATCGATCGTGACGGGGTACCGCGTCCTGGGGTCGGCCAGCCACTTGGGGTCAGGAGTCAGGCGCAGCTCGACGCTGTCGCCGTTCTGGGCGATCTTCAGCGGGACGGGCCGGCGGTTGGTGTGTTCGCCGGAGCGCTCGTCGACCGAGGCGTCCCACATCGTCGGGGCCGGGATGGTGGAGACGCGCTCGCCGCTGGTCTTGTCGGTGAACAGGATCGAACCGTCGTCCTGTGCCTCGGCCTTGAGTCCTGTGACCTTCAGCGGCAGCACCAGCGGGGCACCGTCCTGGGGACGCTTGTTCAGCGTCAGGTACTGCTCGAAACCGCTGCGGGTGGCGTCGACGACGAGGTCGGCGCCGGGTACCGCGTCGCGGTAGGTGGCGCGGTTGCCGTCCAGGACGGGCGCGGGCAAGCCGCCCTTCCACTGCACCGACAGGCGCTGGTGGCCCGAGCCGAGCGTGATCAGGTCGCGGGCGGCGGTGTCCGGGGCCAGCGCGGCGTGCGCGACCGAGGCGGCGCGGGCGCCGCCGGGGCCTGCGAGCGTGAGGTTCTCCGGGTGGGCGTGCGAGCTGACCGTCCCGTCGCCGTTGCGCTTCAGGTCGATGTCGACATCGGTCCACGCACCGTTCTTGATCATGCGGATGGGGCCGGCCGACTGGACGGTCGTCAGGGTGCCGTCGGGGTTGGCGTAGGTGGTGGTCGTCTCGGTGCGCTGGTCCAGCACCTCCACCCGCCGGTCGAAGGCCTTGGCGGCGGCCAGGGCCGCTTCTGCGGTGGCGGCCTCGGTGACCGGCTTGCTCTTCGGTACCTCCACCACCGCCGGTGCGGTGGGCCGTTCCGCGGCCACCGCCGTGTACGGGGCCGCCGCCAGCACGGCGATCGAGGTCAGCGTCGCGATGCCCATCGTGCGGGCCCGCAAGCTCCTATGCACTTGTTTTGCTCCTCAAACATGGCTAAGTCGGCTTCTGCGCACACAGATCGTGCAATGAGCGCGGAAGCCGACACTTGAGATGATCATACCCATGGTGAGAATTTGATAAGAACCGGTGCCGGATGGGGGGCGGTCGTGTAAGAGCTGCGAACAAAAGGGGAGTCCGATCAGCTCGCGACGTCCGGTGCGTGCGATCGCAAGGCGCCGGAAGGTCCTTGTAGCGGAGCTGTCAGGGCCTTTCGGCAACGCCGCGAGCGTGCGTGCCGGGCGTCG
>NZ_JBEYJA010000125.1:0-4661 GCF_040703815.1 Streptomyces sp. NPDC006743 | reverse complement strand
CCCGGCTCAGCCGGCCCGCCGCAGCCCCCGCACGTCCAGCTCACTCGGTCCCTCTCCGCCCGGGCGTCCCGCTCAGCCCGCCCGCCGCAGCCGCCGTACGTCCCGCTCGGGACGGATCGCGGTCACGGCGATCAGTCCGCAGACCAGCATCACCGCGGCCGACAGCAGGAACGCGTGGGTGTAGCCGGTGCTCCGGGAGGGAGCGGAGTCCAGCAGGCGCCCGGTCAGGTACGGGGCCACCAGGCCGGGCAGGGTGCCGGTCGCGGCGACGATGCCGAAGACCGCTCCGCGCCGTGCGGACGGCACGACCGCGGCCGTCGTCATGTAGTGCAGCGGGAAGGCGATGGCGTGCGCGCCGAAGGCCACCGCCAGCAGGGCCAGGAGCAGCGGCCGGGCGCCGGCGAAGGGGAGCGCCGCCATGGCCGCCGCGGCGACGGCGACGGCGATCCCCTGCGGCGCGCCGGTCGACCAGCGGATCGGCACGCCGCGCCGGTTGAGCGCGTCGACCAGCGGGGACACCGTCAGCAGCAGCACGAAACTGAACCCCGACACGGCGCTGATGAGCGTGGCCGCTCCGCCCGGTGACATGCCCAGCTCGGTGCGCAGGTAGGCGGGCAGCCACGCCTGGCTCAGCGACAGGGCCCAGGAGGCGCCGAAGGCTCCCGCGATGCTGCCCAGCACGGTGCCGTTCAGCAGCAGCCGGCGCAACGGCGGCCGGACCGCCGCTGCGGAGCCGGCCGCGGCGCCGTGCACGGGGTCGTGGCCGTACGGTCCGTCGTGCCCCGTCCGCCACCACAGCAGACCCCACACCACGCTGACCGCGGCGAGCGCGGCGAAGGCGGAACGCCAGCCGAACGCGGTGATCAGCCAGGTCACGACCGGTGCGGCGATCAGCGTGCCGAGCGCGGCGCCGCTGATCTGCAACGCCGACGGCAGGCCCCGCCGGTCCTCGGGGAACCACGTGTAGAGCGCGTGCATGGACATGGGCGCGGCCGGACCCTCGGCGAAGCCCAGCAGCACCCTCCCCGCCACCAGGGCGGGCACGGACGCCACGAGGAGCACGGGCAACTGGGCCGCCGCCCACAGGGCTGCCAGCACGGTCAGGAGCACACGGCTCGAGACCCGTGCGGAGACGATTCCGCCCAGCAGTCCCGAGAGGCTGAACAGCAGGGCGAAGGAGCTGGAGATCAGGCCGTAGGTGCTGTTGCTGATGTGCAGTTCGTCCATGATCGGTACGGCCGCGAGGCCCAGGACGGACTTGTCCGCGTAGTTGACCAGCATGAACGCCACGATCAGTGCGGTGATCAGCCACGCGCGGCGACGGCCGGGCGGCGAGCCGGGCGGCGGCCCGGTGGCCTCCGGGCGGGGGGCGGGGCGGGACTGCGGCTGCGGCTGGACCATCGGGCACTCCTGGGGCTCAGGATATTGAAAACGGAGTATGTTCCCGTACAAGCTGTCTGGTACTGATCGCTTGACTCGGCAACCTAAGTCGCCGGACGGCGCCAGGTCAACGCCTCGAACGACAGCGCTCCCGGAAATCCCGAGGAGCAGCACCTCCGGAAACCCGAACCGACAGGAGTGACCCATGACCGAGACAGCCCCGTCGAGTCATCTGATGTGGAGCCGCGGCTACACGGACCCGGCCTGGATCCGCCGCTTCACCGCACAGGGCCGTGAACTCTCACCCAGCCGACGCGTGTGGCGGGGTCTGGCTCCCGCCCGTCACCTGCCGCACCGTGCGGCCGACCTGGACGCCCTCGACGTCGTCACCACCGACGCAGGCGCACTCAAGCTCGCCGACCTGTTCGCCGCGGCCCAGACGGACGCGTTCGTGGTGCTGCACCGCGGCGAGGTCGTCTACGAGCGCTACCTGCACGGCACCGACGCGCACACCCCCCACTTCAACGCCTCGGCGGCCAAGTCCTACCTCGGGCTCGTCGCGGCGACGCTCGCTCACCAGGGGATCCTGGACCGCACGGCCCCGGCCTCCGCCCATGTCCCGGAACTCGCGGGAACCGCCTTCGGCGACGCCCGGGTCCAGGACCTGCTGCACATGGGCACCCGGGTCAGCTACGCGGGACGGCCCTTCGACAAGGCACTGGAGGCCCAGCGGTACCAAGCGGTGATCGCCCCGCGACTGCGGCCGTTCGGTTACAGCGGCCCGGACGGCATCCGTGAACACCTGCTGACCGCCCGCGCCACCGGGGCCCCGGGAGAGGAGTTCCGCTACGAGAACGGCAACGTGGAGGCGCTGGCCGAAGTCCTCCGCCGGGTCACGGGCCTCACCACGTCCGCCCTGCTCAGCGACCTCCTGTGGAGCAGGATCGGGGCGGAGGAGGACGCGTACTACATCCTGGACGGCGACGGTGTCGAAGCCGCCTGCGGGGGCTTCAGCGCGACGGCACGCGATGTGGCCCGGCTCGGTGAGATGCTGCGCTGCGGCGGGGCGGTGGAGGGCTGGCAGGTGGTCCCGGCGGAAGTGGCCGGCACCATCACCAGCGGTGTGCCCGACGGCTACCCCCGCCGCGTCCGCTTCCCGGCCGCGCCCCCCGACTCACCGGCCACGCTCTCCTACCACGACCTGTGGTGGGTCCTGAACGACCCCTACGGTTCCTACATGGCCAGCGGCATCCACGGCCAGCGGCTCTTCGTGTCGCCGGGCCTGGACCTCGTGGTCGTCCACTTCGGCTCGCAGGTCATGTCGCCCGCGGTGCCGCCGGTCCCGCTGGTCCAGGCGTTCGTGCGGATCGGCGTCCGTCTCAACTCGTGAAAGCGGGTGGTGAGAACGGCGGAGTCCGGTCCGTGACCGGGTGACGGTCCCGGACTCCGGTCGGCCCCCTGCCGGCCGCTCCGGGCCGGGTGGTCCGCTCCAGCCAGGTGAGACTGCCGTCGTCCAGGCCGGCGCGGTCCGCCGGCGGACGGACGAACCGGCTCGCGCCCGGGCCCTGTACGCCTCCGTCGTGGCGCGCTCCTCGGGCGCCGCCGTGCGCGGCGCCCTGATCGCCTCCGCGCGTCCGACGCAGCCGCGGCAGGTCCGCCTCCCTCGCCCGGCGGCTGCACCCGGCTGGGGCGCCCTGGAGCCGGACTCGGTGCTGCCCGAGGGCATCGCGGCCCCGGCCCACCTGGCGCAGCGCGTCGGCACCCCGGCGGACCGGGCCGGGCGGGCCCCGGCGTCCGGCAGCCAGGTGCCCCCGTGTGAACCGCCCGCCCCGGACCTGCGTCTTCCCCCATGACCGTCACCACAGGAACGCACACGGACAGGGAAGACGTACTGTGACAGACAAGGGCGTCGAGCGGAGCGACGAGCGGCACGAGGTGGAGCCATGGTGGGCGGGCCTCGGGACCTGGGGAGCCGTCGCACTGATCGTCTTCGGTGGCCTCGCGATCATCTGGGTCTCGTTGCGACTGCCCGGCACGCCCGAGGAGTTGGCGACCGGTTACTACGGGGCCGCGAAGGTCGTCGCGATCGGCCTGGTGGTCGCGGGAGGCGCCTTGCTGGGACGCCTTCGTACCCGCGCCGCGGGCACCGAGGAGACGGCCGAGGAGGCGGGCCGGGCGAAGGCCATGGAGTAGAGGGCCCCGGAGGAGAACCCGCGCAGGTGAAGGCGATCCGCGAGTCCCGGCGCCGCCCGCGGCCCGGTTCGGTCGGGCCGGGCGGACGAGGACGTGCGGACGAGGACGTGCGGGCACCGGCCGGGCAGGCGGTGCGTACGGGGGCGCGCGGCCGGTCAGCGGGGTGCGGGCTCGCTCGGGCCCCGGCCGCCGGCCCGCGCCACCGGTGTCGGCCAGCCGGAACCGAAGGCGGCCTCCACGAAGCACTGGTGGTAGGCCGCCCGCGCGCCCTGGTCCAGGGCGCGTTCGAGGGCTTCGGGGGCCGGTGCGGCGCGCCGGGACCATCCCTCGCGCAGCAGTGAGACGGCGAACCCGGCGAGGAAGGCGTCTCCGCAGCCCATCGTGTCGGACATGGCGGCGGGGTCGGCGACCCGGGCCGGCGCGGCGGCCGTGGTCCGGCCGTCGTACGCGATCGCCCCGTCCAGGCCCCGGGTGGCCAGCGCCATCCCCGCCCCCCGCCGCACAGCCTCGGCGAGCAGCGCACGCGTGGCGGCCTCGTCCAGGTGCGAGCACGACAGCAGGGCCAGGTCGACATGGGGGCAGACCCGGTCGAGGTAGGCGGGCGTGCGGTACTCGTCCTCGTCGGAGAAGTCGAAGCTGATCAGCGGGCCGGCCGTGGCGAGGCGGGGGAGTACGGCCTCGGTACCGGAGTAGACGCTGGAGTGCACGAGGGTGAAGGACGCGGCGTAGGCGAGCAGGGCGGGAGTGAGGGGCAGGGCCCGGCGGACGTCGGTGCCGCCCGGGTCGTAGCCGAGGAAGACCCGGTCGCCGTCCCGCACGTGCAGGGTCGAGACCGAGGTCGCACCCGGGCGTACGACGCTGTGGTCCACGGCGACGCCCTGTGCCGCGACGGCCGTGCGCAGGGCGGTGCCGAGGCCGTCGTCACCGAACACCCCCAGATAGGCGGCGTCCAGACCGAGCCGGCGGGTGTAGACGGCGACGTTGACGCAGTTGCCGCCGGGGTACGCGTCCAGGGTCAGGCGGTCACGTCACCGCCACCCTCGGCGCCCCTGACGATCACCAGGAATGTGTCCGTCGCGAGGTCCATC
>NZ_JBEYJA010000124.1:0-4931 GCF_040703815.1 Streptomyces sp. NPDC006743 | reverse complement strand
CGTCGAGGACCTCGCCCAGGCGGGCCGGGTCCGGGGTGCCGGTCTCGAAGGTCATCTGCGAGCCGACGTGCTCGACCAGGTGGCGCATGCCGGCGGGACCGCCGCCCAGTGACCCGCTCTCGAACGGCCCCGTCACCGCCCAGCGCAGTCCGAGCGAGGCGCGGACCAGGTCGTCGAGTTCCCGGACGCCGATCACGCCCTGCTGCACGAGATACACCGCCTGGTCGTTGAAGACCTTCTGCAGGCGGTTGCCGACGAAGCCGGGGATCTCCTTGTTCAGCCGGATCGGCAGCCTGCCGAGACCGCGGTACACCTCCAGCGCCCGCTCGACCGTTCCCGCGGTCGTCCGCGGGCCGGGCACCACCTCCACCAGCGGCATGAGCGCAGGCGGGTTGAACGGGTGCCCGATGACGATCCGGCCGGCCGCCGGGTTGCCCCGGGCGATGACCGAGGGCAGCAGGGACGAAGAGGAGGAGGCCAGCACCACGTCGTCCCGGGTGTGCGCGGCCAGGGCAGCGAACATCTCCTCTTTGACCTCGACCCGCTCCGGCCCGGCCTCCTGCACGAAGTCCGCTCCGCTCGCGGCGGCGGCCAGGTCGGCGGTCGCGGTCACCGGGCGGCCCGGAAGCTCCCGCCGCACCAGTTCGTGCAGGTCGGGCCGGGGGTCGGTGACGCGTACCTCCCAGCCGGCCTCGTCGAACAGACGGGCCCAGGAGACACCGATGACACCGGCGCCGACGATCGTCACGACCGCCATGTGAATCACCTCGGAGGAAGGGCGGGGAAGAGCTGGCACGGACCCGGCCCGGCGACCCGCGCCTTCTCGGACGAAGGGACGGGAGCGGAGAGAGGTGAGCGGGCTGAACTGAACGGTGGCGCTCAGTGCTGCGCACTCCGGCGGGCGGTTCCGGTACCCAGTGGACACCCGATACGTCGGGTCTGTCCAATATATGATTGTCTAGTGAGTGATATGCCCAGTGATATCAGCCTGTCCCGCCGGCTCCTCGAACAGTTCCTCGTGGTCGCTCAGGAGAAGCACTTCGGCAGGGCCGCCGAACGGCTCGGCATGAGCCAGCCGCCGCTCAGCCAGTCCATCCAGCGGCTGGAACGCACCGTCGGGGCGCGCCTTCTCGACCGGGGACCCGGCGGTGTCCGGCTGACCGCGGCCGGCAAGGGGTTCGCCACCGACGCACAGCGCCTGCTCGACCTGCAGACCGCGGCCGTGGCCCGGGCCCGCCGCGTGGCGTCAGGCAGCAGGGGAGAGGTACGGGTCGGATACGTGAGCCTGCTGAGCTACCTCTACCTCCCCGCCATGCTGCAGGCCGCGGCAGCCCACCTGCCCGAACTCCGCGTCCACCTGCAGCACGACTCCTCGGCCGGCGTGGTCGACCAGGTCCGCAGCGGGACCCTGGACCTCGGATTCGTCCGCGACCCGGCCCGGCTCACCGGGGACCTCGTCAGCACCGTCATCGCCACCGAGCGGATCGGCGCCGCCCTGCCCGACGGCCACCGGCTGGCCGAGGCGGACGGGATCGATCTCGCGCAGCTCGCGGACGAGGACTTCGTGCTGCCCGACCCGACCGCACTTCCGGCGCTGGCCGAGCAGGTCCACGTCGCCTGCCGCGAAGCCGGATTCACCCCCCGCGCGGTGGCCGTCGCCGACGACCTCAGCGGCCTGTTCAGCTACGTCGGCGCGGGCCTCTGCGTCAGCCTCGCCCCCGAAGGCCTGCGCCACCTCGCCTTCGCCGGAGTACGTCTGGTGCCGCTCCGGGGGCGCTCCGGGCACCTCGACACGGCGGTGCACGCCCTCCACCGCCCCGACGCCGACCCCGCGGTGATCCGCCTCCTCGCGGTGGCCCGCGCCGCACAGCTCCGGACACGCCGACCTCGGTGACGAGGCCCGGTCAGCCGCGCGGGAAGCCGGCCCATGCGGCGATGTCGAAGGCGTCACCGCCCTGCCTGATCCCGGCGGCTCCGTGTCCCGGCCAGCGGGCCGGAATGACGGGTTCGCGCGACTCGGCGGCGCGGGGGAGGTAGGCGACGCGGGTCCGGGCCGCGAGGGTGAGGTCGTCGCAGAAGCAGCTGTTCCCCGCGGGTTCGATGTGCCGATGTCTCCCGGGCCGCGGGGGCCCACCTGCGTGAACGGTCAGGGGGTGGCGAGGGCGAGGAATTCGCTGCGGGAGCGGGCGTCGGAGCGGAGGAGTCCGAGCAGGGTGGAGGTCATGGTGGTCGAGCCGGTGGCCTGGACACCGCGCAGGGTCATGCAGGAATGCTCGGCTTCGATGACCACGCCGACGCCTTTGGGTTCGAGATGGGTCTGGAGCCAGTCGGCGACCTGCTTGGTCAGGCGTTCCTGGACCTGCGGGCGGCAGGCGAAGTGCTCGACGACGCGCGCCAGTTTGGACAGGCCGAGGATCCGGGCGCCGGGCAGGTAGCCGACGTGGGCCGTGCCGACGAACGGCAGGAGATGGTGCTCGCAGACGGACCGGACGGGGATACGGCGGGCCAGGACGAGCTCGTCGTAGCCCTCGTCGTTGGGGAAGGTGGTCAGATCGAAGGGGCGGGGGCTGAACAGTTCGGCGTAGGCGCGGGCCATGCGTTCCGGCGTGCCGCGCAGGCTCTCGGAGGCGGTGGAGATGCCGAGGGCGGTGAGGAACTGGCCGGCGGCGGTCTCCGCGGCGGCCAGGTCGATACCGGCCGGTTCGTGCACGACCCGCAGGGCGGGCCGTGGCGGCGGGGTGTCCTCCCCGTCGCGCGGGTGTATGCGGCCGGTGGCGTGCTGCGGCTGCGGCTGCGGGTGCTCCGTCATCTCAGTCTCCTCCGATCCCGAGGGCGGTGAGCAGGACCAGAACCAGGGTGACCACGGCGAACAGGCCGTGGACCAGGACGACCGCCAGGGGGAAATGACGCTCGGCGGGAACCGTCCCGTCGGCTCCCGGACCCGTCGCGGTTTCCGGACCCGTCGCGGCTCCCGGACTCGTCGCGGCGGCCGGCTGTCCGGCGGTGGCGTCCTCGCGGTGGACCGGGATCCAGCGGGCCGGCATCACGACTCCCAGCAGGGCGACGGGCAGCAGGAGGCCGAAGGAGGTCCAGGCCAGGACGCTCCTGCCGGCCGCCACGTTGTGGCCCTACCGGCCGGCGAGGCCCTGGCCGGGCGCTTCGCCTGAAGCTGTGACTCGCCGGTCATCACAACTCCCTCTTCCCGGTTTCACCAATAAGTCTTGGTCTTATCGAGGCGGACCGTCAAGAGTCCCAGGGCAGTGGCATGCGGAGAACATTTGTGTCCACGCGGATGGGGGTTATCGTGGGGGTTGTGGATTCTGATCGGACTGCTCCGGCCCACACGGCCGACAGCGTCATCGAATGCGTCAGTGTCCTGAGTGAGGACTCGCGGCGGCGCATGTTCGCGTTCATTCGCCGTGCGGGTCACGCGGTCACGCGTGACGAGGCCGCCGAGAGCGTGGGGATCTCCCGCAAGCTCGCCGCCTTCCACCTCGACAAGCTCGTCGACGCCGGTCTGCTGCGTGCCCGTTATGAGACGCCGGGAGGGATCCGGAAGGTCGGCAGGCGGCCCAAGGTCTACGAGCCCAGCGACGCCCAGATCACCGTCAGCATCCCCGACCGGCGGCACGAACTGCTGGCGGACCTCCTCCTGGACGCGGTCCTGACCGAGGAGGCCGACGAGAACGCCACGCAGGCGGCCCTGCGGACGGCCCGGCAGCGCGGCCGTCAGCTGGGTGCCGCGGCGCGGGAGGAGACCCGTCCCGGACGTCTGGGTCCCGAGCGCGGGCTGACGGCCTGCGAGGGGCTGCTGGAGGAGTACGGCTACGAACCCGCCCGGGAGACCTCCACCCGGCTGCGTCTGCGCAACTGTCCGTTCCATCCGCTGGCCGCGAAGGCCCCCGGCCTGGTCTGCGGCATGAACCAGGCCTTCCTCAGCGGCTACCTCACCGGCCTGGAGGTCAACGGCATCGAGGCCGTGCTGGCCCCTGAGCCCGGCGCATGCTGCGTACGCCTGGACCCGAACGACACCGATCGTGATGACCAGATGTCCCAGGACCACTGACCCGGCACCGGCGGCCCGCTCCCGCGCGCCACCGGTCCGGCGCACACGACCGTGCCCGCGGCGGAAGGCCGGGGCGGGTCGGGGACTCGCCCGTGTTCGCCGCTCGCGGGACACACCCGTGACCGGTGCTCGACGTCCGGTCGAGCTGGGGGAAACGCCCGTTCTGGCGTTCCGAACCGGAGCACAGTCATGTTGACCAAATACATTCTGAACTCTTCGAACACGTCGAAGCCCCCGAACTCCGCGGGCTCTCTGAAGTCTCCTGCCTCGTCCACGGAACCGCTGGCGCGCTCGGCTCCCACCGCCGTGGCGACCTCGACGGCGGCCGCGGACTGCGGGCTCCTGCTGCTACGGCTCACTTTCGGCTTGCTGATGGCCGGACACGGAGCGCAGAAGGTCTTCGGGCTCTTCGGGGGCCCGGGTCTGACGGCGACCGGCAAAGGGTTCGCCGCCCTGGGCTACCACCCGGGCCGGCTCTTCGCTGTGGTCGGGGGCATGTCCGAGATGCTCGGCGGCCTCGGTCTGGCTGTGGGACTGCTGACGCCCCTGGCTGGTGCCGCCCTGATCGGTGTCATGATCAATGCGATGGCCACGGTCACCGGCGGCCACGGCCTGTGGGAGACGAACGGCGGCGTCGAATACAGCGTCTGCATCGCCGTCGTCGCGCTGGCCGTCGTCGCCATCGGACCCGGCCGGCTGGCCGCCGACCGTCCCTTCCGCTGGGGCAAGGGCGGCTGGAAGGAAGCGGCCTTCGCTCTCGGCCTCGCCGGCATCGCCGCGGCGATCACGCTCACTCTGTAGAGGCGGAGCACCCACTCAGCGCGGCGGCCGGGCGCGGCGCGGCGACCCGGTCGACCACCGCGAG
>NZ_JBEYJA010000123.1:1830-5062 GCF_040703815.1 Streptomyces sp. NPDC006743 | reverse complement strand
CCGTGACCAGGCATGGGGTTGTTCGTGGTTTCAGAACCAACACAGTGGACGCGAGCAACTGAGGACAAGCCCTCGGCCTATTAGTACCGGTCACCTCCACACGTTACCGTGCTTCCAGATCCGGCCTATCAACCCAGTCGTCTACTGGGAGCCTTACCCCATCAAGTGGGTGGGAGTCCTCATCTCGAAGCAGGCTTCCCGCTTAGATGCTTTCAGCGGTTATCCCTCCCGAACGTAGCCAACCAGCCATGCCCTTGGCAGAACAACTGGCACACCAGAGGTTCGTCCGTCCCGGTCCTCTCGTACTAGGGACAGCCCTTCTCAAGACTCCTACGCGCACAGCGGATAGGGACCGAACTGTCTCACGACGTTCTAAACCCAGCTCGCGTACCGCTTTAATGGGCGAACAGCCCAACCCTTGGGACCGACTCCAGCCCCAGGATGCGACGAGCCGACATCGAGGTGCCAAACCATCCCGTCGATATGGACTCTTGGGGAAGATCAGCCTGTTATCCCCGGGGTACCTTTTATCCGTTGAGCGACGGCGCTTCCACAAGCCACCGCCGGATCACTAGTCCCGACTTTCGTCCCTGCTCGACCCGTCGGTCTCACAGTCAAGCTCCCTTGTGCACTTACACTCAACACCTGATTGCCAACCAGGCTGAGGGAACCTTTGGGCGCCTCCGTTACCCTTTAGGAGGCAACCGCCCCAGTTAAACTACCCATCAGACACTGTCCCTGATCCGGATCACGGACCCAGGTTAGACATCCAGCACGACCAGACTGGTATTTCAACGACGACTCCACACACACTGGCGTGCATGCTTCAAAGTCTCCCAGCTATCCTACACAAGCCGAACCGAACACCAATATCAAACTGTAGTAAAGGTCCCGGGGTCTTTCCGTCCTGCTGCGCGAAACGAGCATCTTTACTCGTAGTGCAATTTCACCGGGCCTATGGTTGAGACAGTCGAGAAGTCGTTACGCCATTCGTGCAGGTCGGAACTTACCCGACAAGGAATTTCGCTACCTTAGGATGGTTATAGTTACCACCGCCGTTTACTGGCGCTTAAGTTCTCAGCTTCGCCCCACCGAAATGGAGCTAACCGGTCCCCTTAACGTTCCAGCACCGGGCAGGCGTCAGTCCGTATACATCGCCTTACGGCTTCGCACGGACCTGTGTTTTTAGTAAACAGTCGCTTCTCGCTGGTCTCTGCGGCCACCCCCAGCTCGAACAGCAAGTGCTCTCACCAGGTGTGGCCCCCCTTCTCCCGAAGTTACGGGGGCATTTTGCCGAGTTCCTTAACCATAGTTCACCCGAACGCCTCGGTATTCTCTACCTGACCACCTGAGTCGGTTTAGGGTACGGGCCGCCATGAAACTCGCTAGAGGCTTTTCTCGACAGCATAGGATCATCCACTTCACCACAATCGGCTCGGCATCAGGTCTCAGCCACAAGTGCGACGGATTTACCTATCACACGGCCTACACCCTTACCCCGGGACAACCACCGCCCGGGATGGACTACCTTCCTGCGTCACCCCATCACTCACCTACTAACCGCTTGGGCCGGCGGCTCCACCACTCCCCTCAACTCCGAAGAGATCAGGGCGGCTTCACGGCCTTAGCATCACGATGCTCGATGTTTGACGCTTCACAGCGGGTACCGGAATATCAACCGGTTATCCATCGACTACGCCTGTCGGCCTCGCCTTAGGTCCCGACTTACCCTGGGCAGATCAGCTTGACCCAGGAACCCTTAGTCAATCGGCGCACACGTTTCTCACGTGTGAATCGCTACTCATGCCTGCATTCTCACTCGTCAACCGTCCACAACTACCTTCCGGTGCTGCTTCACCCGGCAGACGACGCTCCCCTACCCATCCACACAGGCGTTGGCCCTATTGTGTGAATGACACGACTTCGGCGGTACGCTTGAGCCCCGCTACATTGTCGGCGCGGAATCACTAGACCAGTGAGCTATTACGCACTCTTTCAAGGGTGGCTGCTTCTAAGCCAACCTCCTGGTTGTCTCTGCGACTCCACATCCTTTCCCACTTAGCGTACGCTTAGGGGCCTTAGTCGATGCTCTGGGCTGTTTCCCTCTCGACCATGGAGCTTA
Source organism: Streptomyces sp. NPDC006743 (assembly GCF_040703815.1). Lineage (NCBI taxonomy): Bacteria > Bacillati > Actinomycetota > Actinomycetes > Kitasatosporales > Streptomycetaceae > Streptomyces > Streptomyces sp. NPDC006743. The sequence continues at coordinate 2,940 of NZ_JBEYJA010000123.1, read as the reverse complement.
TCCCCCACAGTCTCACTGCCGCGCTCTCACTTACCGGCATTCGGAGTTTGGCTAAGGTCAGTAACCCGGTAGGGCCCATCGCCTATCCAGTGCTCTACCTCCGGCAAGAAACACACGACGCTGCACCTAAATGCATTTCGGGGAGAACCAGCTATCACGGAGTTTGATTGGCCTTTCACCCCTAACCACAGGTCATCCCCCAGGTTTTCAACCCTGGTGGGTTCGGTCCTCCACGAAGTCTTACCTCCGCTTCAACCTGCCCATGGCTAGATCACTCCGCTTCGGGTCTTGAGCGTGCTACTCAAACGCCCTGTTCGGACTCGCTTTCGCTACGGCTACCCCACCCGGGTTAACCTCGCAACACACCGCAAACTCGCAGGCTCATTCTTCAAAAGGCACGCAGTCACGAGAGCAGAGCAAGCTCCACTCCGACGCTCCCACGGCTTGTAGGCACACGGTTTCAGGTACTATTTCACTCCCCTCCCGGGGTACTTTTCACCATTCCCTCACGGTACTATCCGCTATCGGTCACCAGGGAATATTTAGGCTTAGCGGGTGGTCCCGCCAGATTCACACGGGATTTCTCGGGCCCCGTGCTACTTGGGTGTCTCTCAAACGAGCCGCTGACGTTTCGACTACGGGGGTCTTACCCTCTACGCCGGACCTTTCGCATGTCCTTCGCCTACATCAACGGTTTCTGACTCGTCCTGTCGCCGGCAGACGACAGAAGAGAGATCCCACAACCCCGTATACGCAACCCCTGCCGGGTCTCACACGCATACGGTTTGGCCTCATCCGGTTTCGCTCGCCACTACTCCCGGAATCACGGTTGTTTTCTCTTCCTGCGGGTACTGAGATGTTTCACTTCCCCGCGTTCCCTCCACACTGCCTATGTGTTCAGCAGCGGGTGACAGCCCATGACGACTGCCGGGTTTCCCCATTCGGAAACCCCCGGATCAAAGCCTGGTTGACGACTCCCCGGGGACTATCGTGGCCTCCCACGTCCTTCATCGGTTCCTGGTGCCAAGGCATCCACCGTGCGCCCTTAAAAACTTGGCCACAGATGCTCGCGTCCACTGTGCAGTTCTCAAACAACGACCAACCACCCAT
>NZ_JBEYJA010000122.1:0-5238 GCF_040703815.1 Streptomyces sp. NPDC006743 | reverse complement strand
CCAGTACCGGCCAGGCACCCTCGACGGTTTCATAGTGGGCACCGGCCTGGCTCTCGACGAACCGGCGTCACCCTGACAAGCCGAAGTCAGTAGTGTGCGGACCCATGGGCACGGATATCCATGGCGGCATCGAGTTTCGTCACCCTCATGTCGGCGCCGACTACTACGACGGTGAGCCGTGGGTGGCCGCCATGGATCTTTGGCCGCTGTACGACGAGACCGACTACGCGGCTTTCGGCTGTCTCTTCGGAGTACGCAACTACGCGGGCTTTCAGCCGCTTGCACCCGGCCGAGGTCTTCCTGTCGATCTGTCGAGCGGGATGCGCGCACAGTTGGACTCCTGGGTCGCAGCGGGCGACATGCACAGCGCGAGCTGGGTCAGCTGGGCGGAGCTCGCTTCCATGGATCTCGCGGCTGTTCCTGATCACTTCGCCGGTCGGCTGACCTGGCACACGAAATCACTGCCCTCGCTACGGCGCCAACAGCTGGTGTCCGATCCATGGCCGCAAGAGGCCCTGTCCGCGGTGGGCGTGCCGCCGGCGGACTTCCCCAGGGCGACGGGACGCATGGAGTGGACCAACGGAGAGACCGTGTGTGCCTACGAACCGTTGACCGTCGGCGCTGTCCTGGGGTCTGAGACTCATTGGCCGCATGTCTTCGCCGTGATGAAGGCTCTGGCAGGCCGCTTCGGTGACGACGGCGTCCGCCTGGTCGTGGCGTTCGACTGACCGCGCGAAGACCCTCAGCCTGGCGGCGCTGTCGACGTCTGCGAGCGCGGCTTGACGACCCACGTCATCCGATCCCCCCGCCACTTCGTCGGGAAACGGCCGTCCCGGGCCGCTGCGCGAGCGATCTCCGGCCGGGTCCCTCGGGCCGGGCGCCGCCGGTCAGGGTGTGTCGGGGTGGACGGGCGAGAGACGGTAATCGTCCTCGTGGCGGGCGACGTGGCCGGCTGTGGGCGGGGCGAAGTGGGTGCCCAGGACGAGGGTGTCCGTGCCGGCGAGGGAGGCGAGCAGGGTGCGACGCGAGGTCTCGGACTGCTGGGGGTCGATGTCGACGCACGCGCCGATGGCGGGGTGGGCGAGCTGGACGGGGTGGTGGATGCAGTCGCCGGTGATCACAGCCGTCCTGCCGCGGCTGGTCAGTTGGACGGCGACGTGTCCGGGGGTGTGGCCGGGGGTGGGGAGCAGGCTCAGCCCGGGGACGATGTCTGCGCCTTGCGCGGGGACGTCCACGAGGTCGAGCAGCCCCGCCTCCTCCACCGGGATCACCGAGTCCCGGAACATCTGCGCGCGTGCCTCGTCCATGTCGTACCCGGCCCAGAACTCCCGTTCGGTGCGGGCGGTCAGGTAGCGGGCGCGGGGGAAGGTCGGGACCCAGTCGCCGTCCGCCTTCCGCGTGTTCCAGCCGACGTGGTCGGCGTGCAGGTGGGTGAGGATCACCAGGTCGATCGAGTCCGGGGGGAATCCGGCGGCGGTGAGGTGGTGGAGGTAGTCGGTGTTCAGGTCGTGCCAGGCGGGGTTGGCCCGCTGCTTGCCGTTGCCGATGCCGGTGTCGACCAGGATCCGCAGGCCGCCGAGGGTGAAGGCGAAGCTGTGGCTGTCGATGCGGAGGGTGCCCTCGGCGTCGGCGAAGTGGGGGCGGAGCCAGTCCTGCGCGGCGACGAGGTCCGGGGTGGCGTCCGGCAGCAACCAGGGACCGGTGGCGGGCGGCAGAGGGGTCTCGTCGATGCGGTGGACGGTGACGTCACCCACGGTCCAGGAGGGCGCGGCGGTCGGGTGGGGGGCGGGTGCGGTGCTCATGAGGGGACTGTCCTTCGGGTGTCGTTACGGCGGATCGTAAAGGGAGGTCGTTACGGCGGGTCGTTGCAGCGGATCGTTACGGCAAGTCGTTCCAGCGGGTCGTTACGGGGACTCGTTGCGGGGGGTGGCGAGGCATGTGGTGCCGGTGTGTGCGAAGTCGCTGCGTGGGGTGTCGGGGCGTGGGGTGCCCTGGCGTGGGCGGGGGGCTGGGCCGCTCCTTGACACCCCCAGCGCGGCCAGGGACGCGACGGCGAGCAGGGCGGCGGTGAGGGCGTAGGCATGCGCGGTGGTGCCCAGCCCGTAGTGGCCGGTGGCGGCGCCCGCGGCGACGGCGGGAAGGCTCATGGAGAGATAGCTGAGGACGTAGTAGGCGGCCAGGGTCGCGGCACGGTCCTGCTCGTCGAGTGAGGCCAGTGTCATGCGCAGCGCGCCCTGGGAGACGGCGCCGAAGGCGGTCCCGGCCAGGGCCGCTCCGCCGTAGAGGGCGGGCAGGCCGGCGCCGTGCAGAGCGCTCAGTGTCAGAGCGCCGGCGGGCAGGACGGCCAGGCTGCCGCCCGCGGCGACGGTGTGCGGCGCCGCCCGGCGCAGCGTCCATACGGTCACGGTGGCAGCGGCGGTGAGCGTGAAGAAGACCATGCCGCCGGCCTCCTGCGGGGCGCCGGGCGCCACCAGGCGCACGAGCGCCGGCCCGAGGGAGGAGTAGAAGCCGCCCAGGGCCCAGACGGCGACGACGCCGGCGCCGGCCGCGAGCAGGGCGCGCCGGGCAGCCGGGGGCACGGCGAGGTGCGGGTGCAGGGAGCGCAGGGCACCCGGGCGCGGTCGGGCCGTCTCCGGGGTGAAGGTGACCGCGACCGCCTGGGCCGTGAAGAGGACTGCCAGCACGGCGTAGACGGTGACGGCCGGGGCGGGGGCGAGACGGATGAGGAAGGTGGAGGCCAGGACGCCGGCGGCCATGCCCCCCACCGGGGCGATGCTGTTGGCCAGGGCGGACCGGCCGGGACGCCGGGGGTCCGCCAGGTCGAGGAGGGCCGCACCCGCGGCGCTGGTGGCCGCGCCGGTGGCCGCGCCCTGCACGACACGGGCGGCGATCAGCGCACCGGCGCCGTCCGCCGAGGCCAGCAGCACCATGGAGACGGCCTCCACCGCCAGGGCGCCGGCCAGGACGGGGCGCCGTCCCAGGTGGTCGGAGAGCGCTCCGGTGGTGAGCAGGGCCAGCAGCAGGGTCAGGGAATAGGCGCTGAAGACCACCGTGACGGTGAGCGCGGACAGGTGCCAGGCGTCCTGGTAGTGGGGATAGAGCGGCGTGGGCGCGCTCGATGCCGCGAGGAACGTGGCCAGGACCGAGGCGTTCAGGGCGAAGGACGCCGCGGGGCGGGCCGTGCGGGTGCGGACGGCCGGGGAGGGGCCGGACGCGGGTGCTCGTGGTGTGACGGGGGGCATGGGACTCCTCTGCTCCTCACCTCTAAAAGCTATTCGTTTGCGTTAATTCACCGTAGACCCTACAGTGGGCTAACGCAAACGCTTAGCTTTTGCTGCGCCGGTGGTGCGCTTCGCCCCTCCGGCGAACGTCAGAACCGTCACAGCGTCACAAGGTCACGAAGCAGACCCGCGGAACCCGCGGAACCCTCGAAAGCCGCGAAGAAGGAAGTCCATGTCCGCCACAGAACTCACTCCGCCCGAAGCGGCCCGCTGGGCCGCGCGTGGCGGGCTCCCGTTGCCGGCCGACCGCCACGCCGCGGTCGCGGCCACCGCCGACCACATCCACTCCGTCGTCGCCGTCCTGCGCGAGCTGGACTTCGGCGACACCCCACCCGCCCCCGCCTACCGAGCGGGACAGGAGACGCACGATGCAGCCGTATGAACTCACCCTGACCGCGGCCGCCGACGCGATCCGCACCCGGCGCCTGTCCCCCGTCGAGCTGACGGACTCCGTCCTGGAGCGCATCGCGCAGCGGGAGCCGCACCTCCAGGCGTACGTCAGCGTCGCCGCCGACCAGGCGCGAAGCGCCGCGCGGGACGCCGCGCACGACATCGCGGCCGGCCGCCACCGCGGACCGCTGCACGGCATCCCCATGGGCCTCAAAGACCTGATCGACGTGGCGGGTTCGGCGACGACGGCCAGTTCCCGTGTCCGCGCCGAGCACCGCGCGCACACCGACAGCACGGTCGCCGCCCGCCTGGCCCGGGCCGGCGCGGTCCTGCTGGGCAAGACCCACACCCACGAGTTCGCCTACGGCCTGACCACCCCGCAGACCCACAACGCCTGGGACGCGGACCGGGTCGCCGGCGGCTCCAGCGGCGGCTCCGCCGTGGCCGTCGCCGCCGGCATGGCCACCTTCGCCCTGGGCACCGACACCGGCGGATCCATCAGGGTGCCCTCCGCGCTCAACGGCGTGGTCGGCCTCAAGCCGACCTACGGCCTCCTCCCCCGCCACGGCGTCACGTCGCTGTCCTGGTCACTGGACCACGTCGGCCCGATCACCCGCACCACCGAGGACGCGGCGCTGGTCCTGACCGCCCTGGCCGGGCACGACCCCCGCGACCCCGCCTCCCTGTCCGCACCCGCCGCGGACTACCGACCGCGGGCGGGCACGGACCTGACAGGGCTGCGGGTCGGCGTGCCGCGCACCTACTACTTCGACCACGTCGACCCCGACACCGAAGACGCCGTCCGCCGCGCCATCGAGCAGCTCCGGGACCTCGGCGCCCGCCTCGTCGAGGTGGAGATCCCCATGACGCGCTACATCCAGGCCGTCCAGTGGGGGCTGATGGTGCCGGAGGCCACCGCCTACCACGAGAACACCCTGCGCACGGTCCCCGACCTCTACCAGGCCGACGTCCGCATCCTCCTCGAAGCCGGCGAACTGATGACCGCCGGGGACTACCTGCGCGCCCAGCGCGCCCGCACCCTCATGCGGCAGGAATGGGCCCGCATGTTCAAGGAGGTCGACATCGTCGCCGCCCCCACCGTCCCGACCACCGCCGTCAGAGCCGGCCAGGAGACCGTCACCTGGGCCGACGGCACCGTCGAAGGTGTCTCCGACGCCTACGTACGCCTCTCGTCCCCCGCCAACATCACCGGAACACCGGCCCTCTCCCTGCCCGTGGGCCACGACAGCGCAGGACTGCCGATCGGCATGCAGCTGCTCGGGCGGCCACTCGAAGAGGACGTACTCCTGCGGGCAGGCCACGCCTACGAACAGACCCGGCCCGCCTCCGCCCTCGCACACGCGGTGTGAACGAACCGCGGGACCCCGCGGCAGCGGCCGGGTCGCGGTCGCGGGGTCCGTGGCGCGGCGCGCGAAGTCGGGTGCCGGGTGCCCGGGGGTGAGGGGTCAGCACCGAGGGCATCCCGCCCGCCGACCGTGCGGACCGGGCGGGGGGGGGGGGGGGGGCCGGCCCCGCCCCCGGGCGCCCCCCCCCCCCCCCCCCCCCC
>NZ_JBEYJA010000121.1:0-5568 GCF_040703815.1 Streptomyces sp. NPDC006743 | reverse complement strand
ACCGGTGCATCGTGCTCCTGAAGAACGACTCGGCGCTGCTGCCCCTCGATCCGGCGTCGGGAAGCGTGGCGGTCATCGGTGAACTGGCCCGCACCCCGCGCTACCAGGGCGCGGGCAGTTCCCAGGTGACGCCGACCCGCCTGGACACACCCCTGGACTGCCTGCGTCGGCTCTCCCGCGGCGCCCGGGTGGAATTCGCCGCGGGCTACGTGCTCCCGGGGGCCGCGCCGGCGGACACGACAGGGAAGGGGGCCCCGGGCCTGGACGGGAACGCGGCCCCGGATGCGAACGCGGACACGGACCCGGAGGTGGCCCTGGCCGGCGAAGCCGTACGGCTCGCGGCCGCGAGCGACACCGTCGTGCTCTTCCTGGGCCTCCCCGCCCAGGACGAGTCGGAGGGCTTCGACCGCGCCCACATCGACCTGCCGGCCGTCCAGCTGCGCCTGCTGGAACAGGTCCGGGCCGTCAACCGCGGCGTGTGCGTGGTGCTGTCCAACGGCGGCGTGGTCCGCACCGCGCCCTGGCAGGCGACCGTACCCGCCCTGGTCGAGGGCTGGCTGCTCGGCCAGGCCGGCGGCGGGGCGCTCGCCCGGGTGCTCTTCGGCGTGGTCAATCCCTCCGGCAAGCTGGCCGAGACCGTCCCGCTGCGGCTGGAGGACTCGCCCAGCCACCTTTCCTTCCCGGGCGAGGAGGGCCGGGTCCGCTACGGCGAGGGCGTCTTCGTCGGATACCGCGGCTACGACGCCCGCCGCAGCGAGGTCGCCCACCCCTTCGGCCACGGGTTGTCGTACACCACGTTCGCGTACTCCGGGCTGCGCGTCGTCCAGGACGAAGAGGGCGCGGCGTTCACCGTGTCGTTGACCGTCACCAACACCGGGGACCGCACGGGCCGCGAGGTCGTCCAGATCTACAGCAGCGGCCCGGCCGCCTCCGTGGTCGCCCGGCCGCCGAGGGAGCTGCGCGGCTTCGCCTCGGTGTCCCCGGCCCCCGGCGAGAGCTGCGAGGTGGTGGTGGAGCTGGCGCGCGACGACCTCGCGTACTACAGCGAACGCGAGGGCCGCCGGCGGGTGGAGGGCGGTGTCTACCGCATCGAGGCGGGCTCCTCCTCGCGTGACATCCGCCTGTCGGCCGAGGTGAGCGTCGCCGGTGACCCCTCCCGTCTGCGCCTGAGCGGACGCAGCACGCTCGCGGAGTGGCTCGCGCACCCTGTGGGCGGCCCGCTGCTGAGCGAGAGGTTCGCCCGGGCCAGGCCGCAGGGGGCGGGGCCGGGTGCCATGGACGATCCGGTGATGCGCAGGTTCCTCGCGGGGATTCCGCTCGACGTGATCTCGGAGTTCCCGCAGAGTCCCGTACCGCCCGAGGAGGTGGCCGAACTGGCCGCTCTGGTCGCCGCCGCAGCGCACGGCCGGGACGGCCAAGGCGACCGGGACGGCCAAGACAGGCAAGACAGGTAAGGCGGGCGGGGCGGACAAGGTGGACAAGGCGGTCGGGAGTGAGGAGGGGAGTGACGTGACGAACGGGGCGGTGGCGGCGGCCGACGGGAGTGTGCAACCCGGCTGGGAGGGGATGCGGGACGCCTTCGCCCGGGGCCAGGCGCACGATCCGGGTGCCGCTCGGCCAGTGCTGTGACCGGACGTCCATCACCACGGCCGGCCGGTCGCGGACCTGTGGTCCGCGGGCACCGCGACGCCGCCTGACACCCGACCGTTCGGGCCGGACCGGATCGGCGTGCTGATGTCCGTGCCGAAGGCCAAGGTCGCCGACTGCGCCGACCTGCTGTGCGAACGGGACGACCTGGACCGGGACGCGCCCATCGCGCGGTACTGGCCGGAGTTCGCGGTGCAGGGCAGGGCGGACACGACGGGGGCCGACCTGCTCGCCCACCGCGCCGGACTGCCGGCCTTCAGGCATCCGGCGGCGAACTGGACGCGGTCATCGACGCGTTCGGCATGCGACAGGGCAGGGCCTGCGAGCTTCCGGCCACGGGGCCTCGGCAACGCCCGCTCGCTGTCCCGGCCGCACGCCCCGCTCATCGGCCAGGTCGACGGTCTACGGCGTGCGGCCGTTGTCCCGGGCCACCCCGACCGGGCCCGCACCCCGTGCACCGATCACCTGCCGCGTGCCGCGACCAGCGCCCCGGATGTCCCCCGCGCGTCGCGGCCGCCGCCCGTGGCGGACCGGCCGGGCGCCCCGCGCGTCCCCTGCGCCTCCTCCCGGTCAGGCGCCCGGCTCCGCTGCGAGGAGCCGCATGATGTCGTCGATCGGCTGCTCCATGTCCACCGACCGGTCGATGAGCCACTGCAACTGGATGCCGTCGGCCACCGCCAGCAGCAGGACCGCCAGGCGTTCGGCGGGGACCACGGTGGTCATCCGGCCTTCGTCCATCCGTTTCTGGACGAAGGCGGCGACACGATCCCGCAGGACCGGATAGCGCTGGGCGAAGTGCTCGTGCGCCGGGTGACCGGGGTCGCCGGCCGCCGCCGCCATGGACACGAACAGCTCCACCAGACCGGGGGTCCGGGCACTCTCCCGGATGATCTCCCGGTAACTCTCGGGGCTGGTGCGCTCGTCCTGCCGGACGCGGGCCGTCTCGTCCCGCATCCGCAGCACCTGCGTCAGCAGGTCTTCCTTGGAGTCGAAGTAGTGCATCAGGCCGGGCAGGCTGAGATTGCACCGGGCGGCGACCTTGCGCAGCGAGGTCCCCCGGTACCCTTCGGCCGCGAAGATCTCCAGAGCCGCGTGCAGGATCTCGGTGCGCTTCGCCTCGCCCTTCTCGTAAGGACCCCGTTTCGCCATGCCGACCAGCCTAACCCGCGGCCGGGACGCCGGTGGGGGCGGTGGCCGGGCCGCCGGGGATACGTCCGGCGCGGGCCAGCGAGCCCAGCCAGCGGGCCGATTCCTTGGGCGTGCGGGCGAAGGTGTGCGGGTCGACCGAGATGAGTCCGAACGTCGGCCGGTAGGAACCCCACTCGTAGTTGTCCAGGGCGCTCCAGTGCAGATAACCGCGCACGTCGACGCCGTCGCGCATGGCCGCCGCCAGGCTTGCCAGGGCATCCGCGGTGTAGGCGATCCGCAGGGCGTCGTCGCCGGTGGCGATGCCGTTCTCGGTGACCAGGACGGGCACGTGCGGGCCGACGACACGGGCTGTGTGCCGCACCGCCTCGCCCAGGGCCTCGGGATAGACCTCCCAGCCGGTCAGCGTGGTGGCGGCGCCCGTCGGCACGGGGAGCGGGCCGTCGGGGCCGACCCGGTGACGGGTGTACGCCTGCACGCCGACCCAGTCGTCCTCGCGGGCCGCCTCCAGGAAGACGTCCTCGCGCGGCCAGGCGTAGGCGGCGGTGACGTCCTCGGCTCCCGGTTCGGCGTGGTAGACCTGGTTGGCCACCGTCCAGCCCACCTGCAGCCCGGGCACGGACGATCTCAGGACGGCGGACGCGGCCCGGTGGGCGCGGATCAGCGCCCGGGTGACCTCGGGGTCCGGCTCGACCGCGCCGGGATCGAAGACCGCGGCACCCTTCTGGCGTTCGTGAGCCGGAGCTTCCGGAGCGGGCGAAGCTGCCGGAGATGGCAGGGGCCCCGCGGCGGGGCCGCCGGTGCGCCGGGCGGCCCCGCGCACCAGGGTGTGGATCAGCGCGACCATGTTCGGTTCGTTGATGGTGGCCGCGTAACGCGCGCCCGCGCCGAGGATCTCGCCGGCCGTCTGAGCGTAGGCCGCGAAAAGCTCACTCGAATGCGGTGACGCCCAGCCCCCGAGTTCGCTGAACCAGCGTGGCGAGGTGAAGTGGTGCAGGGTCACCACCGGGGTGAGACCCCGTTCCAGGGCACCGGTCACCATCGCGCGGTAGTGGGCGACGGCCGCGCGGGACACCTGACCGCGCTCGGGTTCGATGCGTGCCCACTCGATGCTGAACCGGTAGGCGTTGAAGCCGAGTTCACTCAGCATCCGCATGTCCTCCGGCCAGCGGTGGAAGCTGTCGGCCGCGTCCCCGCTGCGCTCGGCGACGAAGCTGCCCGGCCGGTTCTCCAGGGCCCACCAGTCACTGGAGACGTTGTTCCCCTCGACCTGGTGGGCGGAGGTGGAGGCACCCAGCAGGAAGCCGTCCGGCAGCACGAGACCGGGCTCGTTCGAGGGGGTCATGGAGGGACTCCTTCCGCGGGGAGCCGGGGCGGCGGACGGCCGGGGCGCGACTCCATGAAAAGCGTTCATTGATCGGTTTTCGTGTTAGCGTACAGGTGGACCCGGCCCGGCAGGAAGAGGCGACAGGGCCTCCCGCGGGGACACGGCCCGCCGCACCAGGGGCCCGGCGCCGCCCTGACACGGACGCCGGGCCCCTGGCCCCGGCTCGCCCACGGCGGCCGGTACAGGTCCCGGACCAGCCCGTTGGAGGAGACCATGAACGCCGTCATTCCCCGTCCCGCGCGGCAGGCAGCGGCAGCCGGCGGCGGAGGCCCGTCCGTCGCCGGGCCCTGGCGGATCCGCCCCTCCGACGGCCGGCTCGCCGCCGTCGCCGGGACAGTGCGCGCACTGCTGGAACCGCACCTGGGCGAACGTCTGCTGCCACCGGGCCCCGACGACAGCGCCGCGGACACCGGCCCCGCCGCCCTCACCCTCACCCTCGACCTGGACGAGGCGTCCCCCGCACCGCACCGCACCCCGGTGGGCATCAGCCCGCGCGGCCTGCCGGAGCCGGTGGACGAGTCCCACCGCCTCACGGTCACCGACCGCGGCATCATCTGCCGGGCCGCCACCCCCGAGGGCGTCTTCCGGGCCGCCACCACGGCCGTCCAGCTGCTCACCGCGTCCGACGGCACCCTTGCGCCGCAGGAACTGACGGACGCACCGCACTACGCGTGGCGCGGCCTCATGGTCGATCCGGCGCGCGGTCACCTCACCCCGGACGAGCTGCGCCGCCTCATCGATCTGGCGGCGCTCTACAAACTGAACGTGCTGCACCTGCACCTGACGGACAACGAGGGCTGGCGGCTGCACATCCCCGCCGAGCCCCGGCTGACCGCCCCCCGTGACGACGGCACGGTGCGCCCGTTCTACACCCCCGAGGACTACCGCGACCTGCAGGAGTACGCGGCGGAGCGCTTCGTGACCGTCGTCCCCGAGATCGACCTGCCCGGCCACTGCGCCGCCCTGCGCGAGGCCGTGCCGGGGCTTCCGGCCGCGCCCGCACCGGAAGGCCTCGCGGGCCGCTTCCCGTTCGTGCCGCCGCTCGACCTGGCGGACCCGGCGACCCATGACGTCGTGGCCGCGATCCTGGCCGACGTGTGCCGGCTGACCACCGGTCCCTACGTGCACATCGGCGGGGACGAGGCCGTCGGGATGACGGCGGAGAGCTTCGCCCTCGCGGTCCGCGAACTGCGCGCCCTGGTCGAGGCGTCCGGGAAACGGCCACTGGCCTGGCAGGAGTCCTCGCGGGCGGGAGTCACCGAGGACACCGTCGTCCAGTTCTGGGTGGATGCGCGCCCAGTTGCCGTGGGGGGCGCCGTAGAGCTTGAACGCGTCAGCCGACGCTGCCCTCACGGCATGCACTGCCGACGGCCCTGCCTCACCCCGTA
>NZ_JBEYJA010000120.1:0-5808 GCF_040703815.1 Streptomyces sp. NPDC006743 | reverse complement strand
GTGCGATCGCAAGGCGCCGGAAGGTCCTTGTAGCGGAGCTACCAGGGCCTTTCGGCAACGCCGCGAGCGTGCGTGCCGGGCGTCGCGAGCCGGGCTCTTTGTTCGCAGCTCTTAGGCAGTTGGAACCCGACACGGTCCCCGACTGGGACCGCAGGCGGCCCGACGGCATCGAAGCCGTCGAAGCCGAACTCCGCGCCCTGGCCCGCTTCCCCTCCCCCGCCTGACGCCGGCGCCCGGCGGCCGGAATCCGCTGCGTGTGCCCAGGGAGGCATAGCTGATCCACTGCGAGCGAGACCGGAAGCAACCGGACCTCCTGAAGACCGCCGACTGATCACCGGATCACGCAGGCCCTGGCAGCTCTTACCGCAACGGCTTCCCGGCCGCGGGCCGGGAAGCCGTTGGGCACGCCGCACCGCCCGTTCCGGAGGCCTGCCGATCAAGCGGAATCGGTGACATCCCTTGTGACGATCGGGGCTTCGGGGGGAATGCGGGGCCGCAGCGAGGGTAGTCCGATGCAGCCATGGACCGTGACACGGGCGGTGCCCGACCAGTGACTGCGCCCGTTCTCGAAGGGAAACCGATGCGAAGACGACTTCCTCTCGCGCGCCTGCTGCTGACGCTCGCGGCCTTGCTGGGCCTGTCGCTCGGCGCCGCGCCCGCGACGCAGGCCGCAGGGGACGAGGAGGGCACCGCTCTTCCGGTCGCGTACCACTGCGATCTCGCGGTGGACCCGCTGCACAAGCACGTGCTCATCTCCGACTACGTCACGGGCACCGTACTGGTGGCCGACTACGAGGGCCGCTTGGTCCGCACCATCGACAACCTCCCCGGGGTGTGCGATCTGGAGTTGTCCGCCGACTACCGCACCCTCTACGCTCCGCTCGCCCGGGGCGACGCGATCAGCGTCATCGACACCGGTACCGGAAGGCAGCGCGCACGCTACGCCACCGGTGCCGGCACCGCTCCCTTCCACGCTGCGCTGAGCGGCCGCACGCTCTTCTTCGGTTACGGAGAACAGTGGGAGGCGAGCATCGGCTCGCTCACCCTCGGCACCTCCACCCCGACGGTGCGTCTGGGGCTCATCCCCGAAGGAGAGTTCAGCGGTGCGCCGTTGCTGGCGACCTCTCCCGCAGCGCCTGACACCCTCGTCGCCGGGGACCAGAACACCTCTCCGGGCCGGCTCTCCGTGTACGACGTCTCTGGCGGGACCCCCGTGCTGCACGAGACGGTGAACGGTCCCGGCGGCAGCTCCGACTTCAGCGACATGGCCATCAGTCCGGACGGCGGGACACTGCTGACCGCGTCCGGGGCGCCCTACCACCACCCGTCGTTCCGGTTGCCGGACCTGGCCGAGAGCCACACGTACCCCAGTACGTCGTACCCGGTCGCCGTCGCGGTCTCCGCACAGGGTGACGTCGCGGCCGGCGTGGACAGCGTCGAACCCGATCCGGACGTCTACCTGTACCGGGCCGGTGCCGACTCCCCCTATCGCACCGTGACCCTGGCCCCCGCCACCGGGTTCGACGCGGGCTCCCTGCGGCCCCGCGGCCTGGCGTGGACGCCGGACGGGACCCGGCTGTTCGCGATCGGTGAGCACAACGACGAGGAGAACCTGCGCCTCGTCGTCGTTCCGTCGGCGAACCGGCCGACGACCGGCTGAGTCCGCGAGGAGGCCCTGCCGAGGCGCCACAGCGGCGTCCGGCAGGGCCTCGGCCCGCGCCGGCCCGGGGCACTGGTGCGGGAGGGCGGAGGCGGTGCACGCGATCGCGCCCCAGCCGCCACACCGCGGCGCGGGCGGACAGGCAGGCCAGTCGCAGCAGCGGGGGTACGGAGTGGCCCCGCTCTCCGGCGCACGGTCGATCATAACAAACGAGTAACGCCATGTGTAGCCGGTGGAATCGGGGGCACCGGCGCTCGGGCCGGATTCGGAAGATGAGCTTAAGCGCAGGTCGGGAGGGCACCCATGACGATCGCCGTCGAAGAGATCCAGGGACGCGCGCAGGCCGCGCTGCCGGAGATCGGTGATGCCTCCAAGGTGGCCCCCAAGGACGCACGCGAGCTGTCACGGCTGTTCTTCGACCGGCTGGCCACGCTGGAGGAGGGGACGCCCGAGTACAGCTATGCGCGCACCACGCTGATCGAGATGAACATGTCCCTCGTCCGCTTCGCGGCCGGCCGGTACCGCAGCCGTAACCCGGAGGAGATGGAGGACATCGTCCAGGTCGGCATGATCGGCCTGATCAAGGCGATCGACCGGTTCGAGATTTCCCGGGAGGTGGAGTTCACCTCCTTCGCCGTGCCCTACATCGTCGGCGAAATCAAGCGCTTCTTCCGCGACACCTCCTGGGCGGTGCACGTGCCCCGCCGGCTGCAGGAGGCCCGCGTCCACCTCGCGCAGGCCACCGAGGAACTGCGCAGCCGTATGGGCCGCACCCCCACCACCAAGGAACTCGCCGAGCTGATGAGCCTGGGCGAGGAGGAGGTCGTCGAGGCCCGCATCGCCTCCAACGGCTACAGCGCCGCTTCCCTGGACGCCGCTATGAACACGGGCGACGACAGCGAAACCCCGTTGGCCGACTTCATCGGCTTCGACGACGCGGCCCTCGCCCTGGTGGAGGACTTCCACGCCTTGGCGCCGGCGATCGCCGCCCTCGACGAGCGCGACCGGCAGATCATCCACATGCGGTTCGTCGAGGAACTCACCCAGGCGCAGATCGGCGAACGCCTCGGCGTCTCCCAGATGCACGTCTCCCGCCTGCTCTCGCGCTGCCTGACCCGCCTGCGCGAAGGCATGCTGGCCGGAAGCTGACCCGCGGCACGTTCGCGCCGCTGCGGGGAGCGACCGATACAGAGTTCATGCTGTGCGTCCAGCCTTCTGCGGGTCACGTCCGGGGCGGGGCCGCCGTGCCCGATCCCGAGTGCTGCCGCCGCCGTTCGTGCCGGACGAGGCGGCAGACCTGCCGGTAGTGGACCTGCCGTGGCCCCCGCAGGCCGCCCACACGACGCTGCCCATGACGATGGCCGTTGCGATCGCTTCGACCCGCATCCCCCTGGACCGCATCAAGGCTCCGTTCCCCTGGGAAACGGCCGACTGTCCGGCAACCGCTCCGTCGGCACCCGTCCCCGTCACCCTGAGCCGGTGCGAACCCGCCTTGAGGACCCGGCGCACACGGACGCATCAGGCGGGTCGGCCACCGGGCGGCTCGGGGGCAGGAGTCCTGTCGCCTTCCCGCCCCCGGGGCAGGCCCGGGCCCGGGCGGGTGCCGTCGCCGGTACGTGCCAGCTCGGCGTTGAACTGAGCGCCCGCCAGGAGCGCAAGGTTGGACAGCCACAGCCAGACGAGGAAGACCACCACGCCCGCCAGGGAACCGTACAGGCGGTGATAGGTGCTCACATGCGAGGCGTAGACGGCGAATCCCAGTGAGACGCAGAGCAGGAGCACGATCGCCAGGGCACCGCCCGGTGCCATCCTCCGCACCGGACGCGAGGGGGCCGGACCCGAACGGTAGAGCACCAGGACCAGAGCGACCGCCACCGCTGCCAGGACGGGCCAGCGCAGGGCATCCCACGCGACCTGGGGCACGGCCCCCAGGTTCAGCGCGCGGCCCAGACGCCGGGCGACGCTGCCGCTCACCAGCAGCGCGAGCGTGGTGGTCAGGAGGAGGGAGATCAGCACGAGCGCGGTGAGGACGATGCGCGGGGCGGTCCGCCACACCGGCCGGTCGGCGTCGGCCCGGTGCATGGCGTGCAGGGCCCGGCGGAAGACACTCAGATAGCTGCAACTCGACCACAGGGCCCCGGCCGCGCCGAAGACGACCAGCACCCAGGCTGCGGAGGATTGCCCCGCCATCTGCTGCAGAGCGCTGCGCAGCAACCCGCGGGAGGTGGCGGGGACGGCCTGCGTGACCCGGTCGATCACCTCGGGTCGGGCCGTCGGCATGGTCAGCCCGAGAACCGAGAGGAGCACCAGCAGCACGGGGAACAGAGCGAGCACCGCGTAGTAGGTCAATGCGGCAGCCCAGTCCGTGATGTCGTCGTTCCAGATGGCCGCTGGTGTGCGGCGCAACGCCGCCCGCCACCCGTCCGCCCGGCCGTCAGCATCCCGCATGATCCACATGCTCCCACTGTCTGTCGTTACGGGGTCCTTGCCCGGCAGCACCGCCGCGGCCGCGAGGCGATCACCGAGCGCGAAGGCGGGTCCCGGCTCGGTTGCCGCAACCCGCCTTCACAGGGTTCCACCGAGGAGATCAGTCCTTGAGGAGGTCCCTCACCGCGTCCTTGGCCTTTTCGCCGGCCTGCTTGGCGTCGCTCTCGACCTGGTCGGCCCTGCCCTCCGCCTCCAGCCGCTCATTGCCGACCGCCTTGCCGAGCCCCTCCTTCACCTTGCCCTTGACCTTGTCGCCCGTGTTACCGGCCTTGTCCGAAGTGCTCATCGAGACTCTCCTCCCGAACCTGTGGGGGTGGTGCCCCCGCCGCATACCCGCCCCACGTCGGGTGATGCACCCGGCACTGCCCGCGGCACGCCTCCGCCGGCTTCGCCGGTACAGCGCTCGCCGGGAGCTGTGACGACGTCGAGGAGTACGGACCTTCGGTCCGCAAGGTCCTCACGGCCGGGGCGGGCCCCCCACCACGGCATCCGTCGGCGCGACCGCGCCGGACACGTGGCCCTGTGCCCGGCCCTCGCCCCGGCCGCCTGTTCCTCCGAGCCACCACCGCGCCCGCCCGCGCCTGTCTGACCGACGACCGGGTCTCCATTGCCTCTGGACGACGCGCCGATCTCGTCCTCGTCGACGGTGGCCCGCTCACCGGCATCCACGCCACCCGCGCCATCCACCGCTTCTGGTGCGCAGGCACGGAACAGCGACCTGATTTTGAACGGAGCGCTCCGCTCCGATAGCGTGGGACGGCATCCGGCGCACCTCCCCGGCACGGGGCGCACCTCCCTCGACGATGGAGCAGACATGACGACGAGCAGGCCGACAGCACTGGTCACCGGCGGCAGCCGGGGCATAGGCGCGGCGACCTCGCGGGAGCTGGCAGCCCGTGGGTACCGCGTGGCCGTCAACTACTTCTCCGATCGGCAGTCGGCCGAGCAGGTGGTCAAGGCCATCCAGGCCGACGGGGGCGAGGCCTTCGCCCTGCAGGCCGATGTGCACGACCCCGACCAGGCGGCCGAGCTGCTGCAGCGCTCCGCGGCCGACGGGCGTCTGGACGTCCTGGTCTGCAACGCCGGCGCCCGTTTCACGCCCACCCCCGTCCAGAACCTTGCCTGGGAGGACTTCAGGGCGAAGGTGACGGACGAACTCGCCTCCGCCTACACACTCACCCAGCGGGCGCTGACGCTCATGGCCGCGCGAGGGCAGGGGCGCATCGTGTATGTCTCCAGCGCCGTGGCCGACGGTCCTCCTGCCCCGGGCATGGCCGCGCACGGCACCGCCAAGGCCGCGCTCAACGCCTTCGCCCGCTTCGTCGCCTACGAGGCCGGTCCGCTCGGCATCAACGTCAATGTCGTGGCACCCGGTTTCGTCCGTACCGAGGCCAGCGCCCACATGCCGCAGGAATTCCAGCAGCGGCTGGCGGAGCGCACCCCGCTGCGCCGGGTCGCGGAACCCGAGGACGTGGCGCGGGTGATCGCCATGCTCGCCGGCGAGGAGACCGGCTTCCTCACCGGCGAGGTCCTCACCGTCGACGGCGGCCACGGCGTGGTGCGGGGCTAGTACTGCAACGGTGTTTGCTGTGACTGATGGCCGGGTCGGTCGTTGGTGTGGTTATGGGTGGGGACCTTGCTGATGTCAGGTTGTGGGCGAG
>NZ_JBEYJA010000119.1:0-5873 GCF_040703815.1 Streptomyces sp. NPDC006743 | reverse complement strand
GTCCAGCAAGACCACCCCTGACACAACACCAGCCGACTACACTCCAGACGACGCCTCTGACCAGGCCAGATAGCGAAACGCTGCTGGAGTACTAGTGGCCCACATCGGCGTCTAGGTCGCGACGGCGAGGGCGGCACCGCGCGCGTCGGCGTGCTGCACGCCGGCGGCCCAACGGCCGCCGTCCGGTCTTGGGGACGGGGGACATCTGCTCGGCGGACGGGAGAACGTGGACCCCGGGGCCGGGTGAGGCCCACTCGATCGCGGCGGACAGGCCGACCTCAATCGCGAGTGACGTTCCGGCCGTCGACGGAGGACTACGACACGCAGACCGACACACCGAGCGCACCAATGATCATGTACGGGCCGAAGGCGATGCGACCGCGGGTGCGTCCCTGGAGCAGGTTCACCGTGGCGCCGAGGGCGAACATCGCGAAGGTGCCCACGAGCACGGTGGCCCAGTTGTGCCAGCCGAGCAAGGCCCCGAGGGTGGGGGCGAGCTTCACATCGCCGAGTCCGATGCCGCCGAAGGTCATGAGGGCGAACGCGGAGCCGAGCGCGGCGGCGGCGGCAAGACAACGGGCGAAGCTGCCAGGTTCTCCGGCGGCTGCTGCGGCTGCCAGCAGGGTGATCGTCCCGGCGAAGGCGGGAACGGTGAGGATGTTGGGGAGCCGGTGCACTTTGGCGTCGATCAGGATGAGCGCGCTGCCGCAGGCGGCGACCCAGTAGTGCGCGGCGGCCAGCCAGCCCGTCAGGCCGGTGGCGGCGACGAGGGCGAAGGCGAGCGCGGTCATGGCCTCGGGGAGGCCGCGGGCCGGGTACCAAGGCGTGCGGCATGACGCACAGCGGCCTCGGGGCGGTGCCAGGAGCCGGATGGCCGCTTGGGCTGGTGTGCCACATGAGGGGCAGGCGTGCCGGAGCGGTGAGCCGGCGGGCACGGCTCTGGTGAACAGCAGCGGACGGGTGGCGGTGCCGACCAGGGCACCGGCGAGCAGGGCGACGGTCGTGGTCAGCGCGGTCATCACGGCGGCTCCCGGTGTCGTTCTGCCCCGGCATATGTCGGGATCTTGAAGCCTATGCGAGTCGTCCCCACGGTTCGATGGGGTATCGGGGACCAGGTCGAAGGCAACAACCAGGTCACGGCGCGAGCAAGGGCCCTGATCACGGTGGATGCGCCGGGCCGACGCTCCTACCGTTCAGATTCAGAAGCGCGATCACCGAACCGCGGAGGGGCGGAATGTCACACGGCGGCGACTGATCGCACCTCTATAGGCGACAGCGCCGAGCGCACGGGCACGACGAAGGGGGCATGGGTCCATGACGATCACCGCCGATCTCGGGAAGGCGGGGGCGGTCGGGGGCGGTCGCCGCCGAGTCGTGTGGACCCGTGGCCGCCGCATCACCTTCGGGATCATCGGGTTCGGGTCCCTGCTGATCGCCCTGACCGGCTTCGTCGGCTCCTACACGGCCGTACGCGACCTCGCCGAGGAG
Source organism: Streptomyces sp. NPDC006743 (assembly GCF_040703815.1). Classification (NCBI taxonomy): domain Bacteria; kingdom Bacillati; phylum Actinomycetota; class Actinomycetes; order Kitasatosporales; family Streptomycetaceae; genus Streptomyces; species Streptomyces sp. NPDC006743. The sequence goes on along the minus strand of NZ_JBEYJA010000119.1, from coordinate 4,385 downwards.
AAGGGTTTCGGCTGGTTTGCCAGCATCTTTCCCCTTGGGATCGATATTGGCATCATCACGATGCTCGCCCTTGATCTTGCCCTGACCTGGGTCGACTTGCGGTATCCGCTCCTGCGGCACATCGCCTGGCTGCTGACCGTGGCAACGGTTGCATTCAACGCTTTCTCGTCTTACCCGGACATACTTGCATCTTTCATGCATGCAGCGATTCCCTTGCTGTTCATCGCGATCACCGAGGCAGTCCGGCATGCGATCGCCATCGCGACGGCGCGCGAGGAAGGGCGGGAGGAGTATGCGCTCTCACTGGGCCGGTGGCTTCTCGCCCCATGGTCGACCTGGTTGATCTGGCGCAGCAGGAAGCTGTGGCCGAGCACGATCTCCTCGTACGAGGTGGCGCTGGCGCTGTACCAGGAGAAGCTGGACTACCGCCGGGAGTTGCGGGACGCCTACGGCTGGCGCTGGCGGAGGAAGGCCACGCGCGAGGAACTGCGGCCGCTGCGCCGCAGCCGTCTGGGATACGCCGTCCGTTCGGCAGCAGAGTTGCACCGTCCGGAGTGCGAGGACGTGGACAAGCAGACCGCATCCGCCGCACCCACCGCGCCGGGGGTCGTGCTCGAGAAGGCGTCGGTCAGCCAGGCGCCGGCCTTGTCCCCGGCCATCGGCTCGGTGTCGCCCGAGCCGGAAGACTCCGGCGAGCACGAGCGCGCGCAGTGCCCGCCGTCGGAGCGCGAGCGAGCCGTCACCGAGTCCGCGGAGGAGGCGCTGCTCGAGCACCCGCATGAGGACCTGCTTCCCGGCGGCACCCCGGCCAACCAGGAAGCCGAAGCAGACGATGAAGACCCTGTCGAGCGGCGTGAGCCCGAGACGGGGCAGGCTGGCCATCCGGCCAGGGGCCAGGCCGGCGTGGATGAGGCCGAAGACGAGGAGAGCCCCGAAGAAGGCGATGATTCCGCCCCTGCTCCGCCGCCGACGGTTGAGCTGGGACCTGCTCCGGCGAACGAGAGCAAGAGGCAGCGGGCCGAGCGGATATATCTCGCGCACCAGAAGGCGGGCGTCGAGCTCACCCGCAAGGACCTGACGCGGTGGGCCGGATACCGGAACGAGGGATCGGGACGGAGCGCCTACAACGACCTGGAGCGCAAGCACGGGCCGATCGTGGCCGACGAGACGGCGTGGGAGACCGGGCGCCCCGAGCTCACCGCTGTCCCGTCGTAGTGAGCGGCCCTCGTACGGCAAGCCGGCACCGACTGTCGCGGGGCGCGCGGCCCCACAGGGCGGGCATGCAGAGTGGCAACCGTCCGCCCGGCCAGCCCGTTCTCGCTGATCGGCTCGGCGATCATCCCTGCCTCAGCAGGTCGCCCCCGCGCCGGGAACCGGCCCGCGGCGCCGGCAGTCCCGCCCGTGGTGAGGCACGGTCTTGGCCGGCGCAGGAAGCCCAGCCCGTCGGCCGGTTCACTCCGCGGGAGCGCGTCGCCGTCGAGTGCCGGATTCCCGTGCTGGAGCGGGTGATGCACGGTCTCCCTCGGCCCCGGCGATCAGGCGGCCGTGCGTCGGCTGGGCCTCGACCCATCCGTCGGCTGTGAGCTCGACCTGGTACCGGCGGGAAAACGGCGCCTCGCGGCACGCGTTGAGCACCTCCTCCTGGTCGTAGGAGGAAGCGATGACGCGCTCGTCGGCGAACTCGTCCTCCTACACAGCGACGCCGAACAGCACTGCGTCCGTCATCCTGTCCCCCCCCGGGCAGATCCCTCCACGGTATTCCAGCACCCTTGTGCGCCGCCCCGGTCCGGTCCCGCTGCGTCCGGCAGTCCCAACTGGATCTGGAACGACCTTGGTTCAGACGTCGGCGCGCGTCGGCGCGATGAACCGGCGCATCGCGACCATGAGCAGACCGGCAGATGCGAAGCCGACCAGCGGCCCGGCCGCACGCACCGCCAGGTCCGCCCCACCGGCAAGGTCCAGGGTGTTCGCAACCGAGACGGCGCCGGCCCATCCGGCACCCCACAGCACCATGCAGCCCAGGAACAACAGGGCGACCCGCATGCCGAGCGACACCCGGGACGCGGGCCGCGCCGCGGGCCCGAGGCAGCGCCTCGCGTGAGCGGCATACGCCTCCCACGCCTGCTGGGGCGTGTCCGGGCGGTGGGGAGGCAGCCGGCCGCACGAGCACAGGGCCCTGTGCTGGGCCTCGCCAGCAGCCGTGGAGGCGTCCTCGTCGATGACGAACTGCGGCTCATGCCGCCCTTCGTCGATGACGAACCGGTCATAATTCACCACGACTTGATGTCCCTTCGGTGAGGAGAGCCCGCAGGCCGCCTCCGCTCAGCGGTGAAAACCGGCGGCGGGACAAGCTCGGCGGAGTCAAGGCAGTTGGCAGCCGAGCTGTTCCAGGACCTCACGGGTGCCGCGGTCCTGCGGCCGCAGCGGATGTGTCCCGCCGTCCTCGGCCGGGCCGAGCCGCAGCGTCGTACCCCCGCTGATCGGGCGGATCACCAGGGTCTTGCCCGCGACCTCGGACTGGATCGCGTCGTGGCGGTAGGGACTGGCGGCCAGGCAGCCGTCGCTGAACTCACGCTCGTAGCGCTCGAACGGGCCCGCGAAGAAGTAGCCCGCGACCGGCCCTTGCACCTGCATCACCAGGTAACTGATCGTTTCAAAATGAGTTGTGCTGCGGGTCTTGCGCTCAAAGATCTTGGTCGGCAGGGTGTCAGGTGTGCGTGTTGATCTTGTTCCTGACGACCTGTGGGAGCGGGTTGCTCCGTTGCTGCCGACTGCTCCTGAACGGCGTCACCGCCATCCCGGGCGGTTGCGTGTTCCGGACCGTGTGGCACTCGCCGGTGTGATGTACGTGCTGCGGACCGGTGTGGCCTGGCGCGACGTCCCGGCGGAGACCGTGGGCTGCTCCGGGGTGACGGCCTGGCGCCGGCTGCGGGACTGGAGCGAGGCCGGCGTCTGGCCACGCCTGCACGCCGCCCTGCTGACCGAACTGCGCCGCGCCGGCCTGCTGGATCTGGGTGACTGCGCCGTGGACGGGTCTCACGTCCGGGCCCTCAAAGACATCTCAGGGGGCCAAGAAGTCAAGCTGGTCAGGTGAGATCGTAGGGCAGCTCCACTGGGTCAAGATGGTCCGATGTCGTCTTGGATGCGTGCGTGGAGGTGTTCGTCGTGCCAGCCGTCGGCGTGGAGGAGCGCGCTGCGCATCGTCCCTTCCAAGGGGAACCCGGCTTGCATGGCGACCCTGCAGGAGGCCGTGTTGGCCACGGAGTGTGTGATGCGCAGGCGATGGAGTCCGAGCGTGTCGAAGGCCCATTGGCTGACGGCGAGAGTGGAGTTGACCATGGCTCCGCGCCCGCGGCCGGCAGGCAACAGCCAGTAGACGAACTCGCCGCTGCCGCCTCGCAGGTCCAGGTCGGCGAGGCCGATCAATCCGACAGGGACGTCGTCGTCCACGGGAGCGATGGCCCAGATGGCGGCCTCCTCGTTCTGCCACCGCAGCTTCCAGCGCGCGATCTTCTCCCGGGCCGTGTCGGTGGTCAGTAGACCGGGGCGGTTCCAGTGCTGGATGTCCAGGTCGAGGCAGGACTGCACCAGGACCTGCGCGTCGCTCTCCCGCCAGGGGCGCAGATGCATGCCCCCGGAGAGTGCAAGGTCGGGCTGCCGTATCTGCTTCATACGGCCAGGCGGCACCACAGGGCCTATCGGATTGATCATCAAGCCATCATGCTAAGGAGGAGCTGCCCCTTGTCGCGAGCGTCGTGACAACGGCTCGAAGTGGGCGTCTTCGCCACCGGTGGCAGACTCCCGAGTCACGCGGGTGCATGAAGTAGTGGTGCGAAGGCGCGTTCTTCGTCGAAATGCTGTCGGGTTTGAAGGCAGTGGTGGAGCTGGCCGAGGAAGCGGTTCAGCAAGTGCCGTTGTGCGGCGGCGTGCCAGTCGCCGTGCTCGCGTCGGCGTCGGTAGTGCGCGTTCGCTCCCGGTGAGGCGGTGAGGGCGGCGAAGGTCCAGAGGAAACCGGCGTTGATGAGGCGGTTGTTCTTGACGAAGCGGCGGCCGACGAACCGTTTCTTGCCGGAGGCGCGGGTGATGGGTGCGGATCCGGCGTACGACTTCAGCGCCCGGGCGTCGGTGAACCGTGCCCGGTCGTCGCCCAGCTCTGCGAGCACGCGGGCGCCGAGCATGGGCCCCAGGCCGGGGAAGCTGAGCAGGATCTCACTGTCGGCGTGCTGCTGAAAGGCGGCTGTGGCCGCCTCCGCGAGATCGTCCGCGGCCTCGCATGTAGCACCCAGTTGCTTACTGATTTCGGCTCGTCGGGGTGAACCTTCATGAAGTCTGTGAGGGACCCGGAGTGATGCCTGTATCCCATGGTGTGTGAGATATGCGGATGG
>NZ_JBEYJA010000118.1:0-6064 GCF_040703815.1 Streptomyces sp. NPDC006743 | reverse complement strand
CATCCGCATATCTCACACACCATGGGATACAGGCATCACTCCGGGTCCCTCACAGACTTCATGAAGGTTCACCCCGACGAGCCGAAATCAGTAACCCGCTGCCCGTCGACCAGCACCGTGCACGCGCCGCACGCTCCGGCGTTGCACCCCTTCTTCGCGCCCGTGAGGCCCAGGTGTTCACGCAGCAGGTCGAGGAGCGAGGTGCGGTTGTCGACCGTCACGGTGCGCCGGGTGCCGTTGACCGTCACGGTGACGCGGCTGGTGGGCGCGGCATCGGCGGCGGCTGCCTCCTGCGGGCCGCCCAGAAGTGTTCCGCCGACCACGCTGCCGGCGACGACGGCCCCGCCGACTGCGGTGGTGGTGGCTATGAAGGTGCGCCTGCTCGGCGCCGTCACAGGAGAGGAGGGTGGAGTGGGGGAGGAAGGATGCGGGACTGCGGGGTCAGTGGACATGTGTATGCCTTCGCATCGTTGACGAGTCGGCCGTGCGCGCGGACACGACCGGGGCAGGGGGTGCCGTGGCCGTGAAGGCAACGGCAGCCTTGTCTGGGAGGTGCGCTGTACACGAGGGGACGGCGCGCCACGAGCGGGCCTTTTCGACCGTGCGCCGGCGTGGCCGATGAGTCGGCGCACGGGCTCGTGCGTGGGCCTGTCGGTCCGGTCGCCGGCCCTGGCCGGGCTCGTGCCGCTGGGGGTGTCGGGGCACGAGCCCGTGGGGCGGCCTTGCGTCAGAAGGTGAGGAGGACCTTGGTGGCGCGGCGTTCGTCCATGGCCTTGTAGCCCTCGGGTGCCTGCTCCAGGGGCAGGGTGAGGTCGAAGACCTTGCCGGGGTCGATCTTGCGGTCCCAGATGAGCTGGATCAGGTCGGGCAGGAACCGGCGTACGGGGGCGGGGCCGCCGAGGGTGTGGATGCCGGCGAAGAACAGCTCGATCCCGGGAATCTGAACGTCGTAGTTGACGCCCACGTAGCCCAGGTGCCCGCCGCCGCGGGTGGCGCCGACGGCCTGCATGAACGACTCCTGGGTGCCGACGGCCTCGACGACTGAGTGCGCGCCGAGCCCGCCCGTGAGTTCCTTGATCTTTGCGATGCCCTCTTCGCCGCGCTCTTCGACGATGTCGGTGGCGCCGTAGTAGCGGGCCAGCTTCTGTCGCTCGGGGTGGCGGGACATCGCGATGATCCGCTCGGCGCCGAGCTGCTTGGCGGCGAGGACGGCCATGAGGCCGACGGCGCCGTCGCCGACGACGGCGACGGTCTTGCCGGGCCCTGCTTCGGCGGCGACGGCGGCGTACCAGCCGGTGCCGAGCACGTCGGAGGCCGCGAGCAGGGCGGGGATCAGCTCGGGGTCGGGCTGGCCCGGGGTGGCGACCAGGGTGCCGTCGGCGTGCGGGATGCGGGCCTTCTCGGCCTGGGTGCCGATGGTCTGTGCGACGAACTCGGCGTGCACGCACTTGGACTGGAACCCGGCTTGGCAGATCTCGCAGGTGTTGTCGGAGATGACGAACGACCCGACGACGAAGTCGCCGACGTTGACGTTCTTGACCTCGGAGCCGATCTCCTCGACGACGCCCACGTACTCGTGGCCCATGACCTGGTGGTCGGCGGGCTCGATGCCGCGGTACGGCCACAGGTCGGAGCCGCAGATGCAGGTCGCGGTCAGCTTCACGATGGCGTCGGTCGGCTCGATGATCTTCGGGTCGGCGCGCTCCTCGACGCGGACGTCGCCGGCGGTGTGCATCACTACTCCACGCATGGTGGCTTCTCCTTGCTGGTTGTTCTGGCGCCGTGGGGCGCCGCTTCTTGTTCAGGAAGCACGGGATCGCCGCGGCTTCCTGGGTTTGGTGGCCCTGGCGCCGCCGAGTCCGCTGGATGGGCGTAACCCGTCAGGGCCGGGGGTGCTGCTGGTCTAGGCGGGTGCCGGTGCGGGTCGGCGGCTGTGGGTGAGCGCGATGGCGAGGGTCGGGAACAGGGTCAGCGCGGCGATCACCGTGCCGACCGCGGCCGGGCCCGTGGCTCCCAGGGAGGATTCGAGAGCGAAGCCGGCGATCCAGGAACCGGCGGCGGTGCCGAGGTTGAACGCCGACACCGTCAGCGCGGACCCCAGGGTGGGGGCGCGGCCCGCGAAGCGGACGGCCAGGGCGATGAGTACCGGGTTCGCCCCGAGCCCGAACAGGCCGAGCAGTGCGACCAGCACGATCGTCGGCACCGCATAGCCGGCCAGCAGGCAAATCGCCAGCAGCAGGACCGTCGTGACCGCGGGGGCCACGATCGTCGTCGCGTACGGGCGGCGGTCCCCCAGACGGCCCCCGACAAGGAAGCCCGCCAGGGCGCCGATCCCGAAGCCGATCAGGACCAGCGGTACCAGGCGGGAGGCCAGGCCCGCCCGGTCGGTCAGCAGCGGCGAGATGTAGGTGTACGTCGCGAGCACACCGCCGGTCGTGGTCGCACAGGCGGCCAGCGCCAGCCACAGGCGCCCCGAGCGCAGAGCGGACAGCTCGGACCGGATCGAGACCGCCTCAGCGGCGGGCCCGTCGTGCGGGACGTGGCGGGCGATCAGCGCCATGGCGGCCACCGCGAGGGCGGCGAGCGCCCAGAAGGGGCCGCGCCAGCCCATGAGCTGCCCGGCGAACGCGCCGAGTGGCACCCCGACGACGTTGGCCAGCATCGCACCAGCGCCCACGACGCCCAGCGCCCGCGAACTCGCGGCGGGACCGACCGCGCGAGCGGCCACCACGTTGGCCACCGCCCAGAACGCGCCGGTCGCCAGCGCCGTCAGGAACCGTGCGGCCAGCAACAGCGCGAAGCTGGAACAGAGGGCCACGATCACGTGACCGACAGCGAACACGGCCAGAGCCAGAACCAGCGTCCACCGCTTGGGCAGCCGCAGGGTCAGCATCGCCATCAGTGGCGCGCCGACGACCATGCCGACCGCGAACACCGTGATCAGCATTCCGGCCCGGGCCACGCTGACCTGCACGTCGCCGGCGATCTCGGGCAGCAGGCCCGCCACCACGAACTCGGTCGTGCCCATCAAGAACGTGGCCAGAGCCAGCACGTACACGACGAGCGGCAGCCGGGTAGGTGTCCGCTCAGCCTCTGCGACCGGCAGGTCGGCGGGAGCGTGGAGGGTTCCTCCTCGCGTGGTCATACAGCGTCTCCGTGGGATCGAGAAGTGGGTGCGCAATCCACGAAACCGCCTCCGCCGCGTGCGCGGGAGGCTGTGTTTATGGGGGTACAAGCTCAACCCCCCTCCCGCCGGGCTCCGGCCGTAGCGTTGAAAGCATGGAACACCGCCCGGACAACCGCGCCGACATCCGTGACTTCCTCGCCCGCCGCCGGGCCCAGCTCACCCCTGAGCAGGTCGGCCTGCCCACCAGCGGCCGACGACGCGTGCCCGGGCTGCGCCGCGAGGAAGTCGCCGTCCTCGCCGGCGTGAGCACCGAGTGGTACACCCGGCTGGAGAAGGGCCACATCAGCGGCGTCTCCGAGGACGTCCTCGACGCGGTGGCCCGCACCCTCCAGCTGGACGACGACGAACGCACCTACCTGTTCGACCTCGCCAAAGCCGCCCATCCCAGCCCCGCACCCCGGCGCCGACGCAAGGCCGTCGACGTCCCGCCCCGTGTCCAGTGGCTGCTGGACTCCATGACCATGTCCGCAGCTTTCGTCACCAACGGCCGCCTGGACATCGTGGCCACCAACACACTCACCCGCGCCCTGTTCGCACCCATGTTTGACAGCCCGACCATCGGTGGAAACGGCCGCCCCAACTTCGCCCGCTACTGGTTCCTCGACGACGACTCGGCCGACTTCGCCGCCGACTGGGACGGCGCCGTCACCACCACCGCCGCGCTCCTGCGGGCCGAGGCCGGCCGTTACCCCAACGACAAGGCCCTGCGTGAGCTCATCGGCGAGCTGTCCACGCTCAGCCCGGAGTTCCGCACCCGTTGGGCGTCCCACAACGTGCGTATCCACCACGGCGGCGTCAAACGCTTCCACCATCCCGAGGCCGGGGACCTGGAGCTCACCTATCAGCCCCTGGACCTGCCCGTCTCGGCGGCCGGCGAGGCGCACTCCCTGACCATCTACACCGCCGAACCCGGCTCCCCCTCCGAAGACGGCCTGCGCCTGCTCGCCTCCTGGGCCGCCACAAACGCGCCCCACCTGCCCACGCGCCGGTCCCCGGCACGCTGACAAGCCGTTCAGGACACTAGCCATGTCGAGCACGGAGCAACGCGGTGGCCACGGGCTGGGTGCCCACGAGGATGGGCGGGCCCGGTGCCCCGGACGATCTCGAACTCGGCTATCAGACACAGCAGTGGCTGGCCACCAGCGACGATCCCCAGGCGCTGGCCACCGGCGGCTACTGGTACCACCGCCAGCGCCAGCAGCCCCACCCCGCCGTACACGACGAGGCATTCCAGGACCCACTCCTGCACACGTACGCCGCGACAACGTCGCAGTCTTCATCACCTCCGCGCTGCACAACCCCGATTTGAGCCGCACCATCGTCGAACTCACCGACGGCACCACCCCGGTTGCCGACGCCGTCGCGGCCGTCGCCGCCCCGGTCGGCCCCCGCCACTCCTGACGAGAAGGGACCATCGCTCGCGCGGTACTCCATCCCCGGCTCGACCGGCGTGAAGGTCTCTCGGGTCTGCCTCGGCACCGCGACGTTCGTAGTCGCGCCGACCGTGCAGGGCGCCGCTCGGGCCGTCAGGTCGGCCGGCCCAATCGCACGTGGGGGATGCGCACCTACCAGGCTTCGGCTCGCCTGGCTGCTCTCCCGCCCGGCCGGCGCCTCGGTCATCGTCGGCGCAGACGTCGTCGACGAGTTCGAAGCCAACATCTCGGCAGCAGACATCGCCTTGGAGCCCGACCCGTACGAGGTGCTCACCGCATTGACGGCGTGACCGTCACCGGTCCGAGTCGGCCAGACAGCCTCCTGGGCCGCCGCCGTCTCGGTGTCTTGGCACTGCCGAGGCGCGCCGCAGAGTCAGAGCCAGCCCTGTCCGACGGGCCGGGCCCTTTCCAATTCCTGGCGCATCCGCTGGGCAATCGAGACGAGGCGCTGCTTCGACAGGCGGTTCGTGGGTCCGACGGTGGCGATGGCCGCACGCGGAGTGATCGCGACCGCGACGCACGAGATCCCGGCGCGCTGGCTGTCGAGGTCGAGGGCGTAGCCGAGGCGCTCCGCATCGGCGATTTCCTGTGCGTGCTGTTCCCACCGCTCGGGGTCGTCGGCGCGGACGGTCCTGGCGAGATCGGCGTCAACGGCGAGGAGGGCATGGCCGAGCGCCTCACCGATGAGCGGCTTGCGCTCGCCAGGTCTCACCGCCAGGTGGAGGGGCTTGTGCGACTGCACGGCGTCGACGCAGAGGTAGTCGTTGCCGGTGACCAGGGCGAGGAAGGTGGACTCGCCAGAGGCCCTGCTCAGCGTCGTGAGTACCGGTCGGATGCGGGCTCGCAGTGCCTGCTCGGCCTGGGCGTCGGACGAGAGCTGCGAGCACGGCGTGGTCCGGCCAGGCGAGGCGCGGCCGGGCGCCGAGCTGGCGGCGCAGCACCGCGACCTCGTGGCGCAGCGCAAGCAGCTCGACGTTCTTGGCCTCCTCCGATAGCGACAACAGCAGGAGCAGCCCGAGAAGCTTCAGGAAGACCAGGTACAGCACGCGCAACGCCATTCCACCCGAGCCTGCCATCGTCGACCGGGACTGCAAAATACCTGTTCAAAGGCTACGCGTTACTTCTGGCACCCTACAGGCTACACAGCGTGTGCGGTTTCAACAGCCCGATCGACTACGTACGCGAGTACCGGGCCACCCCGCTGAGGGACTGGCCGCATGGATCGTCTCCACGCTGCGAGGGAATTGCCATCCAGCCCACAGACGACGAACGATGCGAGAGCCTGGCGTCCCACCCTACGGGGTGGGTATCTGCCGACGTCGACCGGCGGACCAGTAGCGCGCCAGGGTCCTACTGAGGTTGAACTCGTGATGTCGTGGAGTTGCTCAGGCGGGCCTGATGGTCAGGCCGGTCTCGGTGAGGCAGCCGTCTATGAGGTGACTGC
>NZ_JBEYJA010000117.1:0-6212 GCF_040703815.1 Streptomyces sp. NPDC006743 | reverse complement strand
GCCGCTCGGTCGTGGTCCAGATGTCCGCACCGGGTGCGAGCCGGCTGGCGTTCTGGTCGGGGGACGCCGAGGTGACCACCGCGATGCGGGTGTGTCCCGCGCCGGTGAACCTGGACACCGCGGCCTTGGCGGCGCCGCGGTTGTCGACGACGACCGTGTCCAGCGTGGCGCCGCTCAGCGCACGGTCCAGGAGGACCACGGGGATGCCCGCGGCGACAGCCTTGTCGAGGTGCCCGTGATCGGTCGCGGCGGGCGCCACGACCAGGCCGTCCACACGCCGCTCGATGAACATCTGCACCGCGGCCCGCTCCGTGTCGCCCTTCTCGTCGCTGTTGGCGAGGACGACCTGCAGGCCGGCTTTGGCCGCGACGTCGGTGACACCGCGCACGGCGCGGGCGAAGTAGGCGTTCTCCACGTCGGCGACGACCACGCCCAGCGTGTGGGTGCGTCCGCTGATCATGCTGCGGGCCACCGCGTTGGTGCTGTAGCCCAGTTCCGCGGCGGCGGCCAGGACCCGTTCCCTGGTGGCCGCGCTGGACGAGCCGTAACCGCCCAGGACTCGGGCGGCGGTGGCCTGTCCGACGCCGGCGTGCCGGGCGACGTCGGGGATGGTGACGCGGCGCGGCGGTGGTGGGGGCTGCGGCATGGGCGATCTTTCGTGGGTGACGGGTCGGCGGACGCCGAGGAACCGGCCGATGAAATTCGCTGCCATTCAACCATTGACGGGCTGCGGCTGTCCCTGTGTAAGGTCTGGCCCGTTGGTAACGTTATCAATCCTCACCGGTACCGACACCGCCTGCCTTTTCAGGCCGGGCCCGGCACGGCCGCCCGTGCCCGTCCCGAGCCCGCGCCCCGAACACCGGAGGTATCACGGATGGCAACCGACACCCTCTCGCCGCCACCGGCCGCTGGCCCCGCCATCACGCTCGTCGACGTGGTCAAGGACTTCGGCGGCGCAGGCGCCCGGGACGCGGCGGTCGTCCGCGGCGTCGACCTGGTCATCGGTGAGGGTGAGTTCTTCTCACTGCTCGGGCCGTCGGGCTGCGGCAAGACCACCACCTTGCGGATGATCGCCGGTTTCGAGGAACCCACCTCCGGTCAGATCCTCCTCCACGGCCGCGACATGGTCGGCGTGCCCGCCAACAAGCGCGACATCAACATGGTGTTCCAGTCCTACGCGCTCTTCCCGCACCTGAGCGTCGCCGACAACGTGGCGTTCGGCCTGCGCCGCAAACGTGTGCCCAAGGACGAGATCCGCGACCGGGTCGAGAAGATCCTGCACACCGTCGAACTCGCCGACAAGGCCGACCGGCGTCCCCGCCAGCTCTCCGGCGGCCAGCAGCAGCGTGTCGCCCTCGCCCGCGCCCTGGTCAACCGCCCCCGCGCGCTGCTCCTGGACGAGCCCCTCGGCGCCCTCGACCTCAAGCTGCGGCAGAGCATGCAGCTGGAGCTCAAGCGCATCCAGCGCGAGGTCGGCATCACCTTCATCTACGTCACGCACGACCAGGCCGAGGCGCTGACCATGTCCGACCGGATCGCGGTGATGAACCGCGGCCTGGTCGAACAGGTCGGCCCGCCGCAGGAGGTCTACGAGCGGCCGTCCACCGCGTTCGTCGCCGGCTTCATCGGCACCTCGAACCTGATCGGCGGACGCCTGGCCTCCGTGGGAGCGGGGACGGGGGTGCTCGACCTCGGCGACGGCCAGCGCGTCACGGTCCCGCTGCGCGGCTCCCACACGGCCGGCGACACCGTCGAACTCACGGTGCGCCCGGAGAAGATCACGCTGACCGCCCAGCCCGCCGGCACCGCGAGCCGGCTGCGCGGCACCGTCAGGGAGGTGGTCTACCTCGGCACCTCCACCAGCTACACCGTGGACACCGGCACGGGTGCGGAGATGACGGTCTTCCAGCCCAACGACGGCACCGCCTGCGTGTCCCCGGCCCGTGGCGACACCGTCTGGCTCTCCTGGGCCGCCGACCACTCCTACCTGCTCACCCCCGCCCCCACGCCCGCGGCGACGGCCGCGGCCCCGGTTTCCCTCACCTCGCGCTGACGACAGGCGGACCCCCATGCCCGAGCAACCCCTCCCTCTCGCGCCCCCGCCGCGCGCCCCGGCACCCCGCGGCTGGAGCCGGCGCGGCCTGCTGCGTGCCGCGCTCGGCGCGGCCGCGCTGGCCCCGCTCGCCGCGTGCAGCGTCCCCGGCGCCCGCGTGCACGTCCCCACCGGCGAGGCGGAGATCGCCGCCGCCGTCACCGGCTTCTGGAACGGGAAGAAGCGGTCCGGGAGGCTGGACTTCGTCAACTACACCCAGTACATCGACGTCGACCCGGCCGACCAGAGCAGGCACCCCACCCTCGACGCCTTCGCCCGCGAGAGCGGCATCGAGGTCACCTACAACGAGCTGATCGACGACAGCGCCTCCTGGTTCGGCAAGATCCAGCCCGAGTTCGCCTCCGGCCAGGGCATCGGCTACGACCTGATGGTCGTCGGCGGCGACAGCTACCTGACCAAGTACATCGAACTCGGCTACCTCGCCCCGCTCGACCACACCCGCCTGCCGAACTTCGCCCGCCACGGCGGCGCCGCGTTCAAGAACTCCCCCTTCGACCACGGCAACGTCTACACCGTGCCCTGGCAGTCCGGCATGACCGGCATCGGCTACGACCCGGCCCAGGTCGGCCGGAGGATCACCAGCTGGCAGGACCTGCTCGACCCGAAGCTGCACGGCAGGGTCGGGATGTGGAACGACGCGGTGCAGATGGGCAACGTCGCACTGCTGGCCGTCGGGGTGAACCCGGAGACCTCCACCCCCGCCGACTGGCGCAAGGCGGCCGCCTGGCTGCGCCGGCAGCGCGACGCCGGCATGGTCCGCTCCTACTCCACCTCGACCTACCAGTCCTCCCTCCAGCGCGGCGACCTGGCGGCCTCGCTGGTGTACTCGGGCGACGTCTTCCAGGCCAACCAGAGCGGCTCACGACTGGAGTTCGTCATCCCCGACGAGGGCGGTCTGCTGTGGACCGACAACCTCTGCATCCCCTCCACCGCCGCCCATCCCGTCGACGCGCTGACCTACATGGACTACGTCTACCGGCCCGAGGTCGCCGCGAGGATCAGCGAGACCGTCCAGTTCGTCTGCCCCGTTCCCGCCGCACGGCAGGTCGTCGCCCGCGACGCGGCCGCCGCCACCGGCAGGCGGCGCTCCGTGCTCGAAGCCCTGAGCACCAGTGACCTGGTCTTCCCGACCGAGGCCGACCAGTCCAGGCTGCGCCGTCTGCGCGTGCTCGACGAAGAGGAGGAGAAGCAGTGGAACGCACTGTTCGAGCCGATCTACCAGGCCTGACCCGGCGGCGGCGCCCAGGCGGCGCCCTGGTCCCGTATCTGATGATCCTGCCGGGCTGGCTGTGGCTGGCCGCGTTCTTCGTCACCCCGGTGATCGTGATGGTGTCGTTGTCGCTGCAGACCGGCGACTTCATCGACGGCTTCCGCCAGACGTTCCACTTCGGCACCTACGCCGACGTGGTGCGGACCTACCACGTGCAACTGGTCCGGTCCCTGCTCTACGGCGGCGTCGCCACCGTCGCCTGCGCCACCGTCGGCTACCCGGTGGCCTATTGGATCGCCTTCCGGGCCGGCCGGCACAAGTCGGTGTTCCTCTTCCTGCTCCTGCTGCCCTTCTTCGTCTCCTTCGTCATCCGCACCCAGTCCTGGAACGTGGTCCTCGCCGACCACGGCGTCCTGCTGGGACCGCTGAAGGACATCGGTCTGCTGCCCGCCGGTTTCCACCTGCTGGCCACGCCCTACGCGGTGGTCGGCGGCCTGACCTACAACTTCCTGCCGTTCATGGTGCTGCCCGTGTACGTCGCCCTGGAACGGGTGGACCCCAAGGTGATCGAGGCCTCCACCGACCTCTACGCCTCCCGGACGCAGACCTTCCTGCGCGTGGTGCTGCCCCTGTCGCTGCCCGGCGTCTTCGCCGGCGTCCTGCTGACGTTCGTGCCCGCCTGTGCCGACTACGTCAACGCCGGCATCCTCGGCGGCCCCTCCACGACGATGATCGGCAACATCATCCAGACCGAGTACTTCACCAATCTCGACTACCCGGCCGCCGCGGCCCTGTCCTTCGTCCTCATGGGCGCGCTGCTGCTGGCCGTGTTCACCTATGCCCGGACGCTGGGCACCGAAGAGGTCCTGGAGGCGGCCGCGCGATGACCACCACCACCGTCGCCCCCGCGGCCGAGGAAGCCGCCACGCCGCGCCCGCACCGCGCCGGACGCCGGCGCCGCCGCCCCGCCCTGACCCTGTACACCGCGCTGGTGCTGGCCTGGCTGCTGCTGCCGATCGCCGTGATGATCCTCTTCGGCTTCAACGACACCGGCAGCAAGGTGAACTTCACCTGGCAGGGTTTCACCCTGCACTGGTACCGGCACCTGTTCGCCATCCCCAACCTGACCTCCGCGCTGGTCAACAGCCTCACCATCGCCGTGGTCGTCGCCGTGGTCGCCACCCTCCTGGGCACCCCCATCGGGCTGGCGCTCGGGCGCCACCGCTTCCGTGGCCGCGGCTCCGTGGACCTGCTGATGTTCGCCGCCATCGCGGCCCCGGAGATCGCCCTCGGCGCCGCGCTGCTGTCGCTGTTCATCGTGCTGGGCGTGCCCCGCGGCTACTGGACGGTCGTCATCGCCCACGTGGCCTTCTGCATCCCCTACGTCGCCATCACCGTACGGGCGCGCATGGCCGGTCACGACCCGACGCTGGAGGAGGCGGCCCGCGACCTGGGGGCGGGACCGTGGACGGCGTTCCGGCTGGTCACCCTGCCGATGCTGCTGCCCGGCGTGGCCTCCGGCGCCCTGCTGTGCTTCGCCCTGTCCGTCGACGACTACGTCATCACCAGCTTCAACGCCGGCCGTACGGTCACCTTCCCGCTGTGGGTGTACAGCGCCAGCCGTACCGGTGTGCCCCCGCAGGTCAACGTCATGGGGACGCTGATCTTCGCCGGCGGCCTGATCATCGCCGGGGCGAACGTGCTGTTCTCCCGGCGTCGCGCGAGCTGACCCGACCCGGTCCGCGCGCTCTTTCGGAACACCGGTCCGGCGGCCCACGCCGGCCGGTACGGAACAACCTTCGAGGAAGTCACCATCGTGCTCAAGTTCAACGAAGCCGAGTTCGTCTCCCAGACGGAGAGCCTCCTGGCGCTGCGTCCCCAGATCGAGAAGACCGTCGACCGGCTGGCCGACGACGGCTACGACAACGTCCTCCTCGTGGGCGCGGGCGGCACGTACGCGCAGATGTGGCCCTACGAGCACCTCGCCCGGCGTTCCTCGACGCTGCCGGTGCGGGCCGCCGTGGCCGCCGAACTCGTCGCCTCCGGCGACGCCCGGCTCGGTGACCGCACCATCGCCGTCTTCACCTCCGTCTCCGGCACCACCGACGACAGTCTGCGCGCCATCGCCCACTGCAAGGCCAAGGGCGCCCACACGATCGGATTCACCGGCTACCCCGACTCCCCCGTCGCCCTGAGCGTCGACACGGCGCTGATCTCCGAGCCCAAGGCCTGGCCGTTCGACGTCCAGTTGCTGCTGTTCATGGGCCGGCTGCTGGCGCGCCGGGGCGAGTTCGAGGGCTACGAACGCCTCGCGGACGAACTCGCGGGTCTGCCCCGCATCCTGGTGGACGTCGCCCGGCAGGCCGAGCCGGTGGCCGCGGCCTTCGCCGAGGCCCACAAGGACACCGACTACCACTTCCTCATCGGCGGCGGAAACCTGTGGGGATTCACCTACCTGTACTCCATGTGCATCCTCGAGGAGATGCAGTGGCTGCGCACCACCCGGGTGCACAGCGCCGAGTTCTTCCACGGCTCGCTGGAACTCCTGGAGGAGAACACGAGCGTCATCGTCTTCCAGGGCGAGGACGAGACGCGGGCCCTGACCGACCGGGCCGAGGCCTTCGCCAAGCGCGTCTCCAAGGACGTCACCGTCTTCGACACCCGTGACTACCCGCTGGAAGGCATCAGCCCGCAGTTCCGCGGACTGCTCGCGCCGCTGGTGCTGGACACCGTGATGGACCGGGTCAGCAAGCACCTGGAGCGGGTGCGCGACCACTCGCTCGACCTGCGCCGCTACTACCGCGTCATGGACTACTGAGCCCTCCGACCGGTCACCCCGTCCCTCACGTCCCGCGCGCCGGTGCCCCGGCGTGGGCGCGCCGGTGCCGG
>NZ_JBEYJA010000116.1:0-6327 GCF_040703815.1 Streptomyces sp. NPDC006743 | reverse complement strand
ACGAGCTGGTGGACGCCGTCGATCAGCGCGATGAAGTCGCGTTCGCCCATGCTGCGGCGTTTGCCCTTGCCCGCAGCATGATCCGTGGGACGGATGTGGCCGGCGCGGGTGACGCGGGATCTTGGAGCGTCGGCAATCCGGATGTACGGAGGTCACGGTGGCTGTTCCCGCGCATTCCCGAGCAGGTGGCCTTCCCGAGTCGCCGGCCGCGGGCCCGGGCCGGATGCCGTGGCGGCGGCGGTGGCCGGTGTGGGTGCCCGTGGCCGCGGCCCTGTGGGGTGTGTTGTACGCCGCTGTGGAGGTCACCTGGGCGATGACGGACACGACCGTGCAGTGGAAGGAGCACTCCGCGTACGCGCCGGGGGTCCAGCTCTTCCTGGCGGCCCTCGCGGTCCTGGCGGGCTGTGCCTGCCTGGCCGGCACCCGGACTCTCGCCGGAACCGGTCAGGTCGCGGTGGCAACGGTGCTGGTCGTGGCGCTCCTGGTACTCGTCGTGGGAATGAACGGGCTGCCGATCTATTTCGTGACGATCGCGACGCTCTCGGGAGTGGAAAGCGCCACCGGACTGGCCCAGGTGCTGCTGAACACGGCCGGCGCCGCCCTTCTGTTCCTCGTCGGCCTCTCGTACCGCCGGCGGCTGCGCGGCGACTGCCCCCGGTGCGGGCGGCCGCACGCCGGCGCCGGCGACGGCCCGCTCGCCCACCCAGCCGTCTCCCGGGCCCCGGTGCGGACCCGCGTCACGGTGTACCTGCTCATGTGCGGGCTTCTGCCGTGGGCGGGAGCCAAGACCGTCTGGACGCTGGGCGGCAGCGCGCTCGGCGTCGCGGGCGATGACTGGCTGAGGACGACGAGCCGCGGCGCGTCGGGCCCGGCGAAGGCGACCGCGTCGGTGGGGATCGACGTGACTGTGCTGGCCGCGCTGGCCGGGATCTTCCTGCTGCTGGGCCTGCTGCACGTGTGGGGCCAGGTGTTCCCCCGCTGGACGCTGTTCCTGGCCGGACGGAGGGTCCCGCGCCTGCTCCCGTTGATTCCGGCCTGGCTGACCGGTGTCCCACTGACGATGTACGGGGTCTTCCTCATCGTCATGGCCCCGCTCACGGCTCTCGGCGCGTTGCCCGAGATCGAGCCGTCCCTGCCGTTCACCACCAGCTCGGGGATCACCTGGTTCGTCGAGTTCGGCGGCCTGGCCTTCGGCGGTCTGGGCATCGGCCTCATCGTGGCCGCCCGTTCCTATGCCGCCCGCACCCGCCCCGTCTGCGCCGGCGCCGGAGCAGCGACAACGGCGAAGCCCCAGCCGCCGAGTACCGGGACGTCAGGTTCCCGCCGACGGTAGATGAGCAACCGCGCCGGTTCCCGGGCAGAGCGCGCAAGTCCGCCTGCCGAGCCGACCGGGCGTCCGCCCGGCCGGAGGCCGAGGCTCGTCCGGCGGCCGCCACCGACTCCGTGAATCCGGGCCCCGGTCGCCCCCGGCCCAAGGGAGAGGAGGGCCGGTCAGTAGGCGCGAGGACCGCCTTCGGTGGCACGCACCGGAGTCCCGTAGCCGGTCGGCTTCTTGCCCTTGCCGACCGGCTCGCAGCTGTACTTGGACGGGGCGTTCAGCGGCGCGAGCACCGCCTTGGGGATGTCGTTGCACAGCACGTACTCGGGACCGAAGTTGCCGTAGAGGACCCGCGCCACGCCGTCCCGGGTGAGGATCCCCGTGCTGGGGGTGGCCTCGTAGGACACATAGTCACCCGTGACCGACCAGGGTGCCTTGTCGCCGAGGGTCACCTCCCACCGGATCTCCAGGCCCTCGTAGGTGCTGGTGCACGTGACCTTCGTCCCCTTCTTCGACCCCGTCGTCTTCGGGCACTGAGCGGTCGTCCTGCCCGGAGCATCAGCCATTTCCAGCGTCTTGGACCGCAGTTCGTAGGCGAGTTGATCGGAGAACGGCGCGCTGCCGGCGGGTGACGGGGACGGCTCCAGCTCCGGGCTCGCGGCCGGTCGCGTCAGCTTCTGCGCCATCGCTGCCGGGGCGGACGCCGACGCCGACGCCTTGGCGTCAGCGGCACTCGGATCCGACTTCCCGCCGCATCCCGTGGCCAGCAGAGCGGCCGCACCCAAGGTGATGACAATCTTCGATCTCATGACGATCACCCTATGCGACGATTGCCAGCGATCCGTAATCGCCCCGGGCGTCACCGCCCCGCCGGGCAGCACTCACCCGTCCAACCCGCGGCACTCACCCGTGGCCCCAACTCCTGCCGCAGCCGACGCGGGTGGCAGCCGGTCAGTCAGCTCCGCTGCCGGTCCACGGATAGGACGCCGTCGGACACTGACGCATGTCAACGGACGCCGGGCCGGTCACCGTCGGCGATAGCCGACACCCCACAGCCGACAGCCGACAGTGGTGGCTACTGTCCGAAGGGGGCGACGGGAGTCCCGACTGAGCGGCACTTGCCGTGGCCGGCCGGCACCAGTTTCCGGGAGGTCGGGGGCAGGCCGCGACCTGCTGCGCGGCGCGGGTGAGACACGTCTTCCGGCGTCACCCCGTGATCGTGTCACAGCGGACGTTCACGCCTCGGGGCAATGCCTCGGCTGTCCCGGGCGAGATGTCCGCCCGCGAGGGCGCCGGGCACGTGGACGACGCGGGAGGATCAGTCCCGGCCCCCGGTGGTGCGGTCCGCAGTACGGGGCCGGGGCACATCCGGATGATCCCTGAAGACGGTCCCTAGTAGTCCAAGGCCCTGGCCGCGCGTACTTCGGCGAGCGCTTGCCGTGCCAGCCGGCCGAAGTCCTCGGTGTTGTCGGGCTCGAGCCATCGGTCGTAGGCGATCTCCCAGACGAGGGCGCCCAGCTTCGCGGCCACCCGCGCGCTCAGGCCCGGGACGCCGCGACGGTTGAGGGCCTCGATCATCGAGGCGGTGAGGTCGAGCCTCTTCAGGGCTTCGCGTTCACGCAGTTCCGTATGGGCGTTCAGCACGGCCTGGCGCCGGCCGCTGAACTCCCGGCGATCGGCGGTGAAGAACGTCCGGCCGAGCGCGTCGAGGGCGTCCGCCACGGTGTCGAGCGGGTCGGCCGCGGGCGGCGCCGAGGCGATCCCTTCGACGAGCAGACCGGTCACCGTGCCCCGGCCGAACAGCACCTCGCGCTTGTCCGGGAAGTACCGGAAGAACGTGCTCTTGGTGAGCCCCGCGCGCTCCGCGATCTCGATCACGGTCGTGTTCTCGTAGCCCTGCTCCTCGAAGAGGTCGAGGGCGGCGTCGGCGAGTCGTCCTGGTGCATCGGGTTGCCAGCGAGCCATGGAAGCAGTGTACGGGACTTGGTCCCATCACTGGTGTACGGTCGATGAGACCAAGTCCCATCACTGACCAGGAGAGGTCACCGATGAGCAAAGTTGTCCGTTACAGGCGATTTGGCGGTCCCGAAGTACTCGAAGTGCAGGAGATACCCGAGCCGCACGCCGCGCCGGACGAGGTCCGAGTCCGGGTCACGGCCGCCGGGCTGAACCCGATGGACTGGCAGATCTCCACGCAGCCCGACATGGCGGCGCGGTTCGGCATCACCTTGCCGGCCGGGTTCGGCAGCGACTTCGCCGGCGTGGTGGACGAGGTGGGCGCCGAAGCCACGGGATTCGCGGCCGGTGACCGGGTGTACGGAGCTGCGATCGGCCGGTCCGTCGCCGACTTCGTGCTGGTCAAGACGCCCACGGCACAACTGTGGCCCACGCCGGAGGGCATCGGCGACGAGGTGGCGGGCACGCTTCCGGTGTCCGGTCTGACAGCTTCCGCCGTGCTCGCCGCGATCGGGCTCCGCGCCGGGGACACCGTCCTGATCGGTGGGGCGGCGGGCGGCGTGGGCGTCTTCGCCGTGCAGCTGGCGAAGCTTGCGGGCGCCCGGGTGCTCGGCACTGCCTCCGAGCGCACGTTCGGATTCCTGCGCGGGCTCGGTGCCGAACCCGTCGCGTACGGCCCTGGTCTGACGGACCGGGTGCGGGCGCTGGCGCCCGACGGGATCACCGCCGCAGCCGACCTGTTCGGAAGGGAGGCGGCCGAGACCGCGCTCAAGCTCGGCGTGGCACCCGAGCGGATCTCCGTCGTGGCCGACGGCCCCGCTCCGCCGCCCGGTGTGCGCAAGGCGGGCGCCATCGATGCGGGGCCGGGCTCCCTGGAACGGATCACCGACGCGATCCGTTGCGGCGACATCACGGTGCCGATCGCGGCGACCTTCCCGGTCGAGCGGATTCGCGAAGCCGTGACGATGCAGGCCGAGCGGCACGTCCACGGCAAAATCGTGATCGCGCTGTGAACCGGCACCAGGGGGACCGAGCGAACAGGATTCAATGGTCCAGCGGTACGGTCCCGCCGTCCGCCACGAGGGCAGGTGTGATGCCCCGCTCCTGGGCGGCCCGGGCGAACCGCTCAGCCATGCCGGACTGGTCCACGTACGCCGGAGGGTTGTCGAACAGCGCGTAGTGGATCGAGCAGGCGGTGGAGGCGCCGAGAGCCGCCGCCGTCTCCACCGCCTGCTCGGAGGTCAGCGTGACGGGCACATTCGCCTCGTGCCCCTCGAATCTGGCGATCACCCCGTTGACGGGCAGGAACGCACGTCGAACGGGCCGTGGTCGCGGGCGATCTGCCACCGGTTGCCGTGCCACAGGGTGTCCCCGCAGCGGATGACTCGGGTCCCGGCCCCCTCGACGACCCACGCGACCTGGTCGCAGTCGCTGCCGCGCCGGTCCAGGGACGCGACCGGGGTGACGGTCAGCCGGCCGGTACGAGGTGATTCTCCGGGTTCCTGCGCCTCACAGGTCGCCGCGGAGTGCTTGCCTGGGGGGAAATTGCGGTGCGTGCGGGCACCACGCCAGGCAGACTCGCGGACATGACGGAGAAGATCACCCGCATCAATCCCGAGCAACTGCATGAGACTCCCGGCTACCACCACATCACGGTGGTGGAGACAGGGCGCACGGCCTACCTGGCGGGACAGTGCCCGCTCGACCGGAACGGTGACCTCGTCGGTGCCGGTTCCCTCGAGACGCAGGTCGACCAGGTGGTCGCGAACGCGCTCACCGCCCTGGCCGCGGTGAGTGCCCGGCCGCAACACGTGGTGCGGTCAGTGATCTACGTGCGGAGCGACGAGAGGGACGTTCTCGCAGCCGCGTGGCGTCGGCTCACCGAGTCTGCCCTGGGGCCGGCGTTCACCACCGCCAGCACGCTCCTGGGCGTTGCCCAGCTGGGCTTCTCCGGACAACTCGTCGAGGTGGATCTCACCGTGGCACTACCTGACTGACTTCGAACGGCGTATCGAACCGGGCAGCCCAGCCGGACATTCGCCGGACGCTGGAGCGTTGCTGGCCAGCACCGGCCGGGGGGACACGGAACGGGAAAGGCGGTCGGCCGCCGAAGCACGGACCGAAGTTCCGCTTCGCCAATCCCGCGACCTGACCGAGCCCGCCGCCACCACCCACACCGCCACCGCGGACTACGGCAGAGCCGTCACGCGGCCGGGGGCCGGGTCCATCGCCGGCTGAGCCACCGGGCTGCGCGTCTGGACCATGAGGGCGGACTCTCTGCGAACCGGCGCGTGTGTGTCCCGGTCGGTCGTGGTTGCTTCACCGAACTATCAGGCTGCCGTCACTGTGTCTCGCCGTCTCCGTCTCGGCCCGCGGCTCCTGGAGTGCCGGAGTGTCGGCCCCGGGTGTCTCCTGCCTGCATGACCGCAGACCCGCTTGGGTTCCCGTCCATGTGACTCACCCTGCCTGATCGCGATTCGCGGCGGGAAGGGGAGGATCCCGTGATTCACCAGGGGTCGTGGTCATGTGATGCCTCGAGTGGCCGTCCGTCCTCGCCGAGGTGTCGTCGCTCTGGCGGTGCTCTGCGGGGCGGGGAACCAGCGCGGGCGACTGATCGTCATCCCGGACATGCCCTCCGTTCTCATTCTTGGAATCGATCCGACCACGGTGCCCGGTATGGACGGGAGCACCATCCGCGCGGGTCTCGAACAGGAGCTGGCGCGTTTTGGCGCCCGTGCCATCGACGCCTCGATGACGCTGATCTCACTGGACGGGTCGGCAGAGCCCACGGTGATCGCGGCGCTGTCCGAACGCGAGTGGGACGTCGTCGTCATCGGCGGCGGGATTCGCAAGCCGGAGCCTCTCCTGCCGCTGTTCGAGCAGGTCGTGAACCTGGTCCGACGATATGCGCCGAAGGCCGCGGTCGCGTTCAACACCAGCGGCGCAGACAGCGTCGAAGCGGCCGAACGCTGGCTGTGAGGGCGGGCTGGGTCGAGGAGAAGAGCCAGGGCCGCTGGAAGGCGGTCGTGGTCGGTTCGTACGAGCGCGGCGAC
>NZ_JBEYJA010000115.1:0-6335 GCF_040703815.1 Streptomyces sp. NPDC006743 | reverse complement strand
GATCATCGCCGACGAACCCACCAAGGGCCTGGCGCCCAAGGTCGTCACCGAGGTCGCCCAGGTGCGCCCCCCTGCCGGCCTGGACACCGGGCGGGGCGCGCAGCGGCGCCATGGGCGGCAGCAGCTTCATCATCCCGGCCAAGGCCAAGAACCCCGAACTCGCCTGGCTGCTCTATGAGTTCCTGTGCTTCAAGGAGCCCGGCTACAGCGCGGTCTACGGCCCCAGCGACATCTACCCCGGCGGACTGACCACCTCCGTGCCCAGCTACACACCCGCCCTGCGGGCCGACAAGCCGCTGATCAAGCCGGTGGCCGCGCTCGGCGGCCAGGACCTGTGGAAGGTCGCCGTGGACGCCGCCGCCACCATCCCGGCCGCCGCGCCCATCCCGGCCTGGTGGAACAAGTCGGTCGACTACCTCGGCGACAACCTCCAGCGGCTGATGGAGGGCAAGATGTCACCCGACGACGTCATCGACGACTCCACGAAGAAGATCCAGCGCAACCTGGTGGACCGCGCATGACGCCCACGATCCTCACCCCCGCCCGCCGGGAGCGGCGGGCCACGGCGCCGCCGCGCCCCGGCCGCACCCGCCGCAGGCCCTTCCTGGCGCCCTACCTGTTCGTCGCCCCGTTCTACGTCGTCTTCGCCGCCTTCGGCCTCTACCCGCTCGTCTTCGCACTCCAGTTGAGCTTCACCGACTGGAAGGGCGCGGGCGCGGCGCGCTTCATCGGGCTGGAGAACTACACCTACCTGCTCACCAGCGAGGAGTTCTGGTCCTCACTGGGCAACAGCGCGGTGATGTGGCTGCTGATCGTGCCCGTCCAGATCGTCGGCGGTCTGGCCGCCGCGGTGCTGCTGGCCAACGCCAGGCTGCGGCTGCGCGGCATGTTCCGCGTCGCGTTCATCGCGCCGTTCGTCACCCCGCTGGTGGCGATGGCCCAGGTCTGGATCGTGGCCTTCGACAAGGACTACGGCCTCGTCAACCACCTGCTGGCCCTGGTCGGCCTGCCCGACGTCGACTGGCTCCAGTCCACCGCCTGGGCCAAACCGACGCTCGCCCTGCTGTTCCTGTGGAAGACCACCGGCTTCGCGATCATCATCCTGCTCGCCGGGCTCCAGGCCGTGCCCTCCGACGTGTACGAGGCCGCCGCCCTCGACGGCGCCTCCCGCACCCGGCAGTTCTGGTCGCTGACCCTGCCCCTGGTGCGGCGCAGCATCGCCTTCCTCGTCGTGGTGCAGACCCTCGCCGTGTTCCAGATGTTCGCCGAGCCCCACGTGGTCACCCAGGGCGGCCCGTACGGCTCGACCACGACCGGCGGCCTGTACCTCTACAACCACATCACGACGTCCGACCTCGGGACCGGCGCCGCGAACTCCTTCCTGCTGGTACTGCTGGTGTTCGCCCTGTCCCTGCTGTCCGTGCGTCTCCTGCGCTCCCGGGACGAGTGACCATGACCAGCCAGACAGTGACCGCGACCGGCCGGAGCGGGAAACCCGGGAACGACCGGAACGCCAAGAATCCCAAGTACGCCAAGAACGGCGACGGCGCCGGGGGCGAGCCGCGCAAGAGCCTTTCCCGGCCCCGGCCCAGCGCCTTCCAGTACGTCGTCCTCGGCGTCCTGGCCGTGGTGTTCGTCTACCCCATCTTCTGGGCCGTCAGCTCCTCGCTGAAGCCGCCGGCCGAGATCGTCAGCGACCCGCTGAGCTTCTCCCTCGGCTCCCTGACCCTCGACAACTACCGGGCCATGTTCGCCGACGTGCCCATCGGCACCGGCTTCCTCAACACCGTGCTGGTCGTGGCCGTCAAGGGCGCCATGACGATGTTCTTCTGCCCGCTGGCCGGCTACGCCTTCGCCAAGTACCGCTTCCCCGGCAAGGACCTGCTCTTCGGCGTGCTGATGCTCACCCTGATGCTGCCGACGCTGGTGCTGATCATCCCGCTGCTGCTGGAGATGAGCCAGCTCGGCTGGGTCAACACCTACCAGGCGCTCATCCTGCCCGGCAGCATCGACGCCTTCAGCATCTTCTGGATGCGGCAGACCATCGCCGCCGTCCCCGACGAACTCCTGGACGCCGGACGGGTCGACGGCGCGAGCGAGTTCGGCGTCTTCGCCAGGATCGTGGCGCCCGTCATCCGGCCCGGCATCGCCGCCCTCGGCGTGCTCACCGCCATGAACATCTACAACGACTTCGTGTGGCCGGTCGTCGCCGTCAACGACGAGCGGCACCAGACGCTCCAGGTCGTCCTGTCCACCCTCGCGCAGAACGTCACCGGCAACCGCGTCGGCGCCGACTTCGCGACCGTCTGGGGCGAACTCCTCGCCGCCGGCAGCATCGCGATGCTGCCCGTGCTCGTCGTCTTCGTCCTGCTGCAACGCCACTTCATCAACGGGATCCTCGCGGGCAGCGTCAAGGGCTGACCACCTCGCCGCCCCCCGAACCCGCACACCGATCGGAGCACACCCACCCCATGCCCACCGCCGGCATCCCCCGCCCCGAGTACCCCCGCCCCCACTTCGACCGCTCCCACGCCTGGCTCGGCCTCAACGGCACCTGGGACTTCCGCGCCGATCCCGACGCACGGCACGGCGCCGGCTCGGGCGACGGCTACGACCAGCGGATCACCGTGCCCTTCGCCTGGGAGACCCCCGCCTCGGGCATCGAGGCGCACTGGCTGCCCACCGCCTGGTACCGGCGCACGTTCACCGTGCCGGCCGACTGGGCCGGGCAGCGCGTCGTCCTGCACTTCGGCGCCGTCCACCACGAGGCCACGGTCTGGGTGAACGGCACCGAGGTCGCCCGTCACGAAGGCGGCTACACCCCCTTCTCCGCCGACGTGAGCGACGCCCTCGTCGACGGGGAGCAACTGCTCACCGTGCGCGTCCACGCCCCCGCCGACAAGCGGGACATCGCCCATGGCAAGCAGCGCAGCATGCCCCGCACCGACTACGACGGCGTCTGCTTCACCCCGTCCTCCGGCATCTGGCAGAGCGTCTGGCTGGAGGCCCGCCCCGCCACCCACCTCGCCTCTCTGCGGCTGCGCCCGAACCCCGGTCTGAGCGGCATCAGCGTCGAGGCCGCCGTGCACGGCCCGGCCGCCGCCGGGGCGACGCTGGAACTGCGCGTGCGCGGCGAGGCCGCCGCCGTGACGGCGACCGCCGGCCCCGACGGGCTGATCCGCACCGAACTCCCGCTCGCCGCCCCGCGCCTGTGGTCCCCCGAGGACCCGCACCTCTACCACGTCGACGCCGAACTGACCTCCGCGGACGGCACCGACCGGGTCGCCTCCTACACCGGCCTGCGCACCATCACCGTCGACGGCGAGAACCTGTACCTCAACGGGCGCAGGCTCTTCCTGCGGGGCGTCCTCGACCAGGGCTACTGGCCGCGCACCGGCATCACCGCCCCCGACGACTCGGCACTGCGCGACGACCTCCGGCTCGCCGCCGAGGCCGGCTACAACCTCGTACGCAAGCACCTCAAGCTGGAGGACCCCCGCTTCGTCCACCACGCCGACACCCTCGGCATGCTGGTGTGGGCCGAACCCGCCTCCGCGGGACGCTTCTCACCGGCCTCCGTCACCGCGTTCGCCGAGCAGATCGAGCCGATGGTCGAACGCGACGGCAACAGCCCCGCCATCGTCGTCTGGGGCCTGTACAACGAGGAATGGGGCCTGGACTGGGACATCCCCGGCGACCCGGCCAAGCAGCGGGCCACCGCCGACGCCTACGACAGGCTCAAGGCCCTCGACCCCACCCGGCCGGTCGTCGACAACTCCGGCTGGACCCACGTCAGGACGGACCTGCTCGACTGGCACTACTACGACGAGAGCGCCGCCTCCTGGGCCACCACCGTCGCCGACCTCCTCTCCGGCGCGCGCGACGACTTCCCCGTCAAGCTCGGCCCCGACCACGTCGTCCACAAGAAGCTCGCCGTCCCCACCCAGCCGCTGCGCGGCCTGCCCAACCTCAACAGCGAGTACGGCGGCGGCTTCACCGGCCTGGAGCGCGCCTGGCACCTGCGCTGGCAGACCCAGGAACTGCGCCGCCACGACCGGCTCGCGGGCTACGTCTACACGGAGCTGTACGACATCGAGCACGAGAGCGCGGGCCTGTGGGACTTCCAGCGCGCCGCCAAGGACCTGGCCGGCGTCGACCCGGCGCACGTCAACGCGCCGACCACGCTCGTCCTGGACGTCACCCCGGTCGCACCCGGCCGCGACCTGCTCACCGCGGTGCCCGACTTCACGGTGGACCTGCGCGTCTCCCACCACGGGAGCGACCCGGTCGAAGGCGCCGTGCACACCGCCTGGACGCCGGTGTACGCACCGGCCCCCCAGGATCCGGGCGGCGCCGTGCCCGGCTGCCGCGCGTTGGCGAAGCCGTACGTCCTCGGCGCACCCGTCACCGTGCCCGCCGCCCTGCCCGAGGGCTGGACCAGCGGCCGGCTGCACCTGGCGCTGGTCGTGGACGGCACCGTCGCCGCCCGCACCGCCGTCGACGTGGACACCCGCACCGAGCCGCACATCGGCGACGACCCGGCCGCCGGAACACACGGCTGACCGGGCCCGGCCGGCACCACCCGGCACCACCCCCACCATCCGGCACCACTGAAAGGAGTCGATCCGTGCGTACGCAGTCACCCGGACGCAGATCACCCGCCCTGCTCGGGGTCCTCGCCCTGCTCGGGGCGCTGCTGTCCCTGTGGGCGCAGCCCGCCTCGGCCACCCCCGCCGGCCAGGTACTGGCCTCGCCCGACCTGGCGGCACACCCGCAGGGCGACGACAGCTACCCGCGCGCCGTCCGCCTCGACCACGACGGCTCGTCCGGCCGGACCATGCTGGCCACCTACGCCCAGCGCAACCAGGGCTCCGTCAACGTGCTGCCCATCCACCGCAGCACCGACGGCGGCCGCACCTGGAGCGCCGCGCCCATCTCCACGATCACCTCGCACACCGCCGGATGGGACATCGAGGCACCCGTCCTGTACGAGGTACCGCGCACCGCGAACGGCCTGAACCAGGGCGACCTGCTCGCCGCCGGCACCGCCTGGAAGGCCGGCGACTACACCACGCAGAAGATCGAGGTCTTCAAGAGCACCGACCACGGACAGAGCTGGCAGTACCTGTCCGACTGCACGCGCACCAGCGGCCTGCCGGACACCATCGGGCACGGCATCTGGGAGCCCTGGTTCCTGCTCGCCCCGAACAACACGCTGGCCTGCTTCATCTCCGACGAGCGGCCCGCGAACAGCCCCACCAACAACCAGGTCATCGGGCACTACACGTCCACCGACGGCGGACACACCTGGAGCGGCGCCCTCACCCAGGACGTCGCCTTCCCCGCGGACAACCTCGCCCGCCCCGGCATGTCCGTCGTCGTCCCGCTGCTGAACGGGACGTTCATGATGGCGTACGAGATGTGCCGGGACGCCACCGACGCCGACCACGCCTGCGAGGTGTACACCAAGACCAGCCCCGACGGCCTGAACTGGGCACCGGCCGACAACCCGGGAACCCTGGTGCGGACCGCCGACGGGCGGGAACTGCTGCACACCCCCTACCTGGCCTGGACCCCGGGCGGCGGCCCGCAGGGCACCCTGCTCCTTTCCGGGCAGCGCGTCGTCACCGGGCCCACCGGGAACAAGGCCGTGATGGCCGAGTCGGGCACCGTGGTGTTCGCCAACACCCGGCTGGGCGCGGGGGAGTGGACCGAGGTCGAGGCCCCGGTGCTGACCGCACCGACGGGCGGCTACAACAGCGGTGAACCGTCCTGCCCCGGCTACAGCTCACCGATCGTCCCGGGCGCCGACGGCAGTTCCTTCCTCTACCTCAGCGCCACCTGGCTCGGCACCGGCAACCAGTGCCAGGTCCGCTTCGGCACCGGTGCGCTCGGCGGCCCGGTGGGGCAGGTCACGACGCCGTGGACGGCGGGCAAGTGCCTCGACGTCGACACCAACACCAACGGCAACGGCAAGGCCGCCCAGCTGTGGGACTGCAACACGGCCACCGGCCAGCGCTGGTCCGTCGCCCCTGACGGCACCCTGCGCGCGTTCGGCAAGTGCCTGGACATCGACGCCAACGCCACCGCCAACTTCAGCAAGGTGCAGCTGTGGGACTGCGCCCCGGGTGTCGGCGGCCAGCAGTGGCGCCACCAGCCCGACGGCTCGCTGCTGAACCCGCAGTCCGGCCGCTGCCTGGACATCCCGTCCGGTGGCACCGCCAACGGCACGAAGCTGCAGATCTACGACTGCAACGGGCTCGGCACCCAGAAGTGGAACCTGCCCGCGTAGCAGGTCACTCGACGGCCGCGGCCAGGACGCCGGCCGGCCGGTC
>NZ_JBEYJA010000114.1:0-6474 GCF_040703815.1 Streptomyces sp. NPDC006743 | reverse complement strand
GCCCGTCGGCTGGCTGAGCCACCAAAGCGCTCTGCGTGCCGTGCACACGGTTGCCTAGGGGCGGTCGCGTCGCCTCCGCGCATCTGTACGAGAGGTGAGAGGGGCGGCGCTCACCGTACGGGGGCCCGCGCCGGGCCGCGGGCCTTCGCGGACCAGGACGACTCTCAGATGGTGTGTCCCGGTATGCCGTCCCCCCACCCCAGCGGGAACGGTTCCCGGTGCTCGGCCGTGGGGGCGGGCGGTTCGCCTCCCGCTCTGTTGAAGGCGGCCAGGGCTTCGATGAGGGCCAGCCGCTGTGTGGGACTCAGACGTTCGACGATCGTCGCGATCTCCGTCCTGCGTCGTGCCGTGACGTCCTCGACCGTGCGGCGTCCTTCCTCGGTGAGCTGCAGCAGCGTCTCGCGGCGGTTGCCGGGGTTGGGCCGGCGGTCGGCGAGCCCGGCCGCGATCAGCCGGTCCACCATGCGCATGGCGGTGGAAGGCGCCACCTGGAGCAGATCGGCGAGCGCGACGAGCTTGGTGGCTCCTCGTGTGGAGAGCACGACCAGCATCCGGAACTGCGGCAGAGTCACCCTGTCCTCGACCTCGGCGAGGGAGCGGGCCGAGACGGCCACCAGCACCTTGGAGGCGGTCAGCACCGCCCGGGTCACCACATCGACATCGTCCGTCGTCCCCGCAGGGGTCTCACGCTCCGGCATGCCTCTTTTCTATCGCGGCCCGGGCGCCACTCGTCATCCGGTGGCGCCCCGCGCATCTGAAGGCCCCCGCCGCGGCGGTGTCGGAGCAGGACCGTCGCGGCATCGTCCTGGGGAGTAGGGGGGCGGTCCTGCGGCGTACCGGACCCGATCCTCCCGTACTGTTTCGAGGGCACGACGTGGGCCGGGATCATCGAGCAGGCGTACCCGCGAGCGCGTCATCGCCGCGGCGATGACCACCCCGCTCACGCCGGCGACCGATGCCATGGGGGTGAAGCCGCGGCGCACCACGAACAATCCGTCGTACGGACCGAGCGCCCCGCAAGGGGACTGGCAGAAGCGCTACGCAGGGGGACTGACAGAACTGGGAGGCCTCTCCGGAGAAGCGCCCGCAACCTTTAGACTATGCAAAGGTGAGGTGGGCGAAGCATGGCCGCGCCCCGAACCTTGACCGAAGTGAGTGCAAGAGCTGACATTCCCGACCCGCGGAAGGCGCCGATGGCAGACTCCAGCCCTCCCCACCGTCCTCGGCCTCCCGTCGGCCGGCGGCGCCTGGCCGCACGCTCGCCGATACACCTCTTCCGCCTGGGGCTCGGGTGGATCTTCGGCAGGCGGCTGCTCCTGCTGCACCACACCGGCCGCAACACCGGACTCGACCGCCGGGTCGTCCTGGAGGTCGTGGCCCACGAAGAGGACGGCTGGATCGTCGCCTCCGGCTTCGGGGCCAAAGCCGACTGGTTGCGCAACCTGCGCTCGCAGCCGAAGACGGTCATCCAGCTCGGCAACCGGCACCATGCCGTCACCGCACACTTCCTCACGCCCGAGGAAGGCGCCGACATCATGGCGCGCTACGCCCAGCGCCACCCGCGGCTCGCCCGCCGCCTGTGCGCGTTCCTGGGCCTCCCGGCCGACGGCAGCCGAGCCGCATTCCACGAGGCGGGCATGGCCATTCCATTCGTGCGGCTGTGCACGGGAGTCGACTCGCGGCCGTCGTGAACGCCGTACGGTGCAGGAGGGTCGCACGGACGTCCTCCGGCACCGTACGCCCCGGCCCTCGAAGGCGGCGGCCGAACACCGGACGCCTCCGCAGGCCGGGGCGTTGACGGGCCCGCGGCCTGCTTCCGCAACCTCGCTGCACCGGGGCCGGGACGTGCCGGCTCGGGGGCCAGAGCGCGGGGTGGTGTCGGCCTTGGGACCGCGAAGTTCGGTCCAGCTCGCGGGCGGCGCGGGCTCGGTCGGTTCCGTCCCGCCGTACGCGGAGCCCGGACAGCCGGCCGACAGCCAGGCGCGCGACGGCCACCGTCCGGCAGTACGCGACGCACCCATCGCGCGGGCGCCGAGGAGGTCGGTCACCTGGCGAGGCCGAACCGCCTTCCCCGTCGGCCGGCCTCCCCACGCTTCACCGACATGGCACGGTGTCCCTGACCTTGGTCGCGGCCGCCGACGTTGACAGAGAGTCGCATGATCATCCTCGTCCCGCACGGACACCGCGACGCCGCGGTGAGGCCGTGCACCTGCCGGCGCACGCCGAGGACGGTCCGTGCCGAGCGCTGGCGGCCGGCTCCATCACTTCCCCGAGGTGGAGGTCAGATTCTGGACAAAGGCCAGGAAGCCGAGGATGAGGATCAAGATGAAGAGGCACCCCCCGCAGGTGCAGGACGGGCTTTTCGCATCCCGCACGCCACGCTCAACAGCCCTGCGAATTCGCTCCTCATCGCTGTCGTCCATTCATCCCCCTCGCACGCAAAACACCACCGGATTCAACTATCCAATGTGAAGGTGACGCGCTCACGGAGTCGCCGCAAGGCGCATACCGGCCGCTCCGGAGACACTTCCGGCCGCGGCCGACGCCGTTACGACGCCGTTACGGGCGCATGCCAGGTCGACGATCACCTTCTTTCCTGTCCCAACTGCCCGGCGCCCAGACCTCGCGACCTCGGCGCCCTGCGCCGGCTGCATGCCGGCGAGGCGGTCCTCCTCTTGCGCCCTCTCGGGCGTCGGAAAGACCCGCATCGCCCAGCCCAGGCCCCCAGCCACACCACGCCGTCCGCCAGGGCACTCCCGTCCGCTTCCCCCGGCCCAGCCGCACCCTTGCCGGCCTTCACCGACGCCACCGCCCCGACAAGCGGCCCAGGAACCCCCAGACACAAGACCAACTGCGGCCCGCCGGGATTCCGGGGCCAGGACATCTTCGACGCCCCGGAGCCGACCAGCCCGGAACCGCTGTCTGCGTACTGCCCGTCGAGCAGGCGCAGCGGATGGTCCAGCAACGGCCCGGCACCCGCCTGGCCGAGCTGGAGACCGACCACTTCGTCTACGCCAACGATCCGGTCGGCTTCGCGGGTGCCGTCCGCGCCTTCCTGGCCACCGTCTGACACCTGGCCACAGCCGAACCTTCGGCCGCGCACCGCAGATGGCCAATCCCGCCGACCACCTGACTCCGGCCGCGAGTGGAGAGAGGCCAGGACGACAGTGATGGCCGGCATCCGCGGCCGGGTGGCCCCGCGACAGACCTGCGACAGAGGGTGAGGGCCGAAGCGACTCCCGCCCCGATCAGGGCCGGTCAACTCGACGACGCCATGCGCATGCCCGCGACCGTGGCTGTGGCCGGGAGGGCGCCGGTGTCGATCGGCGCCTGGGCGGGGTCGGCAAGGCCAAAGCCGGGCAACCGGCGGATCACGGCGGGGAGCAGAGCACTGAGCGGATCGAGGCGGTCCTCCTCATCGCCGTCCAGCCGAGCGACGACGTGCGCGGTCGGCGCGCCGCGACACCGGCGGTGACGGGGGCGGCGGCGAGCGCTCCGGCGGATCTGGCTCTGACGGCTGTTCTGGATATGGTGCCACTCCTGAGCTTCGAAATGTTTCGGTTTAATTCCGAAATCCTCGGAGCACCTTAGAGAGAGGGACTGCGTTCGGCAACCCTCCCTATGTGATTCGTCCGGACCGTCGGCGTCCCCCTCCGGCGTGCGTCCGCGCGCTGCCGCGTCATCAGCGGCTGACCGGAACGCGCCGCGACCGTGTCTGTCGCACAACCAGCGCCCGTAGCCGCTCCCGGGTCGTCTCTGTGGAAGAAGGCGCCTCGAGGTCTGCGGTCGTGTCGGGCGTCATCTGATTCCCGCCACGGGCGGACGTCATCCCATGCGGCATACGGCCAGTTCAGGCGGCGGTCGAGGCTTGCGCTCGCGGGTGCGGCATGTCGCGCATCCGTGTCACGCTCTCTGAAGCGACCCTGCGCACGCCTCTTGACCTCCATGCATGGACGCGCCTAGCTTCCGAGCCAGCGGTTCGCCATTCTGACGTAAGTTCATATGTCTGAACACGAGAGAGAGGGTTCCATGCTGGAAGGTGTTTTGTTCTTCCCTGTCACTCCGTTCGCCTCGGACGGTTCGGTCGATGCGGCGAAACTTGCGGAGCACATCCGCAGTGGTGTCCGAGCGGGGGCGGGTGGGGTGTTCGTCGCCTGCGGTACGGGGGAGTTCCACGCGCTCGGGCCGGGGGAGTTCGCCACGGTGGTGAGGACGGCCGTGGAAGTGACGGACGGCCGGGTGCCGGTCTTCGCGGGCGCGGGCGGTTCGCTGGTTCTGGCTCAGCACTACGCGCGGGCCGCGGAAGAGGCCGGTGCGAACGGGCTGCTGCTGATGCCCCCGTACCTGGTGGCCGGACCGTCGGCCGGACTGGTCGCCTATGTGCGCCAGGTACTGGAGGTCACCTCGCTGCCGGCGATCGTCTACCAGCGGGGCACGGCCCGGTTCGACGTGCCCTCGGCCCTCGAAGTCGCGCGGCTGCCGCAGGTGGTGGGTCTCAAGGACGGCACCGGCGATCTGGACCTCATGGCAAGGATCGTGACCGCCGTCCGTGCCGACACGGCGACCGGCGGCAGCGCGTTCCAGTTCTTCAACGGGATGCCCACCGCGGAAGGAACCGTACTGGCCTACCGCGGCATCGGCGTCGAGCTGTACTCCTCCGCGGTGTTCTGCTTCGCCCCAGAGATCGCCCTCGCCTTCCACCGGGCCGTGACCGCGGGGGACGAAGTCACCGTCCAGCGGCTTCTCGGCGGGTTCTTCCATCCCCTGATCACGCTGCGCGACCGCGTTCCCGGCTACTCGGTGTCCCTCGTCAAGGCGGGCGTCCGGCTGAGAGGACTGGACGTGGGCGGTGTACGCCCGCCGCTCACCGATCCCGCGCCCGAGCACCTGGCCGAGCTGGAGGAACTCATCGCACGAGGCTCGGCCCTTCTCACCGGAGCCCTTGCGGCCGACGGGGCGGCCGCGACCGCCGAGGCGGCGGTCCGATGAGCCCGGAGCTGCGGATCGTCCGCGTCGACATCACCCCTGTGGCATTCAAGGATCCCGCCCTGCTCAACGCCGTCGGCGTCCACGAACCCTACGCGCTGCGCGCCGTCGTCGAAGTGACGACCGACCAGGGCGTGACCGGGCTGGGCGAGACCTACGCCGACGAGGGCCACCTGCGCAGACTGCGCGCGGCCGCCGACGCGATCACCGGGATGGACGTCCACGAACTCGGCCCGATGCACCGGCGGATCGCCGACGTGCTCGGTGGGGACAGCGGCAGCGACGGCCACGGACTGACCGGCATGATCACCACCAGCAGCACGGTCGACCGGGTCTTCTCCCCGTTCGAGGTGGCCTGTCTGGACATCCAGGGCCGCGCCGCCGGCCGCCCGGTCTGCGACCTGCTCGGCGGGGCCGTCCGCGACCGGGTGCCCTTCAGCGCGTATCTCTTCTACAAGTGGGCCGCGCACCCGGGGTACGAGCCCGACGACTGGGGCCCCGCCCTTGATCCCGAAGGGATCGTGGCCCAGGCCCGGCGCATGGTGGACGCGTACGGCTTCACGGCGATCAAACTCAAGGGTGGCGTGATGCCGCCCGAGCAGGAGGTGGAGGCGGTCCTGGCCCTGCGGGAGGCGTTCCCCGCCGTCCCGCTGCGCCTGGACCCCAACGCCGCGTGGAGCGTGGAGACCTCGCTGAAGGTGGCCCGCGACCTCGAAGGAGTCCTGGAGTACCTGGAGGACCCCACGCCCGGTCAGGAGGGCATGGCCCGCGTCGCCCGTGAGGCCGCGATGCCGCTGGCCACCAACATGTGCGTGGTCGCCTTCGACGAACTTCCCTCCGCGGTGCGCGCCGACGCAGTGCGGGTCGTGCTCTCCGACCACCACTACTGGGGCGGGCTGCACCGCTCCAAGCTGCTGGCCGGGATCTGCGGCACCTTCGGGCTGGGCCTGTCGATGCACTCCAACTCCCATCTCGGCATCAGCCTGGCCGCGATGACCCACCTGGCCGCCGCGACGGAGAACCTCACCTACGCCTGCGACACGCACTGGCCGTGGAAGGACCCGGCGGAGGACGTGATCGTCCCCGGCGTGCTCGCCTTCCGTGACGGCTCGCTCGCCGTGCCGCGCGCTCCCGGCCTCGGTGTCGAGCTCGACCGCGACGCACTGGCCCGGCTGCACGAGCAGTACCTGCGGTGCGGCCTGCGCAACCGGGACGACACCGGCTACATGCGCCGGCTGGATCCGTCGTACGAGAAGAAGTCCCCTCGCTGGTGACACCGGGACGCGCCGGCCGGCCCGGGCGCCCTGAGAGCTGCGAACAGAAGGGGCGCCCGGCTCGCGACGCCCGGCACGCACACTCGCGGCGTTGCCGAAAGGCCCTGACAGCTGCGCCACTAGGAGTTGTCGTCAAAGTGTCACGCCCACATCAGGAGCGATGCGAGGGTGATGGCTGCTTGGTAGGACTCGGCGGTCTTGTCGTAGCGGGTGG
>NZ_JBEYJA010000113.1:0-6610 GCF_040703815.1 Streptomyces sp. NPDC006743 | reverse complement strand
GCCTGGTCTGGCGCCCCCCCCCCCCCGCGGGTCACAACCTCCCCGCCCCGGGACCCCGCACGGCACCGGCGCCTCCCGCAGGGCGCTGCTGCGCACCGGCGTGGCGACCGCGGCAGCCGTCGCCGTACTGGCCGGCGCGACGGCGGCCGCCACCGCGGCCCCCGCACCCGAGCATCCTGTCCGGCGCGCCGCCCAGCGCGCCGCCGGCGAGGTGCGGTACGTAGCGCTCGGGGACTCCTACAGTTCCGGCCTGGGCATCCCCGAGCAGACCGACTCCCTCTGCGGGCGCTCCTCGGACAACTACCCGTCGCTGGTGGCGCGTGCCGTCGGCGCGACGTCGTTCACCGACGTGACCTGCGCCGGAGCCGACACCCGCGACATGGCGGGCCGCCAGGATTCGGCCCCGCCGCAACTCGACGCCCTGCGACCCGACACCACCCTGGTCACCCTGGGCATCGGCGGCAACGACCTGGACCTGGGTGGCGTGATCACGCGCTGCGTGCTCCTCGGGTACCTGGCGCCGAACGGCTCCCCCTGCAAGCAGAGCTACACCCTGCTCGGCACCGACGAGATCGGTTCCCGCATCGGCACCACGGCACCCAGGATCGACGCGGTCCTCGCGGAGATCCACGCCCGGTCCCCGCGCGCGAGGGTGCTGCTGGTGGGATACCCGGCCCTCTTCCCCGACGACGGCACCGCGTGCCGGGAGACGGTCGCGCTCGCCACGGGCGACTTCCCCTGGTTCCGGGACGAGGAGAAGCAGCTCAACACGATGCTCGCGCGGCAGGCCGACGTGTACGACGCCACCTACGTCGACGCCTACGGGCCCTCGGTCGGGCACGACGTGTGCAAGCCCGCGGGCGTGCGCTGGATCGAACCCGGCGACTCCGCGGAAGCCGCCGGGTTCCACCCCGACGCGGCCGGGCACCGGAGTACGGCCGATGCGGTGCTCGCGTCGCTCACGCGCTGACGCCGGCCGGTCCTCCGCCGCCTTCGGGGTCGAGTCCCAGCCGGCGCAGGAAGTCGCGTACCAGTTCCTCCATCGCCACGGCGTCCGGCTCCATCAGCCACTGCGTCTGCAGACCGTCCATCAGCGCCAGCAACTGCCGTGCCATGACCGCCGGATCGCCCTGGACGCGGGGGCCGGCCTCGGCCCGCAGAGCCTCGATGAGCACGGTCATCTCCTCCCGGAGGATGCGGTAGCGCTCCCTGAAGTAGTGGTGCGCGGGGTGCTGGGGGTCGGTGGCCTCCGCGGAGAGTTTCGTGTAGAGCGCGACGAGTCCTGGCGTCCGGCTGTTGCGCGCCACCAGGCCGACCAGCAGGCGCAGCCGTTCACCCGGACCCGGCTCGGGGGTGCCCGGGTGGACGATGCCGGGGAAGACCGACTGCGCGTCGATCCTGTCGCGGCGGCCCAGGACCTCGATCAGCAGGGACTCCTTGCCCGGAAAGTGGTGCAGCACCCCGGCGTGCGTCAGCCCCGCGTGCGCGGCGATGTCACGCAGCGACACGGCGTTGAAGCCGGAACGGGAGAACAGTTCGCTCGCGGAGTCGAGAATGCGGGCCCGTGTGCGTTCGCCCTTCGACGGGCGTCGCGGAACACTCCCGGGTCGTTCGCTCAACTCTGCGGCCTCCTGCCGTCGTCCGACCGGCGCCCGCCGCAGGGCGGGTGCGCGTCCCCGCCCTGCGGCGGGTTGTCACAGGCAGCCTGCCACGGTTGCCGCCGGTGCGGGGCGTCCGGGGCGACGGCCGGCCGCCCGCACCGACGAGACCGATGGCCGGCGGCCGGCGATCGACGGCCGGCGGCTGGCGGCTGGCGGCTGGCGGCTGGCGGCTGGCGGCTGGCGGCTGGCGGCTGGCGGCCCTCGTATCGGCCGGCGGTCACCTGCACCGGCCACCTCCCGCTGCCGACCGGCCGACGGCCCCTCCTACCCCCGGTCAGCTCCCTCCCGAAAAACCTACCAAGTGGTTAATTCCACGAGTAAGCTCACCGCCAATCTCGCCCGGGACGCCCTCCCCGGCCCTCCAGACGGAGCGAATCTCATGAGCAGAAACATCCGAAGCGGGGCCGTCGCCGCATGCGCGGCGGCGTCCCTCGCCCTCGCGGGATGCACCGGCTCCGGCACCGGGAGCGCCGACTCCTCCACGCTGAACATCGCGACCCTGACCTTCCCTCAGAGCCTCGACCCCACGCAGGCGGTCGGCAGTGCCCTGCCCTTCTTCCAGGCCACGTACGACACGCTGGTCAAGCGGGAGCCGGACGGCACCTTCAGCCCGATGCTCGCCACCTCCTGGAAGTACAACGCCGACCACACCGAACTCGCGCTGACCCTGCGCAAGGACGTGAAGTTCGCCGACGGCACCGCCTTCGACGCGGCGGCGGTCAAAGCCAACATGGAGCGCTTCAAGAAGGGCGGCGGCGCCGACGCGAAGTGGCTGAACGGTCTGAAGTCGGTGGAGGTCACCGACGCCGCGCACGTCACGCTGAGACTCGAGCAGGCCGACCCCGCCATGCTGTTCTACCTGAGCGACGCGGCCGGTCTGATGGCCAACCCGGCGAAGTTCGCGAAGGCCGACAGCCTCAAGACGACCCCCGACGGCACCGGCCCCTACCGCCTCGTCAAGGCACGGACGGCGATCGGCACCAAGTGGGTGTACCAGCGCAACGACGACTACTGGGGCAGGCCACTGCCCTACGCGAACCTCACGATCAGCTTCTTCGACAACGAGACGGCCATCGTCAACGGCCTCAAGACCGGACAGGTGAACGCCGCCCTCCTGCAGACCGCCGACCAGCAGATCAGCGTCGAGTCCGATGCCAGGATGAAGACGGCGAAGCAGGAGTTCGACTTCCAGGGGCTGCTGCTCTTCGACCGCGACGGGAAGCTGACCCCGGCCCTGAAGGACCCCCGCGTCCGCCAGGCACTGAACTGCGCGGTCGACCGCGCGGCCATGCTCCACGCCATCCGCCAGGACCGCGGTCAGGTCACCGACCAGGTCTTCGGCCCCGGCACCCAGGGGTACGACAGGCGCCTGGACACGTACTACTCCCACGACCCGGCCAGAGCCAGGCGGTTGCTCGAGGAAGCGGGCTACGCCGGGGGCTTCACACTGAAGCTGCCGCGCATCGCCGCCATCGTCAACGACGCGCTCGCGTCGTCGCTGGCCACCGACTTCAAGGCCATCGGCGTCAAGCTGGTCTGGGACGACCTCGACGGCGGCTCGGCGGTCCGGAAGGTGTTCACCGACCGTGCGTACTCGGGCCTCGTCATGAACGTCGGCCAGTCCGCGTCCGACTGGGTCGTCGTCAACGAACTGGTCACCCCCGGCGCCTTCAACATGTTCGGCACCACCGACCCCACCGTGCGCGAGCTGGTCCCGCGGATCCGGACCGGCAGCGACGAGCAGGCGAAGCAGGCCGCACGGGACCTGAACGAACACCTCGTGAAGGCAGGCTGGTTCGTCCCCTTCTACCGGATGACCTACCTGCACGTCTCGGACGGCACGGTGAGGATCACCCCGCAGTCCGGCATGGCCGTCCCCTCGATCTACAACTACGCCCCCGTCAAGTGAGTCCGCGCAGGGGGCGGTCGGGCCTGCACCCGCGCGCCCGCTCCCGGCGGCCGGTCACGGATACCGAGTGCCATGCTGAAGTTCATCGCCCGCAGGATCGCGGCGGGGGCCCTGCTCCTGGTCGTCCTGTCGTTCCTCTCCTACCTGCTGCTGTCGGTCGCCGACGTGGACGCCGGCCGCCAGCTCCTCGGCCAGAGCGCCGACCAGGCGGCCGTGGACGCCAAGAACGCCTCGCTGGGCCTGGACCGGCCGGTCCTCGCCCAGTACGCCGACTGGCTGGCCCACGCCGTCCGAGGTGACCTCGGCACCTCCTGGTTCACCGGCGAGGACGTCGGCGAGGCCGTCGCGGGCCGGCTGCCGGTCACCGTGAGCCTGATGCTGGGCGTCACGCTCGTCACGACCGTCGTGTCGTTCCTGCTCGGCGTCTGGGCGGGAGTCCGGCGCGGCGCCGTGGACCGCTTCGTCCAGATCCTGGGCGTCGTCGGCTACGCACTCCCCGGCTTCCTCGTCACCCTGGTCATCGTGCTGGTCCTCGCGGTCCGCCTCGGCTGGTTCCCCGCCATCGGATACACCGCGTTCACCCAGTCCCCCGGCGGCTGGCTGTCCACCATCACGCTGCCGGTCCTGTCCCTGTCGGTGGCATCCGTGGCCGGCGTCTCCCAGCAGGTGCGCGGCGCGGTGATCGGCGTACTGCGCCAGGACTACGTCCGTACCCTGCGCACCCGCGGCCTGCCCGCCTCCCGGATCGTGTTCCGGCACGTCCTGCGCAACGCCTCGGCGCCGGCGCTGTCCGTCCTCGGCATGCAGTTCGTGGGCCTGCTCGGCGGAGCCGTACTGGTGGAGCAGATCTTCGGGCTCCCCGGCATCGGCAGCATGACCGTCACCTACACCACCCGCGGCGACATCCCCGTGATCATGGCGCTCGTCATGCTCAGCGTGGCCGGCGTCGTCCTGATCAACCTCCTGGTCGACATCCTGATCGGCTGGCTCGACCCGAAGGCGAGGGCCGCATGAGCGAGTACCTTCCCGCCGACCCGCCCGCAGCGGCCCGCACGGGACTCCCCGGCCCCGCCGGCGAACCACCGGCTCGCCGCACAGGCACCGTCCGGCGTCTGCTACGGCACCCGCTCGGCGCCCTCTCCGCCACCGTGCTGCTGCTCCTGGTCACGGCCGTGTGCCTGGCGCCCCTGCTCTCCCCGCAGGGCCCGCAGGTCTCCTCGCTCGGCGACGCCTTCGCCGCCCCCGGCGGCGCGCATCCGCTGGGCATGGACTCCGCCGGCCGTGACATCCTCTCCCGCATCCTCTACGGCGGGCGCACCACCCTCGGCGGAGCCCTGATCGCCCTCGGGATCGCTCTCGTCCTCGGCGTGCCGTCCGGTCTGTACGCGGGCTACCGCGGCGGCTGGTTCGACTCCCTCGCCAACTGGGTCGTCGACCTCGTCATGGCCCTGCCCGCCATGGTCGTGCTGCTCGCCTCCCGTGCCATCCTCGGCCCCCGCGTCTGGGCCCTGATGACGGTGCTCGGCGTGCTCGCGGCGCCGAGTTTCTTCCGCCTCGTGCGCGGGGTCGTCGCGGGCGTACGCGGAGCGCTCTACGTCGACGCCGCGAAGGTGTCGGGCCTGTCCGACGCCCGCATCGTCGCCCGGCACATCCTCATCGTCGTGCGCGGCCCCGTCATCATCCAGGTGGCCCTCGTCGCCGGCATCGCCGTCGGGCTCCAGGCCGGTCTGGAATTCCTGGGGGTCGGCAGCGGATCGGCCGCGACCTGGGGCGCGATGCTCAACGAAGCGTTCCAGAACATCCAGCGCGCGCCGCTGCTGATGCTGTGGCCGGGCCTCGCTCTCGGACTGACCAACGGCTGCCTCGTCCTGCTCGCCGGGGCGCTGCGCGACGTCCTGGAGGACCGGGGCGCCGAAACGGCCGCGCCCCGCCGGACCCGGCACCGCGCCGCCCCCGCATCCCCTGCCGTCGCCGCCGCTGCCGCTGCCGCTGCGAAGGGCTCGGCCGCCGACCGCTCCGACGGCTACGGCCGCTCCGGGCTGCTCTCGGTGCGCGGGCTCACCGTCGCCTACGCCCGGCCGGACGGCACCCGCGAGGAGGTCGTGCACGGCGTCGACCTCGACGTCCGCGCCGGTGAGATCGTGGGCCTGGTCGGCGAGTCCGGCTCCGGCAAGACGCAGACCGCCTTCTCCGTGCTGGGCATCCTGCCGCACGGCGGAGCGGTCAGCGGCGGAAGCATCACCGTCAAGGGACGGGAGGTCACCGGCCTGCCCGAACGCGCCTACCGCGCCCTGCGGGGCGGCACGGTGGCCTACGTCCCCCAGGAACCCATGAGCAACCTGGACCCGGCCTTCACCGTCGGCAGCCAGCTCATGGAACCCATGCGGCACGTCCTCGGCGTCTCCCGCCGGGAGGCGGCCGACCGCGCCGCCGACCTGCTGCGCATGGTGGAGATCCCCCACCCCGAGCGCACCCTGCGTCTGTACCCCCACGAGATCTCCGGAGGCATGGCCCAGCGCGTCCTCATCGCCGGCGCGATGTCCTGCGACCCCGAACTCCTCATCGCCGACGAGCCCACCACCGCGCTCGACGTACGTGTCCAGGCGGAGGTCCTCGACCTGCTGCGCCGCCTGCAGAAGGAGCGCGGTCTGGGCGTGCTCCTGGTCACCCACGACCTCGGCGTCGTCGCGGACCTGTGCGACCGCGTCGCCGTGATGAACGCCGGCCGGATCGTGGAGACCGGCAGCACCGAAGAGGTCCTCCACGCGCCCCGCGACCCCTACACCCGGACCCTGCTCGGCGCCGTGCTCGACGAGGCCCCGCCACGAGCCCCCTGGCGGGCGCGGGAGACAAGGAGCGCCACCGCATGACCGCGACCGAAGCCACCGCCTCCGCGGACGCCCTGCTCCAGGTGCGGGATCTGCGGGTCTCCTTCCGCGGCAAGGGCCGGCGTGCTGCGCGCACGGAGGTGCTCAAGGGCGTCTCCTTCGACATCCGGCCGGGCGAAAAGCTCGGCCTGGTCGGCGAGTCCGGCTCGGGC
>NZ_JBEYJA010000112.1:0-6990 GCF_040703815.1 Streptomyces sp. NPDC006743 | reverse complement strand
AACGCTCGACTGGGAAACCCCAGCCGAGCGCCTGCATAAACTGCTCACAGCCTGATCAACACGACCACGTGTTGCAACGACCGCTAGAAACCGCCACCGGGGGCGGCCCCTTTCACGCATCACCTCGCGGATGCCGTCCCCGCGTCACCCGGCGAGTCCCCCTGCGCGCCTCACCCCGCGGACGGCCCTTCGCACGTCACCACGCCGACGGGGCACCCGCGTCCACGGCGAAGACGGTGCCGTCGGGAGCACCGGCGTAGACATGACCGGCGGCCGGCACCGGATCCGGGACCGAGGCGGCGACCCGGTCCGCGCCCGCGCCCAGCCGCGCCGGCGTCTGACCGACCAGCACACCCCTGACCGCGTCCACGGCCAGCAGCCGCCCGTCCGCCGACAGGACGTACACGTGCCGCGCGTCGGCGACCGGCGCCGAACCACGGCTCACGGAGGTCTCCAGGGACCACAGCCGCCGGCCCGCGGCCATGTCGACGGCGGTCAGCGAACCCCCGGCCGACAGCAGGTGGACCACCTCGCCGCGGACGGTGGCGTGTGCCTGCTGGAGCGGGACCGGCAGCGCCACCCGCCGGACCGCCCCGCTCGCCGGGGAGTAGCGGACCACCGCCCGCGTGTCGCCGTAGACCCCGTCCACGGACTGGAGGAACAGCGATCCGCCGGCCGACCCGAAGGGCCGCAGCGACCCGTTCAGCCGCGCCTGCCAGCGCACCGCACCCGTGCCGGGATCGACAGCGGTCACCCGTGTGCCCTTCCCGTCCCGTGCCGGGCTCGCCGCGTACGCCAGCGGATCACCGGCGAACGACACGAAGTACGGCTCGGTCAGGCCGGGCACGCGCCGGCTCCAGCTCGT
Source organism: Streptomyces sp. NPDC006743 (assembly GCF_040703815.1). Taxonomy (NCBI): domain Bacteria; kingdom Bacillati; phylum Actinomycetota; class Actinomycetes; order Kitasatosporales; family Streptomycetaceae; genus Streptomyces; species Streptomyces sp. NPDC006743. The sequence continues at coordinate 6,125 of NZ_JBEYJA010000112.1, read as the reverse complement.
TCCGCCCGAGCGGCTGTCCACCCCCGTCACCGTGCCGTCCGCACCGGTGAGCAGCAGCATGTCCCCCGCGCACCGCATCGCCTCGTACGCCGACACGTCACGCTGCCAGCGCACCTGGCCCGAGCGGGGATCCAGCGCCCGCAGAACGCCGTCCCGCCCGGCCGGCGGCAGCACGAGCCCGCCCGACACCTGCGGAGCGCCACCGGCCGGGGCGGCCGCCACCGGGCGCCGCCACAGCAGCCTGCCGTCGGCCGGGTCGAGGGCGAAGACCAGCCCGGGCCCGGCACACAGCAGCCGCCCGGACGCGGCGGCGCACTGCGGCATGTGACCGTTCTCGGACACCGGCCGTGCCTGCCACCCGCTGAACGCGGCCGCGGCGGTCCGCGGCGCCGCGTCCCGGTGCGCCGCCTGGCCGCCGAACACCTCCACCGCCCCGAGCGTCCCGCCCACGGCCAGCCCGCACGCACCCGCCGCCAGCGCGAGCCGCCTGCCCAGCCGCCGGCCGGGACGCCACCCGGCCCGCCCCACCGGCCGGCCGCCACCGGACCCGGCGGCCGGCACCCCGGCTCCGTCCGGCAGCCCCGCCCCGCCCGCGCCCCGCGCCTCGCCCGAGTCCCCGGCGGCGCCCGGCACCGCCGCCGCGCCCGAGCGCTGTTCCGGTATGAACAACTGCGTGTCGTACGAGGCCGACACCGACCGCAGCTCCCGCATCAGCTCGTCCGGAGTCGGCCGGTCCTCGGGCTCCTTGGCCAGGCAGCGCAGCACCAGCGGAGCCAGATCCTCCGGCAGGCCGCCCAGGTCCGGCTCGTCGTGCACGACCTGGTAGGCCACGATGTACGGGCTGTCGGAGTCGAACGGACCGCGCCCCGTCGCCGCGTGCACCAGCACCGAGCCGAGCGTGAAGATGTCGGCGGCCGGCCCGACCTCCCTCGGCCGCCGGAACTGCTCGGGCGCCATGAACGGCGGCGTACCGATCAACTTCCCGGTCTCGGTGCGCAGTTCACTGTCCTTCGGCCGGGAGATACCGAAGTCGATGACCTTCGGACCGTCCTCGGCGAGCAGGACGTTGCTCGGCTTCAGGTCACGGTGGACGACCCCCACCCGGTGGATGTCCCGCAGCGCCTCGGCGAGGCCCGCCATCAGCCGCCGCAACTGCGCCGGGGCCATCGGCCCGTTCCGCTTCACTTCCTCCGCGAGCGTGGGACCGGGAATGAACAGCGTGGCCATCCACGGCCGGTCCGCCTCCGGGTCGGCGTCGACGACCGGCGCCGTGAACGCGCCGCTGACCCTGCGGGCCGCCGCCACCTCCTGCCGGAAACGCCCCCGGAACTCGGGATCCCTGGCGAACTCCGCGTGCACCACCTTCACCGCGAGCCGCAGCCCCGACGTACTGCGGGCCAGGTGCACGACCCCCATGCCACCGGAGCCCAGACGCGACTCGAGCCGATAGTGACCGGCGTATTCCGGAAGTTCCGCTTCCGCGCCCGCTCCGATGTTGCGCTGTGGCGTCATGGACCACCCCCGTGCTGTTCGTCCCGCGCGCGCGACGCACCGACCCTAGTCGATGACGCGGACGGGACTGAGGAGGCTTGCTAGCGTTCGCGTGCGAGTCGCGTACACCTGTTCCATCACGCGCTCCAGGGGAACCAACGGGACCCCATGACAGTCATGGGGAAATGAACGGGGGAGGACCTTCATGTCGGTCGACCATGTCGAAGAGACACCGGGCCAGGACGGAGCACAGGGCGTCACGGCCCAGGCAGCGGCCCTGCGCTACTACTCGGTCGCCCCGGGCGTCAGCCTCAACGTCCGCAGCGGACCCGGCACCGGATACCCGATCGTGCGGACCCTGCTGGCGGGCGCCAAGGTGCCGGTCTACTGCCAGACCCCCGGCACCAAGGTGACCGGTCCCTACGGCACGTCGAGCATCTGGGACAACATCGACAACGGCGAGTACGTCTCCGACGCCTACATCTACACCGGCGTCGACGGCTACATCGCGCCACGCTGCGCCTGAGAGCTGCGAGCAGAAGGGGCGCCCGGCTCGCGACGCCCGGCACGCACGCTCGCGGCGTCGCCGGAAGGCCCTGACAGCTCCGCCACAAGGACCTCCCGGCGCCGTGCGCTCGCACGCACCGGACGCCGCGAGCCGATCGGACTTCCCTTCTGTCCGCAGCTCCGAGCCCGCCCCGGGCCCGCGGACCCCGGGGCGCCATAATCGGTTGCGTGAGCGACGAGAACGGCACCCCGGCCACCCCCGCGGGCTCCCCGGCCACCGGCCCCACCGGCCCGCGCCCCGAGCCCCTGCGCTTCTTCGGCACGGCCTGGGTGCACCACGACAACGGCTACGCGCTGCGCCGCGCCGGCGTCGCCGCCGGCTCACTGTTGGCGGCCGCCGCGGCCTGCTTCGTCCTCCGCTTCGCCTTCGAAGGCATCCAGATCGCGAACTCGGGCGCCTTCGTCACGCTCCTCGTCGTCGTCATGTTCGCCGTGTGCAGCGCACTCGCCTTCGGTCACACCTGGGGCGGCTTCTCCAAGCGCCCCGACCCCGAGCGCCAGTCCTCCCTGCGCGGCCTGCTCGCCATCGGCTTCATCGGCTCCCTCCTCGCCTACTTCTTCCGCTCCTTCACCGAGGCCCCCGGCGAGAAGCTCCACCGCCGGGAGTACGAAGAGGCCCGCGAACAGTTCGAACGCCGCGCCACCCGCCGCTCCGGCAACCCCTCCAGGAAGCGCCGCCACTCCTGACCCGCCGGCCCGCCGCGCCCGTCCGGACCGGCCCGCACCCGTGGGCCCGGCCCGCCCCCACCGGGCAAACTCCGCCCGCCAGGCACGCCGTCTGCACCACCATGGGCGCATGAGCGCCCCTCTCCCGCCCGCCCCGGGCCCCGCCGACCGCGCCGGCCGAGCCCGCTCCTTCGACGCGGCCGCCGCCCAGTACGCCGCCCACCGCCCCTCCTACCCGGCGGCCCTCCTCGACGCGGTCGAAGACCTCACCGGCCGCCCGCTCGCCGGCGCGCGCGTCGCGGACGTCGGCGCCGGTACGGGCATCTCGACCGCCCTCCTGCACGCGCGCGGCGCCCGTGTCCTGGCCGTCGAACCCGGCGACGGCATGGCCGCCCAGTTCTGCGGCAGCCACCCCGGCATCCCCCTCGTACGCGGCGACGGCAACGCCCTCCCCCTCGCCGACGGCTCCGCCGACCTCCTCACCTACGCCCAGTCCTGGCACTGGACCGACCCGCACCGCTCCGTCCCGGAAGCCCTGCGCGTGCTGCGGCCCGGCGGCGCCCTGGCCCTGTGGTGGAACACGGACGCCTCGGACGTCGAGTGGATCGCCGAGGCGAGCCGCCGGGCCGGCCGCTTCTTCGGCATCGACATCCCCGCCGAGAAACAGCGCGCCGCCCGCACCGAGCTGGCCGACCCCACCGGCCGTCTGCGCTTCACCCGCCGCGAGGTGCGCTGGAGCCGCCGGATCCCCGTCGACAGCCACCTCGCCAACATCGGCAGCCACTCGTTCCTCCTCGTCTGCCCCGAGGACCGCCGCACCGCCTTCCTCGCCCAGGAGCGCGACCAGCTGCTGAAGGTCTTCCCCGACGGCATCGTCGAGGAGACCTACGACGTCCTCCTCCTCGTCGCCGGCAAGCCCTGACCCCCTCCGCCCGGCCGCCCCGGCCCTCGAACGTCCCGCCTGCCGGACAACCCGCCGCACCCCCGACCGCCGGTGCGAGGATGAACCCCATGAGCCAGAAAGTCGCAGTCCTCGGCACCGGCAAGATCGGCGAAGCCCTGCTCAGCGGAATGATCCGGGCCGGCTGGGCCCCCTCCGACCTCCTGGTCACCGCCCGCCGCCCCGAGCGGGCCGAGGAACTCCGCGCCCGCCACGGAGTCACCCCGGTCACCAACGCGGAGGCGGCGAAGACCGCCGACACCCTGATCCTCACGGTCAAGCCCCAGGACATGGGCACCCTCCTCGACGAACTCGCTCCGCACGTCCCCGCCGACCGGCTGATCATCAGCGGCGCGGCGGGCATCCCCACCTCCTTCTTCGAGGAGCGCCTGGCCGCGGGCACCCCGGTCGTGCGCGTCATGACGAACACGCCCGCGCTCGTCGACGAGGCCATGTCCGTGATCTCCGCCGGCACCCATGCCACCGCCGGCCACCTCACCCACGCCGAGGAGATCTTCGGCGCCGTCGGCAAGACACTGCGCGTCCCCGAGTCCCAGCAGGACGCCTGCACCGCCCTCTCCGGCTCGGGCCCCGCGTACTTCTTCTACCTGGTCGAGGCCATGACCGACGCGGGCATCCTGCTCGGGCTGCCCCGCGACAAGGCCCACGAGCTGATCGTCCAGTCGGCCATCGGCGCCGCCGTCATGCTCCGCGACAGCGGCGAGCACCCGGTCAAGCTCCGCGAGAACGTCACCTCACCGGCCGGCACGACGATCAACGCCATCCGCGAACTCGAGAACCACGGGGTGCGCGCCGCACTGATCGCGGCGCTGGAAGCCGCCCGCGACCGCAGCCGCGAGCTGGCCTCCGGCAACAACTGACCGGACCCGCTGCCCGCCCGGTCCCAGCCCTTCAGGCGGGCAGCAGCCCGATCGCCCGGTACGCCGCGTCCACCGTCGGCCGCGCCATCTCTCTCGCCTTCTCCGCTCCCGCCCGCAACACCCCCTCCAGGTGACCGGGATCCGCGCACAGCTCCCTGTGCCGCTGCTGCACGGGCCTGAGAAGTTCGACCACGGCCTCTGCGGTGTCCTTCTTCAAGGCGCCGTACGACGCGTACGCACCGCTCAGCTCCTGCGGGTCCCCGCCCTCGCAAGCGGCCAGGATCTCCAGCAGGTTCGCGACCCCGGGCCGCTCCTGCCGGTCGTAGACGACGTCCTGCCCGCTGTCGGTCACCGCCCGCATGACCTTCTTGCGCACGACCTCCGGCTCGTCGAGCAGGTAGACGATGCCCGGTCCGGAGTCGTCCGACTTCCCCATCTTCGACGTCGGGTCCTGCAGGTTCATCACCCGGGCCGCCACCTTCGGCGGGGTCGCCTTCGGCACCACGAACGTGTGCCCGTAGCGGTGGTTGAAGCGCACGGCCAGGTCCCGGGCCAGCTCCACGTGCTGTGTCTGGTCGTCACCGACCGGCACCTCGTCCGTGTCGTACGCCAGGATGTCGGCGGCCATCAGCGCCGGGTACGTCAGCAGCGACAGCCGCACGCTCCCGCCCCGCCCCTGCTCGCGCACGGATTTCTCCTTGTACTGGATCATCCGCCGCATCTCGCCGTCGGTGGCCACGCACTCCAGCAGGTAGGACAGCCGGGCGTGCTCGTCCACGTGGCTCTGCACGAACACGGTGCACCGCTCGGGATCCAGCCCGGCCGCCAGAAGCAGCGTCGCCGCCTGCCGGCTCAGCCTGCGCACGCGCGCGGGGTCGTGGTCCACGGTCAGAGCGTGCAGGTCGACGACGCAGAACAGCGCGTCCGCCCGGTGCTGGTCGACCTCGGCCCACTGCCGCATGGCGCCCAGGTAGTTCCCGAGTGTCAGGTGCCCGGTCGGCTTGACCCCACTGAAGACCCGTGTCATCTCCACTCCATCTCTCGGTCGAGACCGCCGTCCCCGGCCGGCCTGGCCCCCGGAGCCCCTGGAGGGAGAAACGAGAACGGCCGCCGAGGCGGCGGCCGTTGTGTTGCGTACGTGAGCGCGGCCGCCGTCAGGCGGGCCACCACTGCTGGTCGTACGTACGCGTAGTCATGACGAACAGCGTACGCCCCCGGGGCCTGCGCGGCCATGAGTTGACACGCCCCGCCGGGATCCGTAAGGTACTTCGAGTTGTCCGACGTGAGAGCCGACTCCGGTCGGTCCCCGGGCAGCCACTCCGCAAGTCCTCTTCATTACTCGACGACAGTCGTTTCAGTCTGTCTGCCGTCGTGCATTGTCGTGCGTATTTACGGAATGAGGAATCCGCGTTCGCGAGAACGCAGCCCCCGATTCGCTCGGGAGCACGGAATCCGCTAAAGTCTCACTCGTCGGAACGGCCCAAGGGCCGGGAAGGCGAACCCCGCTGACTGGGGGTCAGGCCGAAAAGGATCTGATAGAGTCGGAACCGCCGGAAAGGGAAACGCGAAGCGAAAGCGGA
>NZ_JBEYJA010000111.1:0-7491 GCF_040703815.1 Streptomyces sp. NPDC006743 | reverse complement strand
CTATCCCGGGGCGGCGGTGCCGTTCGGGATGGTGCAGTTCTCCCCGGACACCGGGCACAACACCGGCTACGACCACTCCCAGAACCACATCCGGGCGCCCCCGCAGGCACACCCTGCGCGCCACCTACGTCCCCCGCGAGTCCACCGGCCCCGCGCCCGCCCGGGTACGGCGGCTGCGGGCGCCCGGGGTGTGACACGCCGGCGGGCCCGGTCCGCCGCGTCGCTGTGACGCCGGGTCGCTGTGACGCCGCGTCGCTGTGACGCCGGGTCGCTGCTGGGCGGGCGTACGGCGCGGGCCCCGGCGGCCTCGGCCCTCTCACGCACGCGCAACCGCCGTGCCGCGACGGGGTGGGGTGTCTGCCGCCCGAGGTGGGGCGCTGCCCGTCGCGTGGGGGCGGGGCGCCGCGCCATGGCGGGAGTGGCGTCACGACGTGGCGGAGTCGGTCGCCTGTATGCCCGGCGAGGTCGCGGCACCCCGCCGTGGCGAGGTCGGTCGCCCGCGCTCCCCGGGTGCCGTGGGCCCGTCTCAGGAACGAGGCCGGCAGCGGGGGAGCGGGAGCATGCGGGTGCGTGCGGCAAGGCGATGCCGGCCGCGCCCGGAACCGCTCCCGAGGACAGATCGAGCCGGGCGCAGGAAGATGGGACTGGGCCGTGCGTGCTGACCGCGGGATCGTGATCGTCGCCTTCCCGGTCAGCTCCTTGCGCACGGGTGAAGCCGGGGCGCGGCCGTCGCATCAGCCCCCGGCGGTTCCCACAGGCGGTCGGGGCGCCTGTCGCCTGTGCTCCACCCGATCGGATCGCCACCCTGAGCCCAGCTGGAGGCAACCATGGGCGCAGTCCTCGGTGACGTGCTGGGTCTCGCGGCCGGCGTCGCGGTCAGCCCGCTCCCCATCATCGCCGTCATCCTCATCCTGGCCACGCCCCGGGGACGTCGGAACGGCATCCTCTTCACCGTGGGCTGGATCCTCGGACTCGCGGTACTGGGCGCGGTGATGCTGGCGATCGCCTCCCCCGCGGGGGCCTCCGCCCACAAGCACCCGGCCACCTGGGTGGGAGCGCTCAAGCTCGCTCTGGGCCTGTTCCTCGTCGTCTTCGGCGCCCGGCAGTGGCGCCGGCGCCCGAAGGACCCCTCGCAGGCGAAACTGCCGAAGTGGATGGGCGCCATCGACCGCCTCACACCGGTCAAGGTCTTCGGACTCGGCACGGCCCTGGCCGCGCTCAACGCCAAGAACGCCCCGCTGACCATCGCCGCGGGCGCCGCGATCGGCTCGGCCGGTATTCCGGCCGGGCAGCAGATCGCATCACTGGCGGTCTTCGTCGTGATCGCCACGCTCGGCCTGCTGGTCCCGCTCGGCGTCTTCCTCCTCGGAGGGGAGCGGGCCAGGACGACGCTCGGAAACTGGAAGGACTGGGCGGCGCAGCACAATGTCGCCGTGATGGCCGTCCTCTTCTTCGTCCTCGGACTGAAACTGCTCGGAGACGGCATCTCGATCCTCACCTCCTGACACGCCACCACGCGCCGCGAGGCGATCCGGTGACGGACAGTGCCGCTGTGGCATGTGCGCTCCGGGACCGGCGCGGGCGGGATCAGCCGGCACTGCCCGCCCGCCTGCGACCAGCCTGCGACCCGGACGAGCAGAGCGTGCCGTGGAGCTGCGGGTGCGGGCGGGCAGGGCTCAGCGCGCGAGGCCGTTCAGGAGGAGGGCGAGGCCCGCCTCGAACGCCGATTCGTGATCGATCACCGGCATGCCGGCCGGCGGATCCGCGGCGTCCCCGGCACCGGTGTCCGCCTGTTCCTCCAGGACGCTGCCGACCGTGAAGCGGCTGGCGGCCAGCATGGCCATCTGCGCGTCCCGCTCGGGCACGCCGGAGGCGACGAGGAACTCCATCTTGCGGCGGATCCGGTCGAGGTCGTCCCCGGGGGTGCTGCCGGCGTGCAGCCGGGCGCCGTCCCGGTGCCTCAGCAGGGTGCGCCGGAAGCTGCGCGTGTTCTCCAGGAACCACTGGCGCCAGTCGTCGCCGGGCACCGGCAGCGGTTCGGCCGCGAGGGGCGCCATGGCCGCCTGCGCCATGGCGGCCAGGAGGTCCTTCTTGGTCCGGAAGTGCCAGTAGAGCGACGGCTGCTCCACGCCCAGCCGCTGCGCCAGGCGCCTCGTACTGACGGCGTCCAGCCCGACCTCGTCGAGCAGCCCGAGCGCCTCGGCGACCACGGTCTCACGGTTCATCTTCGTCACGTTGACAATCTATCGCTGATAGATGACGCTGAAGAAGAACCATTCACTGATAGATTTTGGGGTGAGGGGCATGACGAAGCGGGCGGGACCGGGGACGCGGTCACTGCGGATCCTGGTGGCCGGGGGTGGCGTGGCGGGGCAGGCCCTGGCCTTCTGGCTCACGCGGGGCGGCCACCGGGTGACCGTCGTCGAACGCTTCCCCGCGCTGCGGGCCACCGGGGCTCAGGTCGACCTGCGGGGGCAGGGCATCGAAGCCGTCCGGCGGATGGGGCTCCTCGACGCCGTCCGTGCCAGGCTCGTGGACGAGGCGGGCGTCGCCTTCGTCGACGCCTCCGGCAAGGCCAGGGCGACGATCATGGCCAACATCTCGGGGCGGGGACGGCAGACCCTCACGTCCGAGTACGAGATCATGCGCGGAGATCTGGTGCGCCTCCTGCACGACGCGACGAGGGACGCCACCGAGTACGTCTTCGGCAAGAGCGTGGACGGCTTCGAGCAGGACGCGCACAAGGTCCTCGCGCACTTCTCCGACGGGTCCAGCGGCGAGTTCGACCTCCTGATCGGCGCGGACGGGCAGGGGTCGCGCATCCGGCGAGCGCTGCTCCCGCAGGGGTTCGACCCCTACCGGCGCCTCGGCATTCACATGGCCTACTGGTTCGTCCCGCGCATCGCGTCCGACAGCAACGTCCGGGACACCTACATGGTCCCGGGCGGGCGCCAGATCATGCGCCGCAGCCACAACGCGGCCGAGACCCAGGCGTACTTCGTCCTGCGGGAGGAGTCCGCGCAGGCCTCGGCGATCCACCGCGCGCCCGTCGAGCGCCGGCAGGAGTTCTGGGCCGACAGGTTCCGCGACGCCGGGTGGCAGGCCGAGCGCTTCATCGACGGCATGGGGCAGAGCCCGTTCTTCTACTCCCAGGAGATCGTCCAGGTCCGCACCGGCACCTGGTCGAAGGGCCGCGTGGTCCTGGCCGGCGACGCCGCCCACTGCGCCTCCCCCTACAGCGGCATGGGTGTCTCCGGCGGCCTGGTCGGCGCCCATGTCCTGGCCGGCGAGATCAACCGGCATCCGGACGACCTGCCGACCGCCCTGGCGAACTACGACACCGTGCTGAGACCCTTCGTCGACGAGATCCAGGGCCACATCAGCCCGCGGCTTCTGCGCCTGGCTCTGCCGATGTCCCGGCGCGCGATCGGCACCTTCCAGGCCGCCACCGCGCTCGCCTGCCGCCTGCGCGTTCCCGACCTCGTCGCGCGCTTCTCGAAGGAGGACCGGGGCGGCGGCTGGCAGCTCCCCCGGGACCCGGCACCGAGCGGCGCAGGGTGAGTGCCGGATCAGCGGCGCAGGGTGAGTGCCGGGTCAGCCTCGGAACACGACGGCACGCGACGGCCTACGACGGCACTCGACGGCGCCGCCCCGCGATCTGACCGGCACCGTGGCGGGACGGGCGATGCCGAGGCGGCGCATCCCGGCGTGACGGGACCCTGACGGTATCTCTGGGTGCAAGGTATTTCAGAAAGTTTCTGCTGGACTCTCCTGCACTTCGGCGCGGGGTGCCGCCGGTTTCTGACCGATGTGCGCCGGAAGGCCGATGGCAGTACGGGCAGTTGACCGCCGTCTCATGAAAAGTTTTGCGTCATCTTGCGCAACGGCTGGACGGCCTCGGTGGGGCCGGGGCGGGGCTTGGAGATGGCCGGGGAATGGCACCGGGGAGGCGTTGCGGGGAGCCTCCGGGCCGGGCCGACCGGTGGGAGGGGAGTCCCGCTCCCAACTCCCCCTTTCGTTCAGATCTTTGACGAAGTGCCCGGGGGAATGGGTGCTATGCGGCCGAATCGCATCCCTTGCCGAACGCGCACCGCACTTTCTGTCACCTCATGACTCCAACTTGTGTTGGGATGTGCGCGGACGGCGGGGCGGTGACCCGTCTCCGCCCGCGGCGGCGTCCGCCGCCTCCTCCTTTGTCGGAAGGGATGTCATGCTCTCGATACGTACTCGGGTTCCGGCCGCCTGGCGGTCGGTGCTCATGCTCGGTGTGCTCCTCGCCGGACTTCTCGCCGGCACGGCCCCGCACGCCCGGGCGGCCACGACGGAGAACGTCTCCGTCACCTTCGGCGTGCAGGCCGTCATGGAGGGCGAGACCCTCCTGCTCTCCGGCAGCTCTCCCGAGCTGGGTGCCTGGGACCCCGCCAAGGCAGTCCCCCTCGGCACCACCCCCAGTGCCTACCCGCACTGGTCGACCAGCGTCCAGCTGCCCGTCGGCGTCACGGTGCAGTACAAGTACCTCAAGCGTTCCCCCGCCGGCACCGTGACCTGGGAAAGCATCCCCAACCGCACCCTGACCGTCTCCCGGGACACGCCGGGCAACGACGACCGCTGGAACGTCAGTCCCGTGGCCACCGCCTTCCACGCCACGGCCACCACCACCTGGGGCCAGGGCCTCTACGTCTGCGGCAACGTGCCCGACCTCGGTGCCTGGGACCCCGCCCGGGCCCTCCCCCTGACCACCGACTCCGCCGCCTACCCGATGTGGTCCGGCACCCACCAGCTGCCGCCCGGCACCGCCGTGCAGTACAAGTACCTGAAGAAGAACCCCGACGGCTCCGTCACCTGGGAGAACGGTGACAACCGCACCGTCGTCACCCCGTCCACCGGCACACTGACGCTCGACGACACCTGGCGCTGACCCGGCGGCACCGGGCCGAGGGGTATGGGACAGATACCCCTCGGACCCGGCATGCCAGTATCCCTCCCGGCCCTCGGGGCAGGACCGGTCCGGCGGGCTGACGGCCCATCACCCGCCGGTTCTTCACGAGGACTTCACGAGGGTTCTTCACGCCGGCGCCTGACCAAGGTGCGCTCGCCGGCGTCTGACGGGGGCGCGCCCGCCGGCGCCTGACGAAGGCGCGCCGGCCGGCGCCTGGTGGGGGCGCGTCACACCCCTCTCCCCGGTGCCGCACTCTTCGCAGGCCCGGCGGGCCCGGAGCGCTCCGGGTCCGCCCCCGCTTCAGCGGCTCGACTCCGCCCGCCCGCCCCGACCGTGCTCTCCCGCACCAGCAGCCGGTGCGGCGCCCTGGTGTCGGCGGGCGGAGGGGCCGAGCCGTCGATGATGCCCAGCAGCGTGCCGACCGCGCTGCGGGCGATGTGCGTCTTGTCCGGGGCGATCGTGGTCAGGGAGGGCGAGCTGTACTGGCCCTCCTGGATGCCGTCGACCCCGACGACGGCGATGTCGTCGGGCACCCGCACGCCCGCGCGCGTCAGGGCGTTCATCGCCCCGATGGCCAGCAGGTCGTTGTAGCAGAACACCGCGTCGGGCGGCTCGGGCAGGGCGAGCAGGTGCTCCACGGCCTGCGCGCCGAGGCGGCGGTGGAAGCGCTGGGTGGGGACGATCAGCTCCTCGTCGGCCGTCAGTCCCGCCCGCTCCAGCGCCTGGCGGTACCCGATCGTACGCAACTGCGCCGTCTCGCCGGTGCTGTACGGCTGGTCGCCGATGGCCGCGACGCGCCGCCGGCCGAGGCCCAGCAGGTGCTCCGTCGCCTCCCGGGCCGCGGCGATGTTGTCGATAGCCACGTGGTGGAAACTGCCGTTGAAGATGTGCTCGCCGAGCAGGACGAGCGGCACCCGGTTGGTGCGGCTGCGCAGCTCCTCCGCCGAGATGGTCAGCGGGCTCAGCAGCACACCGTCGAACATCGTGGCGCGTGACTCCCGGCCCAGCAGCTCCCGTTCGCGCTGTCCGTCGCCGTCGGTCTGGTCGAGCATGACCACGTACCCGTGGGCGCGGGCGGCGGTGATGACCTCCCGGGCCAGCTCGGCGAAGTACGGCACGTCGAGTTCCGGTACGACGAGGGCGATCATCCCGCTCCGGCCCCGGCGCAGGTTGCGGGCCACCAGGTTCGGCCGGTAGTCGAGTTCGTCCAGCGCCGCCTGCACCCGGGTGCGCAGTTCGTCGGAGACGGGCACCGAGCCGTTGACCACGTTGGACACGGTGCGGATCGAGACCCCGGCGCGTCGGGCGACGTCGCGGAGCGTGGAGCCGGCCATCCAGTTCCCCCTCACGGCCCTCACGGGCTCATTCCTAGGCAGTATCGCTGGTCGGCGCCGGTGCGGACCACCGCTGACGCAGGTTGATGTTACTCAGGTATTGCATCGTTGCAATAAGCGCAGCATCATCTCTGCATCGTTGCAGAGCAGTTGGCGGTGACCGCGGGCTGCCGTGCCGATGACGCCTGCGCGCCTTCCCTCCACCGTGCACGCGCCCAGGCCCGGCCGGCCCCCCGCGACCGCGTTCCCGCCCTTCCGACACCAGGAGCCGACCTCATGTCCAGACCGTCCGTCCCGCGCCGCAGCGTCCTGCGCGGCGCCCTCGGCGCCGGCGCGCTCGCCGCCGCCGCAGGCCCCCTCGCGGCCTGCGCCCCCGGCTCCTCGGCGTCCGCACCGCGCAAACTCACCGGTACGCCCAGCGCCTCCGCCAAGGGCGAGATCACCATCTGGAACCGCTCGGGCGACCTCTTCAAGGTCTTCGAATCGGCCATCGACGCCTTCCGCAAGGCGTACCCCGGCGTCAAGGTGAACCACCAGGCCGTCGACATCGACAACAAGCTCGCCAACACCCTGATCAGCGGCACCGACGTGCCGGACGGCAGCTTCTGGGACGACGCCAAGATCGGCAGCCAGGCGGAGCACCTGTACGACCTCACGGACCTGATCGCCCCCTACCGCGACAAGACCTCGGCGTACAAACTCTCCGTCAACACCGTCGACGGCCGCATCTACGGCGTGCCCTGGGACCTCGACCCCGGCTTGCTCTGGTACCGCGAGGACCTGCTGGAGGACGCCGGTGTCGACCCCGCGGGTCTGAAGACCTACGCCGACCTGCTGACCGCGGCCCGCTCACTGCGGGAGAAGAACCCCGCCGCCCGTCCGCTGCACATGGAGAAGGACCCCTTCCTCGGCCAGTTGTGGCTGGAGATGCTCGCGGGCCAGCAGGGCACCAGCCTCGCCGACGCGCACGGCAAGGTGCGCCTCGACTCCAAGGAGTACCGCACCATCCTCAACTGGATCCGGGACGCCGTCGACGACGACCTGGTCACCCACGCCGAATACCTCAAGCAGGCCGACCTCGCCGCCCTGGAGAACGGGCAGCAGGCCCTGGTCCCCTGGGCGGTGTGGTGGTCCTTCACCAGCGGGAAGTCCTAGGGACGGACACCCCGTTATCTTCTTCGCGGTCCTGCAAGAGGGCCGCTGGCCTCCGGGCCCGGT
>NZ_JBEYJA010000110.1:0-7692 GCF_040703815.1 Streptomyces sp. NPDC006743 | reverse complement strand
TCGAGCTGCCCGTCGCCGTTTTTGTACTGCTCGGGGGTCGGCCCGCCCCCTTTGCCCGCCGCCGCGCGGCGGCGGTACGAGCGCCGAGGGGCGTCACGTCGCCGGGATCACCCGGTAGCTCAGCATGTTCCAGGGAAGGTTCTGCTGGGCCAGGGAACCGGTCCGCCAGGGGGTGGCGCCGGTGCATCCCGCCCCGGAGAAGAGTTCGAGGGCCCAGGAGCCGGACACCACCTGGACCGACACGGCGGCCTTGGAGAGCGTGTGGCAGGTGCCGGGATCGGTGAGATCGGCCTTGGTCACGGTGCCGGTTCCGGTGGGGCCCGAGTAGAGGTACGCGCCTTCCTGGAGGGGCGGCCAGCCGGCGGCGCCAGCGGTCCCGGCTCCGAGTCCGAGCAGTGCGGCGGCGGCGGTCAGCGCGGCGGCAGCACCGGCGATCTTCTTCGGCATGAGCATGTACCCACCTTGTCCTGGATGTGTGACGAACGAGTGAGGAACGTTTGCGTGCGGCCGGCCGTGCCGCCCGAAACATGCTTGCACCTTCAAGCATATGCGCGGGAGGGCGGATCCGGCCATGGGGAGGTGTCCTGGTTCCCGGTTTGACGAACGACACATCACACCTGCTCGACGTCACCGGTTCAGCCGGTTACTTTGGAGGGTGGAATTCAGTCACCTGTGAGGAGAGTGATGTGGAACATGTATTTCTGTGCGGGACGCCCGCCCTCGACTTCCTGGGCACCCTTCAGGCGCGACACGCACCGGATCCGGTGGAGAGGATCGGCACCCCGCGGCTCCTCGACTCCTGGCTCGTGGAGTCCGGGCTGCTCGACGAGGCACCCCGGGCCGAGGACGCGGACCTGCGGGCCGCCGTGAACCTGCGCGAGTCGATGTACGAGCTGGTCACCGCGCGCCGCACCGGTGAACCGTTTCCGCCCGCCGCGATGACCGCCCTGAACCGCCAGGCCGCGAAGACACCCGTGGCGGTGCGGCTCGCGGCCCACGGGAGGAGCCGCACCGGATCGGCCGCGCAGGCGCTGACGGACCTGGCCCGCGAGACCGTCGGCCTGCTCGCGAGCGCGGAGGCGGTGCTGCTGCGTGAGTGCGCACGCCCCGGGTGCACCCAGGTCTACCTCGACCGTTCCCGGGGACAGCGGCGGGAATGGTGCGTGATGAGAACCTGCGGGAACCGTGTCAAGTCCGCCGCCCTGCGGGCCCGTCGCCGCCGGTGAACGCGGCTGAGGGCCGACGGCCGCGGTCCCCCGGTCACCGTCTTCTGTGACGGTGACCGCCGGCTCCCCTCCGGCCGTCCGCGCCCGTGCCTTCCGCGGACACCGGAGCCGGTCGTCCCGGCGCCTGGCGGTAGCCGTGCTCGCGCGCCTCGCGCACGAGCCGGCCCCGTGACGACCGGACGAGGGCACGCTTCAGCCACCGGTCGGGGCCGCCGTGAAGCAGGACGCCGTGCACCCGGCGCCCGTCCTGCCGCCCGGCCGGCGCCGGGCCCCGGAACGGAGGCCCGCGTCGGCTTTTTCGGTCACGGACCGCGCCGCCGTCACCGGTACGACGGCCGCCGGAAGCGGGGTCAGCACGACGAGGAACGTGGAACCCCACACGGCCCTGACCGCGACCAGCGCCGCCACGGCCGGCAGAGCGACTGGGCGCCCCCGCCGTCCGCGGAGAAGCGAGCCGGACCGGCTTCGGGTGCTGCTGGGCGCCGGACCGCTGGAGTGGGCTCCGCATACATACATGTTAGGTAGCCGCGTTGAAACGATGTCAAGGGGTCTTTCATCCCCGGCCTTGGAAAACGAGGTTTCAGTGCAGGTCTGCCAGCATTTATCGCTTCCTGGATCGATCGACATACATAACGAATGAGTAACCGGGTGGGTGACGGTGGGTGTGGTCATGGTTGCCGGCGTGATACATCTGCACGACCGCCCGGCGAACGCCACACGTACTCCGTACCGGGTGCGCCGCCGGGGCGGCCGCGTGCCGGCCCGGCAGAACTCCACTGCGTTTCCGGCAGACCGAGACCTGGTCCGCGGCCCGTCCACGGCCCTGGACCGGCATGGAGAAAGGCACACGACCATGACCTCACCGAAGGTCGCCGCGTCCTCCTCGCGGAGCACCGAAACCGCCGAAGAGGGCTATGAACGGGGACTCGGCAGCCGCCAGGTCCAGATGATCGCGATCGGCGGCGCGATCGGCGTCGGTCTCTTCCTGGGCGCGGGGGCGAACATCGCCAAGGCCGGGCCCAGCCTCATCCTCATGTACGCCCTCGCCGGCCTGATCATCTTCTTCATCATGCGGGCACTGGGCGAACTGCTCATGTACCGCCCCGTCTCGGGTTCCTTCGCGGAGTACTCCCGGGAGTTCCTCGGCCCGTTCTTCGGCTACTTCACCGGCTGGACGTACTGGCTGATGTGGGTGGTGACCGGCATGGCCGAGCTGACGGCCGCCGCGATCTACGTCCACTACTGGTTCCCCTCCGTCCCGCAGTGGGTGACCGCGCTGGTGTTCCTGGTCGTGCTGTTCGTGGCCAACCTGATCTCCGTGAAGCTGTTCGGCGAGATCGAGTTCTGGTTCTCGATGGTCAAGGTGACCGCGCTGATCGGCATGATCGTCATCGGTCTGGGCGTGCTGACCTTCGGTTTCAGCCAGGCAGGCGGCACCGCTTCGGTCTCCAACCTGTGGCAGTTCGACGGCTTCTTCCCCAAGGGCGTCGGCTCCTCCCTGATGACGCTGCAGGGCGTGATGTTCGCCTACCTCGCCGTCGAACTGGTCGGGGTCACCGCCGGTGAGTCGGAGGACCCGGAGAAGACCCTCCCCAAGGCCATCAACACCCTGCCCTGGCGCATCGCCCTGTTCTACGTCGGCGCCCTCACCGTGATCCTGTGCGTGGTGAAGTGGACCGAGTTCGCGGCCGGGGTCAGCCCCTTCGTGAAGGCGTTCGCCGTCATCGGCATCCCGGCCGGCGCGGGCATCGTCAACTTCGTCGTCCTCACCGCGGCCCTGTCCTCCTGCAACTCGGGCATGTACTCCACCGGCCGCATGCTGCGCACCCTGGCCGACAGCGGCGAGGCGCCGCAGGCTTTCAGCCGTCTGTCCGCCACCAAGACCCCGGCGCTCGGGATCACCGTCTCCGTCGCCTTCATGGCCATCGGCGTGGTGCTCAACTACATCGTCCCGGAGAAGGCCTTCGGCTACGTCACCTCCGTGGCGACCGCGGCCGGCATCTGGACCTGGCTGATGATCCTGATCAGCCACGTGCGCTACCGCAAGGCGGTCGACGCGGGCCGGCTGCCCGCCTCCTCCTTCCCCGCGCCGGGCGGCGCGGTGTGCTCGTGGATCGCCATCGTCTTCCTGCTCTTCGTCACCGGCCTGATCGCCTACGACGCCGACTCCCGGGTGTGTCTGTACGTGATGGCGGGCTGGGCCGTCGCCCTGGGCATCGGCTGGACGGTCCTCAAGTCCCGCGACGCGCAGGCCACCGAGCGTCGCGAGCCGCAGTGGGAGCGCACCGGCTGACGACCTCCACGCACCGCACGGGCCGTCCCCTCGCCTTTCCGGCGTCGGGCGGCGCGTGCGGTGCTCGTGCCTCGCCTGCCCCGCGCACCTCACGGCCGCGCGGCAGGCCGGGCGACACATGAAAGCAACATGTCGGTCACACAGGGTGGTTGTCACGTAACTGACGCCCTGTTAGTTTTCTGGTACCTGCGATCAGTTCCACCGGCACGGCACACATGTGCCGCATCCGCCGGACATCAGCGGCACCTGAACCAGGAGGCTGTGCAGCATGTCGGAAGGCATTCACGTCCGCCCCGCGGATCTCGTGGCCGTGGCGGACGACATCGCGTCCAGTGCCGGCTCCACCTCCCGGGTCGCGGAGGCGCTGCGGCAGCTCACGGCCCCGGACGGCCGCGCCTTCGGGAACGGATCGGGCGGCGCGGCGGCGCACACCGAGTACCAGCGGGTGCACGAGGACCTGACCCTGCTGACGAACGGCATCAGCAGGCACCTGACCGCTCTCAGCGAAGCCATGAGCCGCGCGGCGCACACCTACAGCGCGGCGCAGGCGCACGCGATGGAAGCCATTCTCCGGCTGAGCTGACCCATGGACATCAACGACGCCATCGCCGGCTGGATCACCCAGGTCATACGGGAACTCGGCGATCCGTCCTCCCTGCACGAGCACGGCCAGGAACTGGCCGCCCACGGACAGAGGCTGCGTGCCCTGCGCGACACCCTCGAGGAGACCGCGGGGAGCGCGGCCTGGGAGGGCCCGGACGCGCCCGCCTACACCAAGGCACTCGACGGTCACCTCGACCTGATGGCCCGCACGGCCGAGGTGCTGGAGACCACGGGGCAACAGGCCCAGGACCACGCGGACAAGACCTGGCTCATCGTCAAACAAATCATCGGCATCATCCTGGAGATCCTGGAGATCCTGGCCGTCGGCATGGCGCTGAGCTGGCTGGGCGGGCTGGCGCTGGACTGGGTGTGGGCACGTGTGCTGCCGCTCATGGAACGCGTCCTGACCGCACTCGCCAGGTTCCGCGCCGCCCTGGCCGAGTTCACCCAGTTCCTGCGCGCCGCGGGGAGTGCCGCGGGCCGGACGGGTGAGCGGCTCGGCGAGGGCCTGGGCAAGCTCACCGAGAGCCTTGTGATCGACGTCCTGCCGGCTCAGGCGCGGGCCTACCCGGGCTTCTACGTGTCGCTGGCCGTGCCCAAGCTGCTGAGCGGACGGCCGGTGGACTGGAAGGGCAACGCCTGGCAGCTCGCCGTGTTCTTCGGTTTCGACACAGGCCTCGGGCTGGCCGAGGGCGTCCTGGAGCAGACGGCGCTCGGTGCGGGGCTGAAGCGCCTCATCACCGGGGAGAAGGCCGTCGACGACGCCGCGGCGGCGTCCGAGAAGGAGGCCGCGGGATCCACCAGAGCCCTGACGGAGGAACCCGGCCCCGAGGCGACGGCCGGCCCGGCCCGGCCGTCCCCGGCACCGGAGACCGGGCCGGCCCCGGAGTCCGGCACGGCCCTGCGGGAGGAGGCGCCCGGGTCGCCGCAGCCGCGTCCGCAGGGGCGGCCGGAGCCCGGCGGAACGCCCGAGCCGCAGGGCCTGACGCCTCCGCCCCCGGAGCCCGTCCGGCCCACTGAGTCCGTAGGGCCCACCGATGCCGTCCGGCCCCCCGAGTCTGTCCGGGCCACCGAGTCCGTCCGGCCTCCCGAGTCTGTCAGGCCCCCCGAGTCTGTCCGGGCCACCGAGTCCGTCCGGCACCCCGAGCCTGTCAGGCCCCCCGAGGCCGTCCGGGCCACCGAGGCGGGTCCGGCGCGGGCTCCGCGTCCGGAGGCGGCACCGGAGGTCACGCCCGCGCGCGCGTCCGGGGAAGCCGCGGCCGGCCCCACCCCACCGCCGAGCCCGCGCCCCGCGGACGCCGACGCCGATGCCCTGAAGGGGAGCGGGAGACCGGCCCAGGAGCCGGCCGGCCCGCCGCGCGAGAACCGGGGCACGCTCGCCGCCCCGAAGGACGAGGCCTCCGGTGCGGCCACGGCACCGGCACCGCCCGCGCGTCCGGCTGCTGTGCCACCCCGTCCGCCCGCGCGTCCGGCGGGTGAGGCGCCGACGTCGCCGCCCGTGCGCGAGACGGAGCCAACGGCGGTCGCGGAGCAGTCCGGGCGCACGTCGCAGAGCACTGTCCCGCCGAGCGGTACGAGCGGCGCGCAGGCGTCCGCGCGGGGCACGCGGGCGGAGACGGGAAGGACCGACGCCGGCGGTCCCGCGCCCGGCGCGGAGCGCACCGTCACGGAGTCCGGCAGGGCCGCCCCGGCCGAACCGGCGCGGGTGAGCACACCGCGTCAGGAGAGCGCGCCGCCTCCGTCCGGGGCCCAGGGCGAATCGGCGTCAGCCGGCACCCGCCTGGCGACCGAGTCCAGGGCCGGGACGACCGACGTGCCACGTCCCCGACCGGAGGCCACGCGCACCGAAGTCGCGCCTCGTCCTGCTGAGCCTGTGCAGCGTCCTGCCGAAGTCGTGCCACGTGCCGGGGAACAGACGCCACGCCCCGCCGACACAGCGCCTCGCCTTGCCGAGCCGCAGGCTTCGGCGGAAAGCCGGCCTCCGGGGGTGGCTGAAACCGGGACCGGGGCCGCTCGGTCGTCAGCGCCGACCGTGTCCGATGCTTCCGGCACCGCTGCCAAGGGCGCCCCCGTCGCCAAGAGCGGTGACGGGGCCGTGGCGGCACGGGAAACCCGTGCCGAGTCGCCCTCTCCCGTGCGCGAACAGCGCCCCGGGACGTCCGCGGAGAACGGGAGGGAGGCGCCGGCCGGGACGGCGAACGCGGCCGGCGCCGCCCGTACGGCGGAAGCATCCCGACCCACCGCGCAGCGGGCTTCCTCGGAGGAGGCCGCTACGGTGCGGGAGACGCCGGCCGGTACCGCGCGCGCGGATTCCCCGGTACGTACCGGGGAGACGCGCTCCCGTCCTGAGCGGGCCTCCTCGGAGGAAGCCGGGGCCGGGGGCGATGCGTCGGTCCGTGCCACGGAGGAGGGGGCCGTCACGCGCGCCGCGGAGGGTCCCGCCCCCGCAACGACCGTGGTGGACGGCTCCGCCGCGACCTCGATGTCCAGGGCCGACGAGGTGGAGGCGATCCTCAGCCCCCGCGCGGTCGGCACGCCCGCGAAGAACGGCGCTCCTGCCGACGCGGCGAGCCCGGCCGCCTCCGCGCGCCCGCCGGTCGGGACCAGGCCAGTGGAACCGGGGCCGGACGCCGGGAGCGTACCGTCGCCCGGACCCGTACGGCCCGAGAGCCCGGGCGGCGGGACGTCGCCGGGACCGGGCGAGGTGCCGGCAGTCCGTCCGGAACCCACCGGTGCCCCGGAGTCGGCCGTGCGTCCGGAGCCCGCCGGGCCGCCCGAGCCCGCCGGAGCCCCCGAGCCCGGCGGCACGGGAGCCCGGGAGGCGGTACCGGAACCGCGGCCGGGCACACCACGACCGCCCGGGGAGGAGCCGGGTCCTGCCGGGGAATCGCCGTCGGGCGGCCCGTCGAGGGGGGAGGCGGGCGGACCCGCGGGGGCTGGGCGGAGCCCCGAGCCGTCGCCCGCCCCGGCGGCGGGGAGCGTGCGCTCGGCCGGGGAGTCCGCGTCCTCGGCCTCCGCCGCACCGGAGCCCTGGTCCACGTGGAGCACGTTCAAGGGACAGAAGTTCCGCGAGGCCCTGTACTCGGGGCTCAAGGAGGGCTTCAACGTCACCGTGGGCAACCTCATGACCAACGGGGTCGTCCAGCACATCACGGGCGTGCGCCTCACCGCCGGCGAGTGGGTCTTCGAGTTCCTCGGCGGTGGCCTCGCCACGCTGCGGCACGGCCTGTACAAGTGGAGTGCCGTCGGCGAGAGATGGGCCTACCGCAACCAGCCGCCGGGCGGTCTGGTCGTGAACCGCTGGCTGTCGGAGACACCCATCTCCTGGGCCTACTACGCCATGTACCTGACGGCCAAGGACGCCGTGAAGAGCGGTGTCTTCGGCGCCCCGGTGTACAGCGAGCTGAACCCCGCTCCGGCCGAGGACTGACCCCCCGCGGCCCGGCCGCA
This sequence comes from Streptomyces sp. NPDC006743, assembly GCF_040703815.1. Taxonomy (NCBI): domain Bacteria; kingdom Bacillati; phylum Actinomycetota; class Actinomycetes; order Kitasatosporales; family Streptomycetaceae; genus Streptomyces; species Streptomyces sp. NPDC006743. The sequence goes on along the minus strand of NZ_JBEYJA010000110.1, from coordinate 120 downwards.
CCCACACGTGCGGCCGGGGGGCCGCCGGGGCCCCGCGAGGGGGGCGGCCCGGCCCCACGGGACCCGCCCCCGCGTCCCCCCGCGAACGATGTGTGCTGCTGCTAAACCAACCTCCACCCA
>NZ_JBEYJA010000109.1:0-7974 GCF_040703815.1 Streptomyces sp. NPDC006743 | reverse complement strand
GCGGTGCCGCCGCCGACGACCGCGGCGAGGACCACCACGAGGGCGATGTTGCGCAGCCTGCGGCGCCGGGCGCCGCCGTTCGCCGTGCCGTGGCCCCGACCACATCCAGGCCCACCGCATCACCATGGCGGCACTGGAGATGACCGAGCTGACCCCGAAGGTGTACTGGACGACGATGCCCCGCTCGGCGATGCGGCGGTTCGGCGAGGTCATGCGCGAGTTCCACGAGGACATGCCGGAGCCGGATCCCGCCGAGGCCGCCGCGCTGGCCGAGATAGGCCTCCCCGACGAGGAGATCACGACCTGGGTGGACACCACCGTGTTCAGCGGCCAGAAGTACGACGCCCTGGCCGCGCACGCCAGTCAGGGCGAGAACATCTTCTTCCTCAAAATGGGCCGGGAGCGGTTCGGCGAGTTGATGGGCATGGAGACCTTCGTACGGGTCCGGGACACCACCGGAGCGGCCCTGCCCGAGAACGACCTCTTCGCCGGACTGCGCTGATCCGACGGGCAGACGTCGTCCTTCCCGCTCTCTGATCCTGAGAACACCAGATCCACGACGGCGCGCGCAGCCGACGAGTGGCGGGCGGGGCGGCCCGAGCCGCCCTGCCCGCTGGGCGCGCCGCCGGCCGGAGTGCGTCGGCGAAGCGCCGGACCAGCGGCACGGCCGGCACGGACTGCCGTCCCCCCTGGCCGACGCCGCCAGTATCCGCATCGGTGGTGCCGTCGCGGCAGCAGGTGCGTCCAAGGCCCGGGAGGCCTGTGGTCAGTGGGATGTGTCAGAGTCGGCGCATGCTTCGAGATCGTGGTGAGGACGGAGAACCGGGAGCGGTATGTCCGTGTGTCCGCCGGGGAGTTGGCCGGTCTGGTCCGGCGGATCGCGGGCGGTGCTCCACCCGTCACGGGCCTGCTCGGAGGCGGTGTCCTACCGGCGGATCGCCGAGATCAGTCCGCCGGGCCGTTCCTCGCGCCGCGGCGGGGTGCTGATCGGGCGGCCGTAGGCGGCAGCGCACTCGCGCAGGGTGTGGCTGTCGGCCTCCCAGCCGTGCCCGGCCAGCCAGCCCACGGGGTCATCGGGCATCTCCGAGACCCACATGGACGCCGCCGATCCCGGCACGGCGTCCGCGCCGAAGCGCTCGATCACGCCCCGCGAGCCCAACGTCAGCCCCATCCGGCTGCCTGCCGCCGACCGCGCGCCGATCCGGGCCAGCAGCAGCTCCACCGCGTCCTCGGGCAGGTAGATCAGCAGTCCTTCGGCGATCCATACGGTCGGCTCGGCCGGGTCGTGCCCCGCGGCGGCCAGCGCGGCCGGCCAGTCCTCCCGCAGATCCACCGCGACGGTGATCCGCTCGCAGCGCGCGACGGCCCGCTCCTGGCGCAGCACCGAAGCCTTGAAGTCCAGCGGCGCGGCGGTGTCGACCTCGAACAGCCGGGTGCCTTCGGGCCAGTCCATCCGGAAGGCCCGGCTGTCCATGCCGGCACCGAGCAGCACGACCTGCCGGACACCGGACGCGCAGGCCCGCAGCAGCAGGTCGTCGAGGAACTTCGTCCTGATGACGATGGAGAACGAGACGGCCAGCCGGCGCCGTCGCGCGGCCTCGTCGTCGGGCAGCGGCGGCGAGGAGGGCCACAGGCCGCCGGCGGCGGCGAAGGCCTGTGCCAGTGGGTCACGGAACAGCGCGTTCTCCCGCTCGGTCTCCAGCGCCCGTACCCTGGCCACCCCCACCGCCGTGGCCCACACTCCCGACGGCTGCACCCGCTCCTGCTCATCAGTCACCGAGCCACCCTAGACGATGGACGCCGACGGCCTGACGAGTGGGACCGGCGTCGTGCGCGGCCCGCCGGTCACGCGCGCACCGGCCGCCTGCGACCCTTGCGTGGAATCGCCGCCAGGGCTGCAAGTGGCAGGTGCGGTTGCCGTGTTCCCGGGCTCCTCCTGCCGAAGGGCGTCTGCCGGCCCGCTACTGCCCGGTGGTCCGGGTCCGCACGACGACCGCGTAGCCGCCGACACCGAGGAGACAGTCTCCGCTGATCTCACCGAGGGCTGTGTAGAGCGTCAGGACGCGTCCGGTCGTCGAGTCGTAGGCGATGTCCTTGACGGTGCCGTGCTCGGTCCCGTCTTCCGTCAGGACCCGTCGGCCCAGGGCCTCTTGGTGGGCGGGGAAGCCCTTCCCGCCGGGACCGGCGGCGGGCGAGCGCACGATGACGGCATCCCGTCCCACCGCCTCGACGGCGCTCCAGGCGAGGGCCGTGGCGTGCCGCGGGGCGCCGGACAGGCGCAGACAGGCGATGCTCCTGGTGTGCGGGTCGATGGTCAGGCTTTCCACCCGCCCCAGTGGTTCGGCCTCTTCCACCGTGATCACCGGAAGGCCCCGGGTCTGGGTGAACAACCTCATGCCGGACTCCCCTCTCCACGTGCGGGTGATTCGGTGGGTGTGTCCCGGGTCGATTCCACAGGTGTGCCCACGGGTGTGTCCGCGTGGCCGGTCGCTGTGTGCGCCCGGAAGGCCTCGACCTGGGCGCTGAAGCTGGGCAGGTCGTCGGCGACGTAGCGGCGGGCGTGGGCCGGTACGACCAGAGCACGTCCGGAGACGGCCAGAGTCTCCCCGCGCGGGATGAACGCCTTCCGTTCCCGCCGGTCCAGGTTCTCGTTGGCGGCGATCTCGAAACCGATCACCCGTCCGCTGCGCCCGCCCTCGATCACCACGTCAAGGATCGTGCCCACCTCGGTCCCCTGGTCCGTGAGGACAGGGGTACCGATGACCTGACCGCCTCGTCCCGTGCCGGATCCCATGGCCAGGCCCCGCTTTTCCAGGACCGCCTGACTGGGGATCATCACGGCGGCCGGTCCGATCGCGTGCACTCCGGACAACGGCAGGACCTTCTTGAGCGGTCCGGCCAGCAGGCCGCGGCCGCTCAGGGTGAAGCCGGTGACCCGGCCCCCCTCGGCGTCGAAGACGGTGTCCTTGATCTGGGCGACGGCTTCACCGTCCAGCGTCACCACCACCCGCTTGGTCAGTTCGGAGGCGAGCGCGAGCGAGATCACAGCGCACCTCCCCGCCGGCGACGGCCCTCCGACCGCACGGCGATCACCGTCCCGCTGCGTCGCCTCGCCTGGACCGTCAGCACCGTGACAGTGAGCACGATCGCCACCGCGACGAGAAGGACCACCCAGCCCCACCACACCATCGCCGACCACCTCGGTACAGTCTTGACTGCGAATGCCGCCTTGTTCCGGCGAACTCCCTGGGCTATCCGCTTGCCCGCGGGACGCCCACCGCACGCCTGCGCGCAACCGCACATCGACGCCGGCAGCACGCTGGGGAACCCCGTCGTCACCCCTCCACGCCGGAGCCGGCCCGGGGGCGGAGCCGTGCCGTCGCCGCGGCCCACACATGCTTCCCTGGCATCCTCCATGCGCCGACCGTGACCCGCGTACCCGAGCCGGGGGAGAGGGCCATGGGGGCGCACGGACGCTCATCAGCGGCACGACGCCCCAACACCCGCCGGCAGCACCAACAGCCGGCCGACGGCGCAGCGTCTGACGGACGCCGATGCCGTCGACACCCGGCGGCTCAGCCGTGCCGTGCCGTTCCGACGCCGTCCGCAACCAGCCGTCAACCGCCGTACGACCCGGGCGAAGGCAGGAGAACAGGCCAGGTCCCATTGCGAAAGGGCCGTTGTCGTCCTCGTCCGAGGGACGGACCATGCGGCAGCGTCCGAGGGGCGGACCATGCGGCAGCGTCCGAGGGGCGGACCATGCGGCGGGCGACGCCGCTTCGCGTCAGGTCCTGGAAGGCCGCCGCTGTCCGGGGGAGGCGCCGGCCGCGAGCGGCAGACTGCGCAACGACAGCGCGCTGGGCGGGGGCAGCGCCCCGTGGGCCGCCTCGGCACGGAACGACTGGAGCAGATACGCCACCAGGCGCCGGGACGCCGAACGGTCGTGCGGCAGAGCGGTGACCAGACCGCAGTGGGACAACAGGGCCACGGTGAGGTCGGAGGGATGGAAATCGGCCCGGAGCGCACCGGCCGCCTGGGCCCTGCGGACCAGGACCATGAAGTCCCGCTCGGCCTGTTCCCTCACTCGCGCGTCCTGCGCCGTACGGTCCGGGAAGGCCGCGACGAACGCGGCGGGGAACCCCCGTTCCTCCCGCTGGAGTTCGCAGATGTTCTCGACCAGCCCTCGGAAGCCCCGCCACGGGTCGGGGTCGGCCAGCGCCTCGGTGAGCGCCCGGGCGCAGATCTCCATCTGCTGCGCGTACGCGGCCCGTACCAGGGCGTCCCGGGTCGGGAAGCGCCGGTACAGCGTCGCCACGCCGACTCCCGCCCGCCGGGCGACGGTGGCCATGGGCGCATCGATCCCCTGCTCGGCGAAGACCGCACGGGCGGCGACGAGGATGCGCTCCCGATTGCGCCGGGCATCGGTCCGAAGCCCGTCCGTACCCGCGATCCGAGAAGATTCGCCCACCACTGTCTCTCATCTCCGGCCCAAGCGGACGATGCCGTCCGTTTCCCAGCCTACGCTCGGCCCGCCCCCGGATGTCCCGCAGGGCCGCTCGCAGCGAAGGTGAGAACGATGAACGACCGCACGATGAAAGCAGTGCTGTTCGACCGCTTCGGCGGTCCCGACGTGTTGTACGTGGGCCGGGTGCCACGTCCCGAACCGGCGCCCGGCGAGGTCCTCGTGCGGGTGCGTGCGTTCAGCGTCAACGGTGGTGAACTCGCGGTCCGTTCCGGCCGTCTCCGCCTCTTCACCGGCCAGAGGTTCCCGCAGCGCATCGGGTTGGACCTCACCGGCGAGGTCGTCGCCCTGGGCACCGGCGCGACGGGTGTCGCGGTCGGCGACCCGGTGTGGGGCGTCATGGGCGCCGCCTCCAAGTTCGGCAGCGCCGCCGAGTACGTGACCGTGCGGGCCGAACGGCTCGGCCGGGTCCCGGACGGACTGGACCTGGTGTCCGCCGCCGCGCTGCCGGTGGCGACCACCGCCATCACCGCACTCCGCGACAAGGCCGCGCTGCGCCCTGGCGAACGGCTGCTCGTACGGGGCGCGGCGGGCGGCGTCGGCAACGCCGCCGTCCAGCTCGGACAGGCGTACGGTGCCGAGGTCACGGCGCTGGCCCGCGCCGCCAATCTGGACTTCGTCCGTACGCTCGGCGCCCACCACGCCGTCGACCACCGGAGTGTCACGCCGGCGGAACTGGGCCCGTTCGACGTGGTCCTCGACACGGCGGGCACCGACCTGCGGGCCTTCCGGCGCCTGCTGAAACCCGGCGGACGCATGGTCTCCATCGCCTTCGACCCCACGCGTCCCGCCGCCTCGCTGGGCTACATCGCGGCCAGTGCCGTGCACGGACGCAGCCGGGTGCGCTTCTTCAGCGGCAACCCCAAGCGGGAGCTCTTCGACGACCTCGCCCGTCAGGTGGCCCAGGGAACACTGCGCCCGGCGGTGGACACGGTCTTCCCGCTGGAGGAGACGGCGGCGGCGCACCGGGCGCTGGAGGCGGGCGGTGTGCGGGGCAAGTACGTGGTCAGGGTCGACTGAGACCGCGTCCTTCGCATGCACGAGCCGAGGGGTCGTGACGCTAACGGATTGGAAAACGGAACCGTTAGTAAAGCCTAACGGTTAGTGTTAAGTTGGCGCGTGAAGAGAGCGGGCTTCGCCGGGGCCGGCGGTCCACCGCGCCCCGGCCGGCGGCCCATCGCCGTCGGCTGCTCTTCCCACCGCACCGGACGGCAAGAGGAGGAACGATGCGCACTGTGATCGCAGGAGCGGGCCTGGTCGGGCTCACCACCGCGGCATCACTGCGGCTGATCGGACATGAGGTCACCGTGCTGGAACACGCGCCGCAGGTGCGGGCCGCCGGGGCGGGCATCGCTCTGTGGCCCAACGCGCTGCGGGAGCTGGACACCCTCGGCGTCGGCGACGACGTCCGGCGCATGGGCGAGACCGTCGACGCCCGGTTCTTCGACGCCGCCGGACACCCGATGCGCGCCGCCGGCTACGACCCGGCCGCCCACCAGCTCCTGATGGTGCCGAGACCGGACCTGAACAACCTCCTCGCCGACACCCTCGGCAGGGACCGGATCCGCCTGGGAACACACGTCACCGGCTTCACCGAACACGACACACACGTGGAGGTGCACCTCGCCGACGGCGCGCCCCTGCGGGCGGATCTGCTGATCGGAGCGGACGGGGTGTACTCCGACGTGCGCGCCGCCCTGGTGCCCGGCAGCGCGGCCGTCGCACACGCCGGCAACTACGCCTGGCGGGCCGTGCTGCCCTCCGGGGACGAGCGGCCGGAGGGCACGTTCGTCACGATCGGCACCGCGCGGACCCGAGGCGGCTACACGCGGGTCGCGCAGGGCCGGACCATGTGGTGGGTCGGCCAGTTCGACGCCGGTGAACTGGCCGGCAGCAAGAGGGAGCGGGCGCTGCGGCGGGCCCGCAACCTGGCCGAGTCCGGCTGGCACGACGAACTCCTGGAGATGATCGCCGCGACGCCGGAGGAGGACATCCTGGAGAACCAGATCATGGTCGTCCCTGAGCTGCCGCGCTGGACCACGGACCGGGTCGCGCTGATCGGGGACGCCGCGCACGGCCTGTCCCCGCACATAGCGGCGGGCGGCACCCTGGGCATCGAGGACGCCGGAGTGCTGCGCGCCGAACTGGCGGGTGAAGCGGCCACGCCCGCCGCCCTCGCCCGCTACGAGAGCGCCCGCCGATCCAGGTTCGAGCAGGTGCGCGAGCACTCCGCGGCGATCGAGCACGCCCACGGCGCCGCCGAGTCCGCCGAGCGCTACGCCGCCTTCACCCACTGGATGATCACCACCGCGCCTGCTGCCTGACGCGCCCACGGCGAGCCCGGACGGCCCGGACGGGGCGGTCGCGTGCTGTGGCAGACGGGCTGACGACGGATCGGGGGAGTCGGGGTTGCCCCCGCGCTGTCACGGGCGAGGGGGCAGCGGTCGCGTGCCATCGGTACGGGCCGGTGAGCGGGCGGGACGGCATCGTCCGCGTGCCGTATCGGTCTACTCCCGTATCGATCGGCACCCGTATCGAGGGGTGCGGCCTGGCGTCGGACGCGGCGGGGTCCCGGCCGGCCGGGGGCTTGGCCGCGGTCTGCTGCATTGGCGGTACCGAGGTCACCGGGTCGGGGGAAGGAACCCCCGGTCGCCGGGCCGGTCGCCTGGAATGGGTGTGATCATCACACAAAGATGACATGACGACTCCGGGCAGTCACCGCCCCTGGCAGGAGGGCCCCTCGATGAGCCTGTTCGTGCAACCCCTTCTCGGCGTCGCCGCGGCGATCGCCATAGGCGCGCCGGTCCCGCTCGGTACCGCCGCCTCCCCCGCCGTCACCGCAGAGGGTTCCTCCGCCGTCACCACAGAGGACTCCCACGCCGTCACCGCAGAGGGCTCCCACGCCGTCACCGCCGAGGGCACCCATTGCGACCGGGCCGACCAGGACGTGTGGGGCAGCGGGCCCAGCCGCAACCTGACCGCCCGGCTCTGCAGCATCCCGGCCCACCACAAACGCTGGTACACCGTAGAGGTCGACACGCTCATGCAGACCTACTACAAGGGCGACACCCCGGAGGGGGGCGTCGACCGGACCAGGGCCCTGCGCCACAGGACCATCAGGTGCCTCGGCTACACCCGCAACAGCGACACCGGCACGGTCGACTGGTTCGGCTGCCCGCCCGTCTGACGCGCCCGTACCGGCTCCCCGCGGCCGGCCACGCGGCGCGGCGGCGGTCCACCGCTGCACCGACGGTGCCCAGTGAGCCGTGGGCAGCGACGAACGCATGCACGCCGCCGGCACCGCCCGTACTGCCTCCCAGGACTTCCGTCTCAGCCGTCCCCGGACTGAGAGCTGCGGACAAAAGGGGTGCCCGGCTCGCGACGCCCGGCACGCACGCTCGCGGCGTTGCCGAAAGGCCCTGACGGCACCCGCACCCCGGCACGCTCAGCTT
>NZ_JBEYJA010000108.1:0-8271 GCF_040703815.1 Streptomyces sp. NPDC006743 | reverse complement strand
CGGGCGCGGCCCAAGGCCCCAGCCTGCCTACCCCGAGCCGGCCCAGACGGTGAAGAAGCTGGTCATTGAGGCCGGGAAACAGGCGGCCCGGCCGGCCTGACGGCACCGTCCTGGCGGACCAGCCCGATGACCCCGCCGGAGGCCGCCCCGAGGTGCAGCGTGGCGAGCTGCGACAGTTGCTGCTGGAATCCCTGCCTGCCGCCAGGGTCGTCTGGGGCCACAAGACTCGGAGTGTTCGGACCCTCGCTGACGGCCGTCACGAAGTGACCTTCGCCAACGGATCCACAATTGTCACCGACATCCTCGTCGGTGCCGACGGTGCCTGGTCGAAGGTCCGACCGCTGCTCTCCGATGCCACGCCCACGTATGCCGGACGCTCGATGGTCGAGACGTACCTGTATGAGAGCGACACCCGGCACCCTGCCACCCTGGCGCTGGTCGGCGGCGGGTCGATGACCGCCTACGACGAAACCACCCGCATCGGTCTTGGCGTGCAACGCGAGCGCGCGGACACCCTGCACTCCTACGCCATGTTCGACCAGCCGCTCGACTGGTTCGACGGCATCGACTTCAAAGACGGCCCTGCGGCCGCCCGCACCGTCGCGGCGATGTTCAAGGGGTGGGCGCCGGAGCTCGTCGCCCTGGTCGCGGACAGCGACATCCCACCGATTTTCCGTCCCTTGTACGGGCTACCGATCGGGCACCGCTGGGAACATGTACCTGGAGTCACACTCATCGGAGACGCCGCCCACCTGGCACCGCCGGACGGCGAAGGAGCGAACTGGGCGCTCTTCGACGCAGGCCAGCTCGGCAACGCCATCGCCGAACAGCCCAAGGACATCGACGCGGCCATCCGCGCCTACGAAGCCGCGCTCTTCCCACGCAACATCGACACCGCAACCGCCGCCGGAGCCTACTACCCCGACTTCAAACCCCTGAACGGGAGTGTTCAATGATCGGCGGATCCGTTGATCAAGGAGACCCCAGATGAGCGACACCACCATCGAACAGGTACCGGGCAGCGTACCGACGGCGGGAGCCGTGTCGGCGAGTGATCGCGCAGGGGGAGAGGATCGCGGGGCGTGGGCGGCGGGGAGCGTTGGGAGTAGGAGCGGCTGATGCCCGCCCAGCAGTACCTCTGGAGTCGCTGGGACTGGAGCCTGCCCCCGCCGCCGGGCCGAGGCGGTGCGGCCGGTGGGACGGCGGGAGGCAGCTCGGGCTGTGAACCTCGCGGCCGCGCGGCAGTACAGCGATCGGGAGGGACACCTGCGGGTACCGCGCAAGGCGGTGGAGGTGCTGCCGGAGGGGACCGAGATCAAGCGGGGTGCCGTCGTCGACAACACCCGCCGTCGGGCCGACAAACTCACCGAGGAACAGGCGCGCGATGGGACACCCTCGGCATGCGCCGGTAGGTGAGGGAGGGTGGATAGCGTCCCGTGCAGGCGTCACCCGGTGACGCCTGCTGAACGCGAACGCTGCCGCCGGCGCCAGCGCGGGTACGGCACCGTGGCGAGCAGTAGCGGCTGTCCGACCGCTTACGGGTCCCCATCGGGGTGTCACTGGCGTACCAGGTGGCTCCGCACTCCGGGCAGCGGGACCTGGGCCAGGGATGCGGGCGCCCCTCCAGCAGGGCCGTGGACGCCTCGCCCCCGGCGTCGATGGCAGCCATCAATGCCGCTCTGTCGGCGGCAGTAACGGTCGAAATCGCCCAGCCTGGGGCTACCGTCCGCGGACGGCGGCGCCCCGGGAGACGAAACCCCGCGCGCGCTGCGGGAGACTGGCGGCCTCCAGCGCACCGTATCTCCCGCTCGCCACGAGTTGGAACTTGACACCCTCCCGACCTTCGGGGTGCTCGTAGCCATCGGGGAGGAACCGCCGGTAGTGCTCGCTGGCCCGTTGGAAGAACTGAGGGCGCTCGGAGCGGGAGAGACATCCCTCCAGATTGAGGAGGAAGAGGTAGTGACGGATCATACGAGTGAAGAGAAAGGGAGCCACAACGTCCAGGGCCTCGCGCTCCTCGAGCAAGTCGAAGCTCTCTTCGTACCGGCTGAAGACGTCGAAGTGGGTGCCGTCCGGTGAGCCTGCGGGGTGTTGAGTGTGCCGACGGCGGATCTGGACGCAGTTCCATTTCAGGACGGCGACCCGGTCAGCGGCGAGCATGGCGCGGTGGACGACTGTGACCTCCTCGTGGAGACCGTCAGGGAACGCGAGTTCCTCCCGGATCCACAAGTCGCGGCGGACCAACCGGTCCCAGGAGTAGGCGGGAGCACCGAACAACTCGGGCTGATCGAGCGGGGCGAAACGCTCACGTCCTTGCCGGGCGAGCAGATCGGCGGCCGCACCGGGCCATGAGCGGCCGCGATGGAGGCGAGTGTGCCCGAAGAGAAGAACATCCGGCTCGCCTGTCGCTTGCAGCCGATCGGCCATCGCCTGAAGCGTTTCACCTCCGATGATGTGATCGCTGTCCAGGAACAGCAGGTAGTCACCGGCGGCGCGCTCCGCCCCCGCGTTGCGTATTCGGCCGATGCCGGCGACGCCCGTCAGCCGCACGACCGAGACCCGCCCATCACGCCGAGCATAGTCATCCACCAAGTCCGCGGGGCATTCAGCAGACTGGTCCAGGACCGCGACAACCTCCACGTCCCGGAAGGATTGGTTCAGTATCGAATTCAGGCAGACCCCCAGTTGTCCGTGAAGGTCGTACGCGGCGACTATGACGCTGATCATCGGCGTGAACTCCGCTCGAAACGCTGCGAGATGAACAGGGGGCGGGCCCGCCCCTGTCTTGATGCCGCCCGCGTACCTCCCCTCGGAGAGCAGACGGCGTGACCCCGACCGGGGTCACTGTGTTCAGCGCGTCCCAGGTCCTGCGTGTCACAGGTGTCGGCCCATTGTTACAAGATCGCCAAGCTTGTGCTCGGTCTCCTGCTGCTGGGATGGCGCGTGCTGCCATGGCCGGTCCCGGTCGGATGGTGCGTCGCTGTGCCGGGGTGACGTCGCGCGCCCGGTGCTCGCGGGTGACCGGCTGGTTGTGTGACCCCCGGGCCCCTCGGTGCGCTGTAAGCGTGGGGCCCTCCTCCCGCAGGTGCCTGCCGCCCTCCGGTGCGGGCTCCTGCGCCACGGGGGCAGGCAGATGCCTTTCGCTGGCGTCTGCCTGCCCGCCGCGGGCCTGGCCGGGACCGTGGTCCGTCATCCGGCGGGCCCCGGTACGCTGAGCCGAATACAGTCCAAATCATTGATCACCGGGCGTTTTCGGGCTGGCCGAGTGTGGGGTGTCGGGGGGATGCGGGGTGGGTGTCCGCGTGTTGCTGACGGACCGCTACGAGCTTGAGGAACTGCTGGGCCGTGGCGCGATGGGCGAGGAGTGGCGTGCCGCCGATCAGCTTCTCGACCGCCCGGTGGCCGTCAAGCTGCTGCGCGCGGCGGAGAGGACGCACACCGCACGTTTCCGCAGAAAAGCCCAGATCGCGGCGTGCCTGAATCATCCGAACGTGGTGGGCATGTACCACTTCGGCTCCCACAGTGCGGCGATGTCCACGATGCTGCCGTGGCTGCGCTTGAGGTGGGGCGGGGCGGCCTGGGCACCGAGGAAAGCACTGTCCGCGTTGGTGGCCATGAAGTGGCGCCATTCGTCGCTCGTGAGCTCCTCGAAGGCGCGGGGGAAGGCGTTGCCGGCGTTCGAGACGAGGTCGTCGATGCCGCCGAAGCGGTCGGCGGCCGCCCGCATCAGGGCGTCGAGGCCCTCGCGGCGGGTGACGTCGGCCGTCACGGTGAGGGCGCGCTCCGGTCCGAGCTCGTCGACGAGCGCGTCGAGGCGGTCGCGGCGCTGTGCCGTTACGACGACGTTGACACCCTCGGCGCTGAAGCGGCGGGCGATGGCGCCGCCGATCCATCCGCTGGCGCCGGTGACGACGACGGTCTTGCCGTCGTATCGGGCACGCGTGGTCATGAGTGGACGTTAGGTCCGATCTTCCCTGGTTCGTGATCGCTCGATCGAGGTACTGATCGTCACGCAGGTCAACTGCTGGGCATGGGCATGGGCATGGGCATGGGCATGGGCATGGGCATGCTGAGATGTGGGCATGGAGCGAGAGCCCTAACCCAGCGGCTTATCGGACGAGCAGTGGGCGTCAATCGAGCCGATGGTCACGGCCTGGAAGCGGGAGAGGGTGGCGCGGTCAGCGACCGAAGATCCCGGGTCCTGCGATCTGCCGGGAGATCGTGAACGCGATCTTCTACCAGAACCGGACGGGCTGCCAAGGGCGCTACTTCCCGCATGATCTGCCGTCCTGGTCGGCGGTGTTCTACTACTTCGGCCTGTGGCGCCAGGACGGGCTCGACCAGCGGATCTCCGAACTCCTGCGCTGCCAGGTACGGGAGAGAGCCCGGCGATTAGAGGCCCCGTCCCTGGTGATCATCGACACCCGGTCCGTCCGCGCGGCCGCGGGTGTCCCGAAGACCACGACGGGACTGGACACCAACAAGAAGGTGTCGGGGCGCAAGCGGGGACTGGCAGTTGATATTCTGGGGCTGATCAACAGCACGACAAAACCACGGCCCGGGCCGAAGAATTACGCAACCAGATCGGACTTGACGTTCACTCAGGAGTTCTGCTGCGCTCGGAAGACCATGAGTGCCAGCTGGACGCGGTTGTCCAAGCCGGTCTTGGTGAGTGCGCGGGAGATGTGCGTCTTGACTGTGCCTTCGCTCATGAAGAGTGCCTTCGCGATGGTCGCGTTGGAAGCGCCTTCAGCGACAGCCTCGGCGACGGCGCGCTCCCGATCGGTGAGCGCCTCCAGTGCCTGCCGAGCTTTGGCGCTGGTGGAGTCCTCGGCTGTGCGAGTGTGGCGGGCCACGAGTTGGCGGGTGATCGTTGCCGAGAACGCGGATTCGCCTGATGCGGCAAGGTGAATCGCGTGGCAGAGCTCTTGTGGCGCGACATCCTTGAGCAGATATCCGCTCGCGCCGGCCTGCAACGCGTCGAGGACGTGTGTGTCCAGGTGGAAGGTGGTCAGCATCAGCACCGCGACCGACGGCACCGCCGCTCGGACACGGCGGGTGGCCTCGACGCCGTTCATCTCCGGCATCTGCAGGTCCATCAGCACGACGTCGGGACGGTGCCGCGTGGCCGCGACGACGGCCTCGGCTCCGCCGGATGCCTCGGCGACGATCGTGATGGTGGGGTCCACCGACAGGACCATCGACAGCCCCGCGCGGACCATCGCGTCGTCGTCGACGATGAGCACCGACGTGGGTGCGCCGGGGGCGCTGCTGGAACGTGGAGAGCTGGTCATCGCAGGGGCACTCGCGCAGTCAGTCGGAACTCGTGGGTGTTCTCACCGCGGTCGACGACCTCGTGTTCGACTACGCCTCCCACGGTGGCGATCCGTTCGACGAGACCGCTCAGGCCGGCGCCGGTTCCGGGCAACGCTGACTCGGTTTCTTCGATCGGGTTGGTGATCGTGACGAGGGCATCGCTGCCCTCGCGGCGGACATTCACCGTCACCAGTGCGCCGGGGGCGTGCTTGCGCGCGTTGGTCAGCCCCTCTTGCACGACGCGGTACACGTGCTCGGCGCCCGAAAGTTCCCGCAGCGCGGCTGTGCTGCCGGTGCTGCCGCTGTTGTCGGGCAGATCAAGGTGCGCGACGATCAACTGACCGGCTTGTCTGGCTTCGTCGATCAGTCCCGCGACGGTGTGCTCGTGCTCGGCAGTTTGCGGTGTCACGATGGTGCCGTCGCGGAGCATCCCGATCACCGTGCGCAACTCGTCGAGCGCACTGATCGCGGTCGTGCGAATCGTCGCGGCTGTCGTGCCGACATTCTTGGCGTTGTCCCCGGCGACCGCGAGCCCGCCGGCATACAGCGCGATCAGCGAGATGTAGTGCGCGACCGAGTCGTGCATGTCCCGGGCGATTCTGGCGCGCTCGGCCATCTGGATCTGTTCCGCACGCTGCTCCCGCTCCCGCTCGATACGGGCCGCTCTGTCCCGGTAGACCGCGACCAGGTCCTGCTGCTTCTGCTGCAGTGCGCCCCAGGCCACGACGGCGAGTGCGATCGCGGTGTTGACCACCACGGTGAGGCTCAGCGCGGAGTTGGCCGGATACAGCAGCCAGAAGACCAGGGCGCCGGCGATATCGGCCAACGCCACCACGAACGCCTGCTCGATGCCCCGGCTGCGTGCCACGGCGAACAGGGCCACGTAGTTCGCCACGCCGGCGGTGGCGCAGAACGCCCCAGCGACCGCCAGCACCAGGCCGACCACGACCGGAGCACGGTAACGGACCAGCAGGACGAGACTCGCGACGGCGCCCACGGAGATGTCGAGGACGCGCCACCCGCCTCCCGGGCGTTGCTCGAGGACCAGGAACAGCATGGCGAGTCCACCGGCGAACGAGGAGAGAACAAGCAACGCCGACCGGCCGCGCTCGATCCACGGCCCTCGACGCACCGGTATCTCGTCGTTGCGACCGCCGACGACGGCGAGGGGAGGAGACATCACCGAACCACCCTAGACCGGCGGCCTCGACGAGGCAGTCAACGAAAGTCGTAGAAACTGTCGGCCGTTCGTGGACGGGATCTGTCCTATCGGCAGACGTCCGGCACATCGGCCGGCCGACATGGTTGAGGACATGAACACCACACGTCCTCGCCGACACCTGATGACGCTGCTCGGGCTCGACCCGACCGATCAGCGCTCCACGACCCGGATCCGCTTCGCCGTCACCACGGTGGCCGCCTTCGCGACCGCCGTCCAGATCATCGTTTGGTTGCTGATGGGCATCTTCCGCACCGACCTCGACGGTCCGTGGTGGCTGTGGACGCCCGGCAGCGCCCTTCTCATCAACGCTGCACTGCTGTCCGTGGACCACGTCCGCGACCAGTGGCTACGCACCGGTTCATCGCATCGCCTCCAGACCGGACACCTCCGTACCGACGACGTCACCCGGGAGTCGCTGTGACCACGCCATCGTCTGCGCAGAACCTGTCTGCCTCGTCTCGTCACGCAGCCGACGCATCGGACCTGTCCACCACCACCTTCGCCGGCCGGGCGGGGATGGCAGTGGGTGCCCTCTCGGTGCCGATGGTGGCCTTGTACTTCGTCTACTCGGGGCCACCTCCGGAGTGGAACGTCCTGACGCGTAGCCTGCTGACGCTGGTGATCATGGCTGTGCTGACGGCGTTCGGGGTCGCTCTGGCGCGTCTGCTTCCCAGGGACGACACGGGCCGGCGCGCCATCATCGGTCAGCTCACCATCGTGTCGCTGCTCACCTACGTCGCGGTGATCCTCTTCGCCACCTCGCTGGAGGCCGGTACTCCCTTGGCCTTCCCGGATCGGGGGATGGACCCGACCACGGACGGCCCTCTGGCGGCCGCCATGGCACTGGCTCATGGTCCGATCGCACACCTGTGGATCGCGATGTTCTTCCTCGGGTTCGCCCGTGCCGCGCAGCGGTTCACGGCAGCCGCTTCGCCGGTGGTGCCACGGTGGACCCTGCGCGGTTCCATCGTCGTCGGAGTCATCAACCTGCTGGCCATCCCGTCGCTCTACTTCGGCATGGACGCCACCCACTTCTACGCCGTCAACGGGTGGGGTGCGGATGCCCTCGTCGGTCTGATCACTCTCGCCTGGGTCGGCTTCACCGGTCTGGGCATCCACCGGGCCGGCAAGAAGCGGGCACGCATGCTGACTTGACGGACCGGACTGACCTCCGCCTGGCACGAACCGCCCGCGAAAGAGAACCCCCGGTGTGTTCCGGAGAGGCCTTGGAGCCCTTCCTCTCACCGGGGGTCCTCGCCATCTCCGCGTTGGCCCTGCGGCGGCTGAGAGCCCATCTCGTTCGGTCGGCGTGGTCCTGCTCCTGCTGCCGATGAAATTACCGGATTCGAGGCCCCTTCGCCGTGGCGCTGCCGGTCAGATACCGAGCAGGCATCCGGCTTGTGCGGGCGAGGACGTCCGGCCTGCTCCTGCGCTACGTCCACCGTTACCTGCCCACCCTCCGCGATGGCGAGCACCAACTTGCTCCGACCCTGCCAGAGCGGAAGTCGGCGAAGGAGCAGTGCCCACCGTCAGTTCGTCAACTCTCCCTGACCACTGGACAGGCCCACGGCAGCCGCCTAGAAGAAGACGTGCCCACCAAATACAGAGCGGAAGCCAAGATCTCCGACAGCGTCAGGCACTACTGACTTCGGCTTGTCAGGGTGACGCCGGTTCGTCGAGAGCCAGGCCGGTGCCCACTATGAAACCGTCGAGGGTGCCTGGCCGGTACTGGA
>NZ_JBEYJA010000107.1:0-8453 GCF_040703815.1 Streptomyces sp. NPDC006743 | reverse complement strand
GAACTGCAGCTACTCCTCGCGGTATGGACCGGCGCCTGTCCCACCTGTCACCGCGACATGCCAGAACCGATACCAACCTGACCAAGCACTACTAGCACCTCGTCAGGCGGGCCTGCCCGGTGACCGGTCCGGCCCCGGCTCACAGGCGCCGAGCGACGCTCCAGGTCCGTACGCGCTCCTCCCGCTCGAAGAGGTCGGTGTGGGTGAGCATGACCTCGGTGGCCCCGGCGTCGAAATAGCGGCGCAACCCAGCGACGACGACCTCCTCGTCGCCGGCGATCAGCAGGTCAGCCGCCTGGGACAACTTCTCGGCGGCGATGACCTTCCGGTAGGACGGGATGCTGTCATAGAAGCCGAGGGCGGCCGACACCCGGTCGCGGGCCGCTGCGGCGTCGTCGGTGACCACCGCGGGCACCCCGGCCACGATCTGCGGGGCCGGCCGCCCGGCCGCGGCCGCGGCCTCGGTGACGGCCGGCACGATCCGTTCGGCGAGCGTGCGCGGGCCGGCGAGGAACGGAATCGTCCCGTCGGCCAACTCACCCGCAGCCGCGAGGGCCCGCGGCCCCATCGCCGCCACCAGAACCGGGATGGCCGGGGAGGCCCCGGCCACAGCGGTCGAGCCGACCGGGCGGGAGGCCAGCGTCTCCCCTTCGAAAACGGTGTCGTCGCCGTCCAGCAGCGGACGCAGCGCGGTGAGGTACTCGCGCAGGTGCCGGATCTGCGGCGGGTACGCCAGGCCGAACTGCGGTTCCAGCACGGTGCGTGCCCCGAGTCCGACACCGAGCCGGAACCGCCCCGCGGTGGCTGCCTGCGCCGTCTTCGCCGCCGCCGCGAGCACCAGGGGATGGCGGGGGTACATCGGCACGACCGACGTACCGACGTGCACCCGGGGCTCCGCCCGCCCCGCCAGTGCCGCGAGTTGGGGCGCGTCGTAGTCCGACGCCTGCCCGAACCACACGGTGTGCATGCCCGCGTCGGCGACCTCGTGTGCGAGGTCCACAGCGCGGTCCACGAGGTTGGTCGTTCCGGGGGCCTGCGCGAACGTGCCTCCCAGAAACACTCCCGCCCGTTGTCCGGCAGCGTCCATCACGAAATCCTCCGTCCGGTTCCGGTCCGCGAGGTGCGCCGCCTGCCCGGGAAGCGGTCCTGTCCCGCAGCACCAGAGTGGTTGCAGATCCTGCAATCACCGTACACGTTGATTGCAGGGTCTGTAATCGCTAGGCTGCGCGGCATGGGACGATGGCCGGGCGGCGCGCAGGAACGGCTCCAGGAAGCCGCGATCGAGTTGTTCACCGAGCGCGGCTACGAAGCCACGACAGTCGCCGAAATCGCGACGCGGGCCGGACTGACCGAGCGCACCTTCTACAACCACTTCGCCGACAAACGCGGGGTGCTCTTCCCGGGTCAGGACGTGTTCATCGCCTGGATCCGCGAAGCGGTGACCGCCGCGCCCCCGGAACAGTCCCCGCTCGACGCCGTCCTCGCTGCCTTCGCCGCCGGCAGTGACTGGTTCGACCGGAACCGGGAGGCGGCACAGCGCCGCAGGCAGCTCCTCGACGCTCATGCTGATCTGCGGGAACGTGAACAGGCCAAGGTGGCAGCCCTGGGCGAGGCGATCGCCGACGCACTGCACGCCCGGGGGCTGCCCGACCCGGCGGCCACGCTGACCGCCTCCGTCTGTGTCGCCGCGCACCAACTCGGCGCGGCCCGGTGGCTGGCCGACCCGGAGCAGGGCACGCTCGATCACCACCTGCGCGCGAGCTTCGAGGACCTGCGCCGCACCGCACGCACCTGGTAGCGCCAACCGGCTGCGGATCGCAGCCGCTCACCGTCCAGATCGCGCGCCGTGGGGCGATAGGCCGAGCATGGGCAGCCACACCGTGTCCAGGATCTCGACGATCGTCTTGTCCGGCACTGCGCCCATGGTCATCAGCATGTCGTGGCGCACCAGGTCGAAGGGCAGGTTCAGGACGCGTTCGAAGCGCGGCTTGTCTGTGAGTCCGCCGCGCTCGACGGCCCGGTCGACGAACCGTACGAAGGACGTCCTCGCGCAGGCTGCCGGTGTCAGGGATGTCGAGTGGACGCCAGTACCGGGTGAGTGGGGCGATGAGCAGGTCCTCACACTGCGGCCAGCGCAGGTAGAGCACCGGTCTGCTGGTTCCGGCGCGCGCTGCGATGGCCTCGCAGTCCGGTCACGCAGCGGGCGCAGGGCGCCGGCGGCCGGGGTCGAGGCGGTGAAGCTGTAGCGGCCGAGCAGGTTCAGGTTCCTGTGCTTGAGCGGCGACAGGCGCGCGACGGCCTCGTCGCGGATCTCGTGCCCCTCGGCGCGCAGCTGGGCGACAGCCGCGTCGATGTACTTCGTGGTCCACAGCACGATGGCATTGAGGACCAGGCCGAGTGCGCCGAGCTGGTCCTCCATCCCGTCCCGGTACGCCTGGTGGAGGGAGCCGCGCTTGCCGTGGCACACGTCGCGGGCGAGCTTGTGGCGGGACTCCTGCATGGTGAGCTGCCGGTTCACTGCCTGCGGTAGGTGTCGTCGACCGGGTCGACCACGCGCAGCAGGTGCTCGGTCTTCGCGACCCGCCCGTACTCGGCGAACGCGGCTTCCGGCGGAGGGGGGCGGCCGTCGCGGCCGAACATGCGCAGCAGGCCGTAGGCGCGGACCTGGTTGGTGACCAGGGGCCCGGCGACCTTCAGCATGTCCGGCCAGTGCGTGATCACCTTGTTCAGGTTCACCCGGTTGCGGGCCAGGTCCTCCACCGCCCTGTACGTACCGGTCTCGACGCCGGGCGTCGTGGCCCGCCAGAACCGCTGGTCGTCCAGGTCGCGGAACCGGGGACTGAAGTTGTAGCCGAGGATCTTGAACAGGCCGAACACCATGTCGGAGTACGAGGCGTTGTCGGTTGCCACCATCTCCGGCTTGACCCCGCCGTCGAGGTTCAGCAGGGCGTCCAGGATGTGCAGGAAGTCGCGTGGGATGCCGGGCACGACCATCTGCCCGATTCCCGCGACATGGTCGTTGACGGCGTTGAGACAGGTGATGCCCCACTTGAACCCGAAGTACTTCGGCGACGGGGCCACGTTCAGGGCCCGGACGGGGACGACGAACCGCAGGCCGTCCACGGAGGCGAGCAGCCAGGGCCATCACCTCGGCGCCGAGCTGGCCCTGCCAGTCGACCATGCACGGACGGCAGGCAATTCGCGATCACCGGCACGATCGCCACCCACCGGCTCGCGCCAGACGGTCCGGTCACCTGCTGCCCCTGCCCGCGGTGAGAATGCGCAGGACAGCGTCCGGATCGTCCGGGGCGATCGTGGGGCGCACACGGCGTCCGACCTCGATCACCGGAGCGCGGCTCTTCCTGGGGCACCTCGCGTCGAAGTTCCACCAGTGGACGAAGTCGCCCGTGCCCCAGATCCGCCATGCGCGCACCTTGTTCGGGCCGGTCAGGTCGAGTGTCTCAATGCCCTTGATCGAGGTGCGGGCGATCCGCTTCGCCCCCCAGGGGTAGTAGCCGCGGATGATCAGGCACTGGTCGTCGCAGCGAATCGCACCGTCGTCGTAGGTGGTCGTACCCGCCCGGCTCACTCATGCCTCCCGCGTATGGGCGTCTGCCGACGCAATAAGGTCCTGCCGGCGTCCGAACACCCAGTAGGCGACTGATCCCAGAGTGTTCACCGTGCTGGCCACCCGCCATATCCGTTTGCCACCGCGCACGCGCCGCGCCGGCCTGGCCCGCAGGCCCCGCCCCGTGAGGACCGCGGCGGCCGTGTGCAGCAATCCCGGACAGTCGTCCTCAGTCCCGGGCCCTGGTCGGGTCTGTCAAGGTGATCGGGGCGCTGGCAGCGCGGTCGCCGCCCTGGCCATGGTCTTCAAGCTCGTCGAGTCCGCCCAGGCCCGCTGGCGGGCCGTGAACGCACCCCACCTCGTCGCCCTTGTCAGAGCCGGAGCGCACTTCGAACGCGGTCAGCTCATCGAGCGGCCCGAGCTCAGCGCCGCCTGGGTACCAGGGCTTCCATCGAGGGGGCGGGAATCGCGCGCCAGGTACTGGCCGGGAATCGTCGCGGCCGCGCTGTCCACAGCGGGGCGCCGCCCTTTTGCGGGGGCCCGCGCGCGATCGTCGTTGTCACCGGTCGTCCCCGGCGGGTCAGGCGTCCAGGGGGCGCCAGGCGGGACCGTCGCCGTCCCGCCGGACCTGCCCGAACACGACGTCGGCGAAGTGGACGCCGAAGCCGATTGTGTCGGGTTCTTGCAGCTCGGCGACGAGACGGCGACGGTGGTCGGCGGACCGAACGGGGTCATGGTCGACAGCCGCAGACCATTCGGGGTGGTCGACCTGGATCGGTGAGTGCAGGGCGTCGCCGAAGGCGATCAACCGCCGCCTGCCCGACGTGATGACGTACTCGGCATGCCCGGCCGTGTGACCGGCGGTGATCCGGACTCGCACACCGGGGAAGATCTCCTGGCCGTCCGTCACCGTGCGCACATACGGCGCCAGGCCGGTGACCTCCTCGGCCATGCCGTGCGTCGCCAGGAGGTCTCGCTGGGCCCATTCCGGCTCGGACACCAGGTACTCGGCATGGGCGAACGCGGGCCGGTCACCGCCCGGGGCCGAGTGCCAGGCCCAACCGAGGTGATCGGGGTGCAGGTGTGTGAATGCCAGCACCTCGATCTCTTCCGGCCTGCGGCCGAGTTCGGCCAGACTGCCCAAGAGTGCACCCCCATGGATGACGCCACGGGGGGTGCCCGGGTCGGGCGGCAGCGTCTGCGGCCCGAACCCCGCGTCGATCAGCAGCGCGCGATCGCCGTTCTCCACCAGCAAGGCGCCGATGCTCGCCACGAGGTGGCCGGAGGCGTCCAGGTAGTCCGGGTGTCCGGCCCACACCTCGTCGGTGGTGTCCGGGAGCCAACCGCGCGGCGGGAGCCGCACGTCCCCGTCCGGCACGAAGGACACCCTCGTGTCGCCCAGCCATACCGAGCGGATACCCGCCGGCCGCCGCAGCCGCTCGCTCTGGTCAACCGCGGAGTTCATCACCATGGTCCCTCTCCCCATTCGGTGTCAGCTCGTCGCCGCGTCTCCCGGCGGCGACCACGCCACCATAAGCATCAAGCTAGAAACATTCAAGCTCTAATTATTCTGGCTTGATGGACTGACTTGCTAGGGTGGGATGCATGACGACGCCCCCGGAACCGAAGGCCATCGCCGAGCGAGAGCTGTGCGGTCTGGTGAACGGACTGTCCCAGCAGATCGCGGATCACGTACGCGCACGCGCCGTCACCCTCGGCCTGACGGCAGCCCAGGCGACCGCCCTGCGGGAGATGACCGGGCCGTTGACCATGCGGGAGCTCGCCGAACGCATGAGTTGCGAACCCTCCAACGCCACCTTCGTCGTCGATAAGCTCGAGAAACAGGGCCTGGTCGAGCGCCGCGCGCATCCCACCGACCGCCGCGCCAAGCACCTCGTCCTCAACGCGGAGGGCACTGCCCTCCGCGAACGGCTCCTCGAACTCCTCGCCCAGGACTCACCGCTGGCCGGCCTCACCCCCCAGCAGCAGCGCGTCCTTCACGACTTGCTCGAGCAGGCCATCACCCGTTCATGAGCTGACGCCGCCAAGGAGATGGACCCGGCCGAGCCACATCAACCGATCCACAATCCTTCAATGACTCCCCAACGGCACCCAGACACCTCTCCCACGCGAAGGGCGGCTGCTGACATGGGCGGCACACACGGCCCGAGAACGGCTGCGTACGGTGGGAACGTGACGACGCCCCCTGACCCTGCTGCGCCCGGCCCCGTGCCGGTGCGGGTCGTGCTGCCTGCCGACCCGGTCCTGGGGCACCCCGAGCAGGAGATCGTGGCGCGGTTGTGGAGGCGGCGGCAGACCGAGACCGGCTGGGTGTTCCTCGTCGGCCTGCCGTCCTACCAGGGCAGCGAGGACGGCGCCGTGCGGGCCACGGAGTACCGGGTGCGGGTCCGCGCCCCGCAGCACGTCCGGCCGGTCGACGGCGTCGACTACGACCAGGTCCCCACCGACCGGCTGGAAGCGCCGGCCGACCGGCTGGGTCGTGCAAGAGGTCCGTACCGGGCGCGGGCCGGGCCCGGCCGCGGGGCTGCGGCGGTGCGGTCGGTGGGGCGGCGGGAGGCGACGCGGGCTGTGAACCTGGCAGCGGTGCGGCAGTTCTTCGAGCGGGGAGGAGCATCTGTGGGTATTGCGGAAGGCGGTGGAGGTCCTGCCGGACGGGACCGGAATCAAGCTGGGTGCCGTGGTCGACACCACGCGGCGCCGGGCCGACAAGCTGTCCGACGAGCAGCAGGCGGAGTGGGCAGCCCTCGGCATGCCCTGGTAGGCGATGGAGGGCGGATAGCGTCACGGGCAGGCGTCACATGATGACGCCTGCTGAACGCGAACGCTGGCGCCGACGCCATGCCCGGATACGGCAGCGGGCGCCGCAGTACTGCCGCGAGCGCCGGCTTTCCCTCGGAAGCTCAGCACCGCACTGAGCACACCGGCGCACCGCCTGCCTTGCCATGCCCCCAGGATCCCCCGCCAAGCGGCGCCCGTCAGGTTCCCTCACGGGGTGCCGCGCGGAACCACCGGTGGGTAGACCGCTGGCGAGGGGCGGTCGGAACTCGTGTCCTGGCCGTCACAGGAGTGCAGAGGTCTGCCCTTTCTCGGCGATCCAGGCGCGGCCAGCGGTGAAGTACGGTCGAAGAGCGCACCCGGCACGTGCAAACCTGCTACAGGTGGACGGCGGCCGGACCGCTGGGGGCCGGGCACGCTGTCGAATGCGGTGCTGCCGCCGCCGGCCGAGACAGCGCATTTCCACACCGATCCGGACGTCACCGCCGCCGTCGACGGCGTGTGCTCGCCCCGGCCGGCCGCCCTCCTGGACCCGCTGGCCGACCGCGCCGTACGCCACCCGGCATCCCTCTGGCACCTCACCCTTCGCTGCGCCGGGCCCTCGGCACCGGGCGCACCGCCGACGACCTCCTTCAGGCGCTGCACAGCATCGCGGGCACCCCGACCCTTCCCGAGCAACTGACGACCCTCGTCCGGGACACCGGCGACGCGCACGGCCGGGTCCGCCTCACCACCCCGGCCAGCCTCCTGCACAGCACGGACACCATCCTGATCGCCGAAATCGCCCCCAGCGGACGGCTGGCCCCGCTGAGCTTGCGTGTGCTGGCCCCGACCGTGCTGACCAGCCCGCTCCCCGCGGACACGGTTCTCACCTCACTCCGTGACGCCGGGTACTCGCCCGTCCACGAACAGCACGGCGGTGCGGTCCGGCTCGAGCACCCCGCCCCCGACCGGCACCCGCTCCTGCCCGCCCCACGGTCCATCGGGCCGGCGCCGGACGCCCCCGATCTCGCCCACCTGGCCGAGATCCTGTTCTCCCACGCCGCGGACCAGACGGTGCCCGCGCTCTCCCCCACCGAGCAGGTCCTCACCCGCGACGCCCGGCACCTGGACCCGCCCGCCCTGCGCCGCCTCGCCCACACCATCGACAACGCCCTGGACACCGCCATCACCTACGGACCCGGCAACGCCGGCCCACCAGCCACACCCTCCATTCCCTGGAACTCGATCCGCCGTACCTGTATGCCGGGACCGATGACGAGGTGAACACCTTCCACCTCGGCCATATCCAGGATGTCGATACCGAAGCCCCGGTATACCCGTGAGGACGGTGACGGCGGTCTCAGCAGCGAGCGTCCAGGTCCACGATCCGCTCGCCCTCCTGCTGTCGAGATCCAGGAGACGATGTCCGCCACCACTGACGATCAGGGCCTGCCGCTTCAGCCCCGCTTCCAACGCGGCGAGGAGGGCCGGTATCTCACCAGCGGCGGACACACCTTCAACCGCCGCTCCTGACCAGTACCTTGCCCGCCCGCTCGCCGGAAGTGCCAACCGCGATCGTCGTGGGGTGTCGGGCGGCCAATCGGCGCAAGCCACAAGTGGCAGAGAAGTGACGGCCACGCCCGACACTCCTGGGCAGGTCAACCATACGAAGGGCTCGCCACGTCCCACAGGGCGGCGTAGGGAGAGGTGACTTGAGGTCGGGGCTGCTGCGGCCGTGGGCCTCGATCGAGCGCAACGCCTGTCCGCGGTTCGAGCGGCCTGTCAGCGCGTACGACCCGCATCTGCTCCTCGACGAGCATCTGCCGGCCCCGACGCTCACGCCCCGCAGGGAGACCGTGGCGGGGACACCGCCGCCGGCCTCACCGCCGCCGGCTCACCGCCGGAGAGCGCGCAGTCCGTCCAGGAGCAGTCGCAGTCCGAATTCGAAGTGTGCCGTGAAGTCCGTGCTGGTGAGCACCGGCAGGGTGGCGGCGAGGTGTGGATACGTCCCTGCCTCCACCACCGCCTCGTGGAGGGTTCCCGCGTCGGTGGGTCCTCCGTCCTCGGGCCGGAGGGCGGCCTGTTCCTCCAGGGTGTGGCCGACGGT
>NZ_JBEYJA010000106.1:0-8683 GCF_040703815.1 Streptomyces sp. NPDC006743 | reverse complement strand
CGAGGCGGGCGGGCCGGCCTCGGGCCGGGGTTGACGGGGAGCTCATGGACCTCACTATAGTGAACGCCGTTCACGTGAACGCCGTTCACTAAATACCGGAGGACATCACCGATGAACACCGACGTGATCGTCGTGGGTGCGGGGCCGACGGGGCTGATGCTCGCCTGCGAGCTGGCACTGGCGGGCGTACGGACCCGGATCCTGGAGCGCCGCACCGAAGCGCAGCGCGATTCGCGGGCGCTGAGCCTGCACCCGCGCAGCGTGGAACTGATGGACCAGCGGGGACTGCTCGACCGGTTCCTCCCGCTCGGCCGGACCGTGCCCGGCTGGCACTTCGCAGGGCTGCGCACCCAGCTGGACTTCAGCGCCCTCGACTCCCGGCACGGCTACACCCTCTTCCTGGCCCAGGCGCGCACCGAGGCGATCCTCGAGGAGCGGGCGCACGAGCTGGGGGTGGAGATCAGCCGGGGACACGAGACCCTCCGCGTGCGCCAGGACGACGACGGGGTCGAGGTGGAGGCGCGCGTCCCCGGGGGCGGCACCGAGACCGTGCGGGGCCTCTACGCGGTCGGGTGTGACGGCGGGCGCAGCGTCGTGCGGCAGGGCGCGGGGATCGGCTTCCCCGGCACCGACGAGACCCTGACCGGGGTGCTCGGGGACTTCGCGGTCGTCGACCCGCGGCCCGGCGCCCTCGACGTGGCACGGGCCCGTGGTGTGATCGTCGCGCCGCTGGAAGGAGGGCTCACCCGGTTCGTCTACCTGGATCCGGAGCGGATGCGGGTGCCGTCCCGGGAGCCCGTGACCCTGGAGGAGTTCCGTACGTCGCTCACCCGGATCACCGGCTCCGACTGCGGGGTCGCCGAGCCCCGCTGGCTGTCGCGCTTCGGCAACGCCACCCGGCTCGCGGAGAGCTACCGTTCGGGGCGCGTCCTGCTGGCGGGCGACGCCGCCCACATCCACTTCCCCGCGGCGGGCCAGGGGCTCAACACCGGCCTCCAGGACGCCATGAACCTCGGGTGGAAGCTGGCCGCCGTGGTCAACGGCTGGGCCCCGCCCGGGCTGCTGGACAGCTACGACCGGGAGCGCCGGCCGGTCGGCCGGTCGGTGACCGAGAACACCGAGGTCCAGACCCTGCTGGCGGAACTGACGCTGATCGAGCGGTATCAGCGCCCGGCCGCGGCCCTGCGCAAGCTCCTCGACCACCTGCTGGGCATGGCGGAGGTCAACCGGTGGCTCGCCGATCAGGTCTCCGCGCTCGGCACCCGCTATCCGCCGGCGGCCTCGGGCGCCGATCCGCTGGTGGGCCGGCGTATGCCCGACATCGGGCTGACCGCCGCCGGTTCGGAGGCGACACGGGTGTACGAACTGCTCGCCCCGGGCCGCTTCGTCCTGCTCGCCCGGGCCGGGGACCCGGCCCTTCGGGAGGCCGTCGATGCGGGCTGGGGCCGGCGGGTCACGGCCGTCACCGTCGACAAGTACGACGAGCACGCGGACCTCGACGGGGTCACCGAGGTTCTCGTACGCCCCGACGGCCACGTCGCGTGGGCCGGCCGTACCACCGACCGCGGCGCGCGCCGCGACGAGCGGGTCCAGGCGCTGACCGCCTGGGCGGGTACGCCCTCGTGACTCCTGAAGAAGCTGATCGGGCCGGTGGACCGCGTCGGTCCACCGTCCGCGCACGGCCCGTCCGACCAGCTCGGGCAGGTCGTCACCGTCGACGGAACCCAGCTCGTGCATCTCTCCGGGCAGGTCGTCCGGGATGCGCGAGGACGGCCCGGGAGACTCGGCGACCACGCGGCCCGGGCGCACAGGTCACCCGTGTGCCCCCCTGCTGGCGGACCTGCGGGTGCAGGGGCCGGCTTCCGTGGAACCGGCCGTCGAAGACGCCCGCCCGCCGCCGCCCGCGGGAACACCTTCCGGGGCAGTCCTCCCCGCACGTCGGGAGAGGCCATGCTCGTACGATGATCTGATGCACGAGGCGGACGCGAAGCCTTGTCGGAGTGAGGACACCGCTCGGCACACGGGCGTGCCCCGTGCCTTTGCCCGGGGAGGCCGCGGCGCCCTGAGCCCCCCGGCTGCGGGCGAGTCCCCTGTGCCGCTGGAAGGGGCGTGGCCGCAGGCGCCGACGGCGCACGTGTCCGCGCCCCGGCTGATCCTTGCGGGTCTGGAGGCCACGGGCGGTGACGGTGCCGCACTGGCCCTCGCTGCCGGACGCCGACGCCTGGCTCGGCGTGATCCTGCGGCAGCACGCGGCCGACGTGATCACGGCTCAGGCATCGTCACCGGTTCAGGCGACCCCCTCCCCTTGGACGGACAGGATCGGGCAGGTGCTCGCCGCCCATATGGCCGATGACGGCCGGTCACTGCCGGCGGTGGCCAGGGAGCTGAAGCTGAGTCCGCGGAGCCTGCAGCGCCGCCCCACGCCGACAGCATTCCCGGGCCGGTCCTCGACGCGGCCGTCGAGGAGGCATGCAGGAACGACCTGCTGACGCGGTGGTTCGTCGAGCAGGGCAAGCGCGTCATGGGCGCCGCCACCGCGGCCGAGGTGTTCAAGGGCTGGCGCGCCTACCGCACCGACGACGTCTCGCACCGAGTCACCCAGGACGTCCTGCTGCCGGCCGGTGCCGCGGACCACTACGTACCGCTGCACATGCTCGGCGACCAGATGCTGACGCTGCCCACCGCGCGATCGGCGGCTCCCTGACCTACAGCGCCTCCGGTCTGCCCACCGGCCTGTCGATCGGCAGCTCCACCGGCGTGATCTCCGGAACGCCCACCACGGCCGGGACCTCCAGCACCACCGTCACCGTGAAGGACTCCACCGGTGCCACCGGCACCGCGGCCTTCACCTGGACGGTCGGCACCGGCGGCGGTGGCGGCGGTGGCTGCACCTCGACGCAACTGCTGGCCAACCCGGGCTTCGAGTCCGGCGACACCGGCTGGACCAACAGCGGCGTCATCACCAACGACACCCGTGAGCCGGCCCACAGCGGCTCCTACACCGCCTGGCTCAACGGCTGGGGCTCCGCGCACACCGACACGCTGTCCCAGACGGTGACGATCCCCGCGGGCTGCAAGGCGACCCTGGCCTTCTACCTGCACGTCGACACCGCGGAGATCGGCAGCACCGTCTACGACAAGCTGACGGTGACCGCCGGCTCGAAGACCCTGGCGACGTACTCGAACGCCAACGCGGCCTCCGGCTACAGCCGGAAGTCCCTGGACCTGTCCTCACTGGCGGGCCAGACGGTCACCCTCAAGTTCACACCGGCGTCGAGGACGCCTACCTCGCGACCGACTTCGTCGTGGACGACACCGCCCTGACGACCAGCTGAGCACGCACGCGCCGGCACGGACCCGCACCCCCTCCCCGGGCGCGGGTCCGTGTCACGTTCCCGGGTGCGAGTCCGTGCCGTCCCTGCCGCGGGACCGGTGGACGCACCCGGCTCGACCGGCTCGACCAGACCGGCGGCGCAGTTGCCCTTTCGTTTGTTGACCGGCCCTCCGAACGCTCCCTGAAACGGCCGAGTCGAGACGTTTGAAGCCGCCGGGCTCCGGGTGATGTCCGCGCTCTCCATTGACGTGTACGCGACTGCGCCCTACCTTCTGACCGGTTAACCGAACTCCGTCCGAAATATCGAACAATCCGTGGCGGTGACCCCGCTTCGCATCCCACCGTGGCCCTCGACGAGCCGGGGCCGGACCGCCGGACGGAGAACCCACCGGGCTGTCCGGCCCCTGTCGGGGAGCCCCACCGTCGTCCCTCTCTCAGGAGACCACTCATGTCCGTGAGAACGTCCCGTGCGTGGCGGGGCAGGCCGCTCGCCGTACTGGCCCTGGTGCTGGCCATGGCCGGCGCGGTGCTCGGTGTGCAGACCTCGGCGGGCGGCACCGCCATGGCCGCCGGCTCACTGCCCTGTGACCTGTACGCCGCCGGCGGCACCCCCTGCGTCGCCGCGCACAGCACCACCCGTGCGCTGTACTCCGCCTACAACAGCCGTCTCTACCAGGTGAAACGCGCCTCGGACGGAGCCACCCGCGACATCGGCGTGCTGAGCGCGGGCGGTTACGCCGACGCCGCCGCGCAGGACTCCTTCTGCGCGCGCACGAGCTGCCTCATCACTGTGATCTACGACCAGTCGGGCCGCGGCAACCACCTCACCCAGGCACCGCCCGGAGGGTTCAACGGCCCCGCCGCGGGCGGATACGACAACCTCGCCGAGGCGTCCGCCGCTCCGGTCACCGTGGGCGGCCACAAGGCGTACGGCGTCTTCATCGCCCCCGGCACCGGATACCGCAACAACAACACCAACGGCATCGCGACCGGGGACCAGCCGGAAGGCATGTACGCGGTCCTCGACGGCACCCACTACAACGGCGGCTGCTGCTTCGACTACGGCAACGCCGAGACCAGCAGCCGGGACACCGGCAACGGTCACATGGAGACCGTCTACTTCGGCAACATCAAGGTCTGGGGCTACGGCACCGGCAACGGCCCCTGGGTCATGGCCGACCTGGAGAACGGCCTGTTCTCCGGGGCCGACCGCGGCTACAACGCCAACAACCCCAGCGTCAGCCACCGCTTCCTCACCGCCGTCGTCAAGGGCGGACCGAACCACTGGGCGATCCGGTCCGGCAACGCCCAGTCCGGCGGCCTCTCCACCTCCTACGACGGGCCGCGTCCCAACGCCACCGGCTACAACCCGATGAAGAAGGAAGGAGCCCTCATCCTCGGCATCGGCGGCGACAACAGCAACAGCTCCGCCGGGACCTTCTACGAGGGCGTCATGACCTCCGGCTACCCCTCGGCGGCCACCGAGAACGCGGTCCAGGCCGGCATCAACGCGGTCGGCTACGCCACCTCCCCCGCGGCGAGCGCACTCCCCGTGGGCTCCCGCGTCTCGCTGCGAGCCACCACCGCCTGCTGCACCAGCCAGTACCTGCGGCACGACAGCGCCGGCACCAACGCCTCCATCGCCACGGTCTCCTCCGCCAGTGCCCCGGCCGACAGGGCCGCCGCCACCTGGATCGTGCGCGCGGGCCTGGGCGACACCTCCTGCGTCTCCTTCGAGTCCGCCGACAAGCCGGGGCAGTACCTGCGCCACTACGACTTCCGCCTGCGCGTCGACACCATCGACGGCGGCCTCGCCCAGCAGGACGCCACGTTCTGTCCGCAGGCCGGTCACAACGGCCAGGGCATCTCGCTGCGGTCCGCCAACTACCCGAGCGACTTCGTCCGCCACTACGACTACGCCGCCTACATCGCGAGCCAGGGCGGCTCCCACGACTGGGACAGCGCCACCGCATGGCCCGACGACACGAGCTGGGCCGTGACGTCCCCCTGGGCCTGACGCCGGGCCCGCACAGCACACGCTGCGCCACCCGGCCCGGGTGGCGCAGCCGGCCGGGCCCCTGAGGCGGGCGTTGGGCGTTCTCCGTTCAGACGAAGAACGCGTTCATGCCCGCGACGTCGGACAGGTACGTCTCGATGCTCGCGATCCTGCCGTCGCGCAGGCGGCAGACGGTGGAGAGGTGCTCGTCCAGGCGGAGTTCGCCCCGGCGGGCGGTGTTGTGCAGGGACAGGGCCATGTTCTCGCGGCTGACCAGGATGTGCAGCAGTTCGAAGTTGAGCCCGTAGGAGGCGATCTTCTTCGCCCTCTCCACGACCTCATCGGCGCCGTCGGCCGTACCGGAGATGGTGTTGTCACCGGGAAGCGTCCAGGTGGCGTCGTCGGTGAGCAGGGCGCGGATGCCGTCCCAGTCGCCGGCGGCGAGGCAGGAGTGGAACGTTCTGCCGAGCTGGTACTGGGCCTCGTAGTGGGACATGGGTCTCCTCGGAAAGTCTGCTTAAAGCGGCGATCACCGCTTTAAGCACTCTAGGAGGATGGTGAGCTAAAGCGCAACTCATTGCTTTAAGCTGAGGGGGTGACCGCCAAAAGCAAAGAGAGCCGTCCCGGAGGCCGGAGCGCCCGGGTGCGCGCCGCCGTGCACCGGGCGACCGTGGAACTGGTGCAGGAGGTCGGCACCGACAAGGTGACCATCCCCGCGGTGGCGCGCCGCGCCGGTGTCAACCCGAGCTCCGTCTACCGCCGTTGGGGGACGACCTCCGCCCTCCTGGCGGACGTGGCCGCGCGGCGGCAGGACGAGGGGACGCCCGAGCTGCTGGGTGATCTGCGCAAGGACCTCGAACAGGCCGCCGTGTGGACACTCACCGACCTGTCCCGGCCGGGAGGGGTGGCGTTCTTCCGCGCCGAAGTCGCACCGGACGTCGACGAGCGCCGCGCCGGGCTGCGCGAGTGCCTGGAGCGGGTCAGCACCCGGTTCCACGCGGCCCTGGAGGCCGCGGCCCGGCGGGGGGAGACGACCCCCGAGCTGGCGCAGGTGCTGGACCGCGTGGTCGCGCCCCTCTACTTCAGGGTGGTGTTCTCCATCCCGGAAACGGACGAGGACTACGCACGAGCCCTGGTCACCGAGTTGTACGACCGGCACACCGCGGCCGCGGACCCTGCCCCGGCGCCCACCACAGGCGTGCGCACGGGGCGGTCCGCGCACGAGACACCCGCCCGGCCCCGCGACACCCGCCTCAACGGCCCCGGTCCACGGTGAAACCCGCGTGGAACGCGCCGCCGCCGGGGCAGATGCCGTCGACACCCCACTGCGACAGGCGCCCGACGGGGTCGGGACCGCCGGAGGAGAAGTTCCCGGCCGGGGCGATCGTGGCCTGCCCGGCGTACACGGTGCCCTGGGTGCGGCGCAGCGTCACCGTCCCGTCCCGGAAGGCCTGGGACGTGGCGTCGACCGTCTGCGACGTGCCGGTGTCGCAGGTGACACGGATCGTGACCGTACCCCCGGCCCCGAGCGTCGCCGGTGACACCTGCACCGCCGGGTTCGCCTCCGCCCGGGAGGCGAACAGGCCCGCGCTCAGGACCGCTGTGACGAGGGCGAGGGAAGCCGTTGTGCCGCGCATGTGTCCTCCTCACTGCCGGACGACGCTCTCGTGCCAGTGCAGGGCCTCCCTCTCGGCGCGGCATCCCCGTTAGGCCGAACAGGTGACGTGAGCGCTCCGCTCGAAAGGCTCCACGACGGCGTGCCGCACCCGCGCCGGCCCGACGACGGGCCTCGCCGGTGGCGGTGCCCGTCTCCCGGGAGGAGGGTGGTGTGCGGACACCGAGTCCGTGCGGACACCGGGTGTGTGAGGACACCGGGTGTGTGCGGTCACCGGGCGTGTGCGGACACCGGCGTCCACGCGCAGTCATCCGGTGGCAGGAGAGAGCGGCGCGCGCCGGACCGCGGGGTGGTGCACCACGGACAGGGTGTGCCCTGGCAGGCGGCATGGTGCGTCACGCACGAGGTGTGCCGCGCACGAGGTGTGCCACGGGCAGAGTGGTCACCGACAACGTGCGTGTGCGTCCCGACGACGTGTGTCGCCGGCAGGTCGCGTCACCAGCAAGGTGCGCCACGGGCAAAGGAGTTCCAGGTCATGGAATCGATCCGCTCGCTCGCCGGAACGGCCGCTGCGGCCGTACTTCTGGCGCTTCCCCTCACCACGCTCCCGGCGGCTGCCGCCACGACCGACGACTGCGCGAGCGCGCAGGCGGCCGCGGACCGGGCCCGGAAGGATTTCGACGAGACGAAGAAGGCCTACGAGGCCCAGATCGCCGCGGGCGGGCATCCGGGCGCCGCCGGCCGCCAGGAACTCGCGGACGCCGACGTCCGGCGCAGCGTGACCGCCGCCGAGGCCGAACGGGTATGCGACAGCTCCGCCTGACGGCGCGTCCCGCCGGGGACCCCGGAGCCCGGCGCCCGGGGTCCTGAGCGGGGCAGGCTCTGTGAGGTCATGGGGCGACCGAGGTCATGGGGCGGGCTGAGGTGCTGGAGCGGCTGCGGTCAGGGAGCGACGGGATCGAGGAGTGTGCTGACGAGGTGGTGTGCGTAGGGGGCGCTGAGTTCCTGCGGACGGAAGAGGATGCGGTACATGAGAGGGGCGACGATGCGGTCGATGACGGTCTCGGTGCCGGGCGTCTCCTCTCCGCGTTCGCGGGCGCGGGTGAGGATGAGGTCGATCTGCTGGGCCGCGTAGGCGGAGCACTGGCCGGCGTTGCCGCCGTCGGGGTCGCCGAGCAGGGCGTCGCGGATGTAGGCGCGGCCGGCGGGGGAGGACATCTCGTCGAGGAACTGTTCGGCCCAGGCCGTCAGATCGGCCGGCAGGGTGCCGTGGTCCGCGGGCGCGGTCTCGGGGCGCAGGTGCTCGACCGCTACGTCGGAGAGCAGCTCCTGCAGGTCTCCCCAGCGGCGGTAGACGGTCGACGGTGTGACGCCGGCGCGCTGGGCGATCATCGGTACGGTCAGGGCGTCGCGGCCCACTTCCGAGGCGAGTTCGCGTACGGCGGTGTGGACCGACGCCTGGACACGGGCGCTGCGTCCGCCGGGGCGTACCATCTGCCTGCTCATGGCGACCATCTTAAAGCGAATTCGTTGCGTCTGGCGGGGTGCGGGGTGCGGGGTGCGGGGTGCGGGGAGCGGGGGCGGGGTGCGGGGTGCGGGACCGGCGTCGGGGGGGGGGGCGGGGGCCCCCCCCCCCCCCCCCCCCCCCCCCCCCCCCCCCCCCGCGGGGGGGGGCCCCCCCCCCCCCCCCGCCCCCCCCCCCCGCGCCGGTGCCGGGTACGGTCCCGGAGACTCACGG
>NZ_JBEYJA010000105.1:0-8853 GCF_040703815.1 Streptomyces sp. NPDC006743 | reverse complement strand
TCAGCGTCCTGTTCGCCATGCTCCGCGACGGCACCTTCTACGAACCCAGAACCCCACGCCTCGCTTGACGAAAGACATAGAGGCACCCCCCCCCGAGCCGACGCCCCACCGGACGCGCGCCGTCACGGGAGGGCCGGGCCGGCGACCTGACAGAACCTCACCGTCTTTCTCCCGGCCCCCGATTCCCCGCGCATAGCATCGCGCCAGGGTCCACGGTGCGGCGCAGCCCGCCCGGGCCGTCCCCCGCACGACGCGCGTCCCCCGGCCTCGCACCCCGCGCCCCTTTTCAGCTTCCGAACACGTCCGTGCACGCCCTCACACGCCCGTACACCTATGCGACGCGGAGACCACATTGCGACTCGCGCAAGTCATGGAAAACGTCTTTGAGCGCCACGCGGACCGGCCGGCGGTCGGTGAACGCTCCAGGGAATTCGTGCGCGACGCCCGGACCGGGCGCGTGTCCGCCCGGTTGCTGCCCCGCTACGAAACCACCACCTACCGCGAGTTGTGGGACCGGATCCGCGCGGTGGCGAGCGAATGGCACCACCACCCCGAGCACCCGCTGAGCGCCGGCGACCGCGTGGCCCTGCTCGGCTTCACCAGCCGCGACTACGCCACCCTCGACCTCGCCTGCATCCATCTCGGCGCCGTCACCGTGCCGTTGCAGACCAGCGCGCCGCTGGACCAGCTGGCGTCGATCACCGCCGAGACCGAGCCCACGCTGATCGCCGCGAGCAGCGAGCGACTGGCCGAGGGAACGGAACTGGCACTGAGGACGCCGTCGGTGCGCCGCCTCGTCGTCTTCGACCACCACACCGCGGCCGACGACGAGAAGGAACGTTTCCTTGAGGCGCGCGACCGCCTCACCGGCACCGGACGGAACATCGACGTCACCACCCTCACGGACCTCCTCGACCACGCCGAGACCCTGCTCCCGGCCCCGCTGTACACACCCGGCGACGACGAGGACCCGCTCGCCATGCTCATCTACACCTCCGGCAGCACCGGCACCCCGAAGGGCGCCATGTACACCGAGAGGCTGGCCCGGGCGATGTGGGGCGGCGCCTGGTCCAAGCTCTTCGCCGGCACCGACGTCGTCACCGTCAACTACATGCCGATGAGCCATGTCGCCGGCCACTCCTCGCTCAAGAACGCGCTGGTGCGCGGCGGAACGACCTGCTTCACCGCCTCCAGCGACCTCTCCACGTTCTTCGAGGACATCGCGCTCATCCGGCCCACCGAACTGTCCCTGGTACCGCGCGTGTGCGAGCTGCTGCACCAGCGCTACCAGAGCGAGCTGAGCCGCCGCGTCGACGAGGGCGCACCCCCCCAGGCGGCGGCGGACGAGGTGCGACGCCATCTGCGCGAGGACGTACTCGGCGGCCGCGTCACCTGGGCCAGCAACAGCTCGGCCCCCCTGTCCGCCGGACTCACCGAGTTCATCGAGTCCCTGCTCGGCATCCCCCTGCACAACGTGTACGGCTCGACGGAGGCCGCCGGCATCTCCGTCGACGGCGAGCTGCTGCGCCCCCCGGTGACCGGCTACCGCCTCGCCGACGTACCGGAGCTGGGCTACTTCAGCACCGACACCCCCCACCCGCGCGGCGAGTTGCTGCTCAAGTCCGACTCCGTGGTCCCCGGCTACTACCGGCAGCCGGAGCTGACGGCCGCACTCTTCGACGCCGACGGCTACTACCGGACCGGCGACATCGTCGCCGAGCTGGCGCCCGACAGGATCGCCGTCGTGGACCGCCGCAAGAGCGTCCTAAAGCTCTCCCAGGGCGAGTTCGTGGCGACCGCGCGCCTGGAGGCGGTCTTCGCCGCCGCCCCCCTGGTCCGGCAGATCTTCGTCCACGGCAACAGCGAACGCTCCTACCTGCTCGCCGTCGTCGTCCCCACCGAGGACGCCCTGGCCCGGTACGGCGACGACCCGCAGCGCCTCGAACAGCTCCTGGACGCCTCCTTCCGGGACATCGCCCGCGAACACGGCCTGAACTCCTACGAGATACCCCGCGGCCTCCTCCTGGAGACCGAGCCGTTCAGCCAGGCCAACGGGCTGCTCTCCGACCACCGCAAGCTGCTCTGGCCCAAACTGCTGGAGCGCTACGGCGAGCGCCTGGAGCGCCTGTACGCCGACATCGCCGCCCGCGAGAACGACGAACTGAACGAGGTCCGCCGCACCGGCGCGACCCGGCCCGTGCTGGAGACCGTCCGGCGAGCCGTGCGGGCGGTCCTCGCCGGCACCTCGGCCGAGGCGAGCCCGGACGCGCACTTCCGTGACCTGGGCGGCGACTCGCTGTCGGCGGTGTCCCTGTCCGACCTGCTCCAGGGCGCCTTCGGATTCCGGGTGCCGGTCGACGTCATCATCAGCCCCGCGCACGATCTGCGCCGGCTCGCCGCCTACATCGAGGCCAAGCGCACCACCACCGCGAACCGGCCGGCCTTCGCCTCGGTGCACGGCGCCGGCGCCACCGAGGTGCACGCCAAGGACCTCACCCTCGACCGGTTCCTCGACGCGCGCCTGCTGGACGCCACCCGCGAACTGCCGCGGCCCTCCGGTGAGCCCCGCCACGTCCTGCTGACCGGCGCCAGCGGGTACCTGGGGCGCTTCCTCACCCTGGAGTGGCTCCAGCGGCTCGCCCCCGTGGACGGCCGGCTGACGGTCGTGGTCCGCGGCCGGGACGCGGCGTCCGCCCGCCGCCGGCTGACCGACGCCTACGGCGGCGCGGACGCGGACCTGACACACACCTTCGCGAAACTGGCCGACGGACACCTGGAGGTCCTCGCCGGTGACATCGCCGAACCCGGCCTCGGACTGCCCGAGGCGGACCGGGAACGCCTGGCCGCCGACGTGGACCTGATCGTTCACGCGGGCGCCCTGGTCAACCACGTACTGCCCTACGACCACCTCTTCGAGGCCAACGTCGTCGGGACCGCAGAGGTGATCCGGCTCGCCCTGACCACGAAGCTCAAACCGGTCACGTACATCTCCAGCGTGGCCGTGTCCACGTCCCCGGCCGGCGATCCCCTGGACGAGGACTGCGACGTACGCACCGAACTGCCCGTCCAGCCCGTGGACGACGGCTACGCCGGCGGCTACGCCACCAGCAAGTGGGCGGGCGAGGTACTGCTGCGCGAGGCCCACGAGCTGCACGACCTGCCGGTGACGGTGTTCCGCTCCAACATGATCCTCGCCCACAGCCGGTACGCCGGGCAGCTGAACGTGCCCGACATGTTCAGCCGGCTGCTGTTCAGCGTCCTCGCCACCGGACTCGCCCCGCGCTCCTTCTACCGCACCGAGGGCGACGGCGCGGGCCGGCCGCACTACGACGGCCTGCCCGTGGACTTCACCGCGGCCTGCGTGGCCGCCCTGGGCGGCGCCACCTCGGGATACCGCACCTACAGCCTGGTGAACCCGCACGACGACGGCGTCAGCCTGGACACCTTCGTGGACTGGCTGGCCGCGGACGGCCACAGCATCGAACGGATCACGGACTACGACGACTGGCTGGTCCGACTGGAGGCGGCCTTGCGCGCCCTCCCGGAGACCCGGCGCCAACACTCCGTCCTGCCGCTGCTGCACGGCTACCGCACTCCCGAACGGCCCTACCCGGGCTCGGTCATCCCCTCGGCCCGCTTCCAGGCAGCCGTCCGGCGGACCGGAGTGGGAACGGCTCACGACATCCCGCACCTGTCGCCCGACCTCATCCGCAAATACGCCACGGACCTCCAGCCGCTGCTGACCACCCGGGACCCCGCGGCACAGGACTGAAGGGAACCCCGGACGAACCCACGGCGCGTTCCGGGCGGCTGAGGCCGCCCGGCGCGCGGACACGCGGCCGGAACGGGGCCACGAGAGGCCGGGGCACGCGACGCTGGTCTGCGACGCCGGGGGAGTCCCTCGCTGTGTTCGCCGCCCACAGCGAGGGACACCTCCGCGCTCACCGGGTGCCGGGTCCCCCGGCGCACAGCGCGTGGTCGATCAGGATGCCGGCCGCGCTCTCCTGCTCCAGTATGTGTTCCGGGGTGTCGCCGCGTGCCTCGGACATGGAGACCACGGCGCTTCGACGTCCGTCCTCGGTGACGCCGTTGAGGGTGATGTAGCCGCCGTCCCCGCCTTCATGGCTCCAGTAGGTTCCTCCGCAGGTCAAAGGGCGCTCCACGAGACCGAGTCCGTATCGGCCGTGGGGCCAGAGCCGTTCGGCCTCCGCGCTCACGGGGACGGTGTGCTTCATCTCGGCCAGCTGCCGTGCCGGTAGCAGGCGGCCCCCGAGCAGCGCGCGGAGGAAGCGGTTCTCGTCCCGAATGGTCGTGACCCACGAAAGGTTCTCGTGGTCCACCGGTATCTGGTCGGTGACGTCCACCCGCGAACCGGGGCCGAAGAACTGGTAAGCCTGGGCGTGGGGCTCCGGCAGGGTGGAGGAGGTGCCCGTCCACCGGGTCTCGTCGAGAACCAGCGGGCGCAGGACGCGGTTCTCGATCTCTTGGTGGGCGGGGTGTCCGGTGGCCTTCTGGACGATCATGTCGAGCAGGACGTAGCCGGTGTTGGAGTACGCCCAGCCCTCGCCGGGCGGGAAGTCCGGCTCGTGGGCCATGGCGAGGCCGACCAGCCGCTCAGGTTCGTAGACGGTGTGGCGCTGCTGGAAGTACTCCTCCGGCGTGGTGTATCCGGGCAGGGCGTCGTGGATGCCGCTGGTGTGCTGGAGCAATTGGCCGACGGTGATCCGACTGCCGTCGTTGCCGTTGCCCCGCACCACGCCCGGCAGCCAGTGGTCGACCGTGTCGTCCAGGGACAGCC
Organism: Streptomyces sp. NPDC006743; assembly: GCF_040703815.1. Lineage (NCBI taxonomy): Bacteria > Bacillati > Actinomycetota > Actinomycetes > Kitasatosporales > Streptomycetaceae > Streptomyces > Streptomyces sp. NPDC006743. The sequence continues at coordinate 4,055 of NZ_JBEYJA010000105.1, read as the reverse complement.
TGCCCTCGGCCTCCAGCTGGAGGATCACGGCGGCGACCATTGTCTTGGACGTGCTGGCCATGCGGAAGTAACCGCCGGAAGAGACCGGGTGGCCGGTTTTCAGGTCGGCGGTACCGCTGGTGGCGACCGACTGCCGCCCGTCGGGCGCGATCACACGGGCCTGCACCCCGCTCACACCGAGGGCGTGGATCGCCTCGGTGTCACGGCGTAACCGCTCCGCAGGGCAGGGGCCGACGGGCTGAGCGATGGCGGGGGCCACACCCGCGGTGAGCAGCGTAGCGACACCGAGCGCCATGACCAGGTGCTTTCGCAGAGTCGAAGTCATGACTGGACGCTAGGTCCGCCCCCCGGCGGGGCGCGATCCGGCGCACCCCAGGACCGGAAGGGGGGACACCCCCAGCACGGGCCGTCGCCGGTCCGGCATCCCCCCATCGACCACGGGCACGCGTACGCGACGGTGCACCCGGCCGGCACGAGCCGCCCCCGGCCGGGGCGCGCGCCCCCGCCGGACCGGCTGGGGCCGCAGCGGCGGCCTGCGCGAGCGTGACGTCGAGCCTCTGCGCAGAGGTGGCGCTCAGCCGCACTGGCAGCAGGAGGCGGCGGCCGTTCACCGGACCAGGGCCTCGGCCAGTTCCCGCGGCCGGGCGGCGAACGGGCTGTGGCTGCCCGGCAGGGTGCGGACGGTGAACGGCTCGCCCGGCATGGCCCGGTCGGCCTCCGCGATCATCAGGTCCTGTACGGCCACCGGCAGCGCCCGGTCCTGCGCACAGCGCACGAAGGTGCGCGGGACACGCCCCCACCGTCCCGCGGTCACGACCACGGGGGTCGCCGGTACGGCCAGCGGCAGGTCGGGACTGAGCGCGAGGCGCCAGCGGTCGAAGCGGTCGGCGGGCGTGTCGTGGTAGTGGGTCTGCCGCAGCTCCTCGACGTAGGCGGGATCCGGCGAGAGGGGGTCGATCCGTACGGCGCCCAGCGCCTCGGGATCACCCAGGCTGAGGCCCTGACCCCCTGCGGTGGAGTTCTCCGGGGCGCCGAGGTAGTCGAAGAACCGGGCGCGGCCGGCGGGGACGAACGCGGAGAGGTAGACGATGCGGTCGACCAGCTCGGGTGCGCGTTCTGCGGCGAGCGACGCGGGGCCGCCGCCCGCGCTGTGGGCGACGAGCACCACACGGCCGTAGCGGCGGACCCGGCGCAGCGTGTCCAGGACGGCATCGGCGCAGTCGTCCATCGTCACGTCGGCGAGCCGCGACCTCTCGGTCAGCAGACCCGGCCGGCCAGGCAGCAGGTACCCACTGGGCACAGGAGCGTCGAAGCCGTGCCCGGGCAGGTCGACGGCCACGCTCGCGGCCCCGAGACCGGCGAGTGCGAGCTGCGTCGCCGCCCACTGCGACGAGCCGTGCCAGGCGCCGTGGACGAGAACGAAGACGGTGGTGTGCAGATCGGTGTCCGCGGTGTTCAGAGTGGGTGTCACGCCGCCCATCCCAGTCGGTGACGGCCGGGCCATCCAGGGCAAGAGATGACACACTGGCCGGCGATACTTTCTGTGTATGGAGGGCGGACGGTCATGGAGGCGCGGCACCTTCGGTATGCGCTCGCTCTCGCCGAGCACGGACACTTCGGCCGGGCCGCCCGCGCGCTGGGCATCGCGCAGCCTCCGCTGTCCAAACAGATCGCCGACCTGGAGCGCGAGACCGGGGCCCGGCTGTTCGACCGGACGCGCCAGGGGGTGTTCCCGACCGCCGCGGGCGAGGCGTTCCTCGCCCGGGCGCGGCGGGCCTTGGAGGAGATGACGGCGGCCACGGCCGACGCGGGCCGGGCTGCTCGCGGCGAGACGGGCCGGCTCCGCCTGGGCTTCGTGGCCTCCGCGCTGCTCGACCCGCTGCCGGACGTTCTGGGCCGGTTCGGCCGCGAGCGGCCCGATGTACGGCTGGAGCTGCACGAGATGGCATCCCGCCGCAGCGCCACCGCCCTCGTCGCCGGAGAACTGGACGTGGCCGTCACCCTGGGACCGCCCCGCGGGGCCGGCGCCGAGCACCTGGTGTCCGTCCCGGTAGGGCACGACCGTCTGATCGCCGTCGTCAGCAGCGCGCATCCCTACGCGGGCCAGGCGTCGGTGAGCGTGGACCAGTTGCGGCGGCAGCCGCTGATCGTGGCCTCCGGAGAGGACGAACCCGCGGTCGCCGCGGGGTTGCGCACCCTGCTGGACGAGGACGCCGCCGCACTGGACGGTGCGACCACCGCCCGGGACGTGCACACGATCATCGGCCTGGCCGCCTGCGGGATCGGCGTGGGCCTCGGACCCTCTCGCATGCTGTCGGCCCCGCGCCCGGGGATCCGGTTCTGTGAAGTGACCCCGCGCACGGCGCTTCCCGACCTGGTCCTGTCCTTCGCCGGCCGGGACCGCTCGCCCGTGCTGGGTGCCTTCCTCGACTGCGTCCGCAGGAACTGCCCCGACGCCGGTGCCGCGCTCGATCGCCGGCTGGGCCGCCCGTGAGACCGGACGCGGTTGCCCCTGCCGCGCCCCTCGGCCGAGTCCGCCGCACACCGCGACCGGTCCCCATGTCCCCTGCCCGCCCACCACAGCCGGACCGGGAAGGCGGCGGACGTCCGGCTGATGGACGAGCCGGGTCCTGAGCGAAGACTCAGCGCAGTTGTTGGGCCAGTCCGACGATGACGCCCTCCGGGCCACGGAGGTAGCAGAGCAGATGGCTGTCCTCGAACCGGGCGATCTCGCCGAGGAGTTCGGCGCCGTGGGGCCGCAGGCGGGCAACGGTGCCCTCGAGGTCGTCGACGGCGAACATGACGCGATGGGTGCCCAGGACGTTGTGCGGCCGGTTGCGCGGCTCGGTGCTGATCACCGCGGGGCTGTGGTACTTCGCCAGCTCGAGCCGGCTGTGACCGTCCGGGGTCCGCAGCATCGCGATGTCGCAGCGGACACCGTCGAGTCCGGTGCACTGGTCGGCGAAGCGGCCCTCGACCCGCGCCGTGCCCTCCAGCTCCATCCCGAGTTCCACGAAGAACGCGACGGCGGCGTCCATGTCCTCGACGACGATGCCGACGTTGTCCATCCGCTGAATCGCCATGCTGGTTGCTCCTTCTTCTTGCGCGTGCGGCCGATGACGGCCCCGGACGTTGGCGCGGACATGGCCGGTGGCACGTCCTGGACATCGTCTCTCGACGGCCAGAACGTCAGCCCGTCCGCAAAACCCCTTGCTCAATGGTCAAGAGTCGTTGGCCATTGTTCGTATGCCTGCCGATGATCCTCCCGAGACCTTCCACGTCACCACTGAAGAGCAACTGCGCGCCGTCTCCAGCCTCACGCGTCACCGGATCATGGGCGTGCTCCGCTTCGAGCCGGCGACGATCACGCAGATCGCCGAGCGGGTGGGCCTCGCGAAGGGGAGTTCCAGCTATCACGTGCGGCTGCTGGAGCGGGCCGGCCTGGTGAAGGTCGTACGCACGCGGAAGGTGCGGGGGGTCACCGAGCGGTATTACGCGATGGCCGCGCGGTCGGTCGTGCTGCCGGACCCGGGCGAGGGAGGGCCGGATGTGCTGATGCGGCATGCGGTGGCGGACCTGGAGGCGTCGCCCGCGGACGGCGAGCGGCACTAACGGTGGCTCACCTGCGCCTCACCGAGGAGCAGTTCGCGGAACTGGGGGAGCGGTTGCAGGCGTTGGCGGACGAGTACCAGGAACTGTCCGATCCGTCGCTGCCGGACGCGTCGCTCGTCTTCGCACTGTTCCACCCTGCGCGGCGCGACCGGTCAGCAGGGGACGGCAAGTGACCTCAACAGCAGGGAAGTTGCCCATCGGGTTCGGACGGCTGTGGAGCGCACAGATGTTCTCCTCGCTCGGCGACGGGGTGACGCACGCCGCGCTGCCGCTGATCGCGTTGACGTTGACGCGGGACCCGATGGCGCTCGCCGTCGTCACGGCCGCGGGGACGCTGCCGTGGCTGCTCTTAGAGCTGCGAACAAAAGGGGCGCCCGGCTCGCGACGCCCGGCACGCACGCTCGCGGCGTTGCCGAAAGGCCCTGGTAGCTCCGCTACAAGGA
>NZ_JBEYJA010000104.1:0-9130 GCF_040703815.1 Streptomyces sp. NPDC006743 | reverse complement strand
CCTCACCGGCGAGAACACGATCTCCTGGCGCGACCCGACACCCCAGGATCAAACACCCATTCCGGGATAAAACATCGGGAGAAAACGACCTCTGAAGGCCGGTGCCTGACCACTGCGCTTCCAGATTTGGAAGGAACTGTTCGCATCATTCGAACAGTTCGTTGTGTACCACTGGCCATTGCGAACCGTCGGCGGTCCCGGCATTCGCGCGAGTGATGGGATCAGGTGTCGCTGATCCACTCGAAGGTGATGGCCTGCTGCCATGCGGCGGTCATCTGCTGGAGGACGGTGTCTGTCTCCTGGGCGGCAGCGCGCCGGGCGGCTGTGGCCGTGGTTCCCTGTGCCGGGCCCTTGGCGGCGAACTGGGCGCGCATCTCTTCCAGCACTGCCGGGACTTTGTCGTCTGTGTGGCCCAGGGCGCGGACCTTGCGTGCGATGTCGGCGCCTACCGCGTAGGCGCCCAGCCGGGCCTTGTCGCTCACCGGCATGGCGTCCTGGGGCCGCAGGGTGGCCTCGGCCACCTCGTACTCAAGGTGCGCCTGGCCCTCCCACAGTTCCAGGAGCTGGCCGGGGGAGAGGACGGGCCGGCCGTGCACGCGCAGGACACCGACGAACTCCACCACGGTGCTGCCGTCGTCCTCCTGCACACGGTGCTGCACGCCGTCGACTGTGACGGCGGAGGGGGGCACATGGGAGGGCAGGCGGACCGTGCGGGTGCGAGTCATGCCCGGACGCTACACGGCCGCCCCGCTCACATGCCTCGGACTGCCGAACCGGCCTGCCCGGCCGCGCCGTTCAGTCCCGGGGCGCTACGTTGCGGGCATGAAGCCCTTCCAGTTCCAGCAGGGCACCGCCCCCTGGCAGGCAGAGACCGGCACGCTGCTCCACTGGTACATCACCGTGGACTGGGACGACCCTCGGCACCAGCCGCTGGCGCGGCTGCTCTCGGACTCCCGCCAGGTCCTGCGGGATGCCGGCTTCCCCCTGACTCCGGTCGAGCCGCGATGGGTGCACATCACCGTCGACCAGATCAGCCGCCCCGCCCATGACATCTTCACCGCCCAGCGTGGCCGCCTGGTCCGGGAGGCCGCCCGGCGCCTGGCGGAGGTGCCGCCGTTCACGGTGATGGTGGGCAGTCTGCTGTCCTACCCCACGGGCGTGATCGCTGACCTCCACCCCGACGAGGACCTGAGCACCCTCCACCGGCTCGCCCGCAGCGCCACCCGCGCCGTGCTCGGAGACGACGCCTGCCGCTACCCGTTCGGTGTCCCCCACCTCACCACCGCCTACGCCCACGGTGAAGCCGACTCCGACCAGGCGCAGCGGCTCCTGCGCCGCGTGAGGCCCGGCCACGCCCCGCTGTGGGTCACCGCGGTGGATCTGGTCGACGTGACCGCCACCGCGTCCGCCGGCGGGAAGGCGATCACCTGGGAGGTGGTGGAGAGGATCCCGCTGGGTGGCGGGGACGCGGGGAGCGCGCAGCATGGAGCCGGTCTGCCATCCTGGGAGCGTGTCTGACGAGCGTTTCCACCTCACCCTGACCACCGGCGGCCGCCCGGCCGCGCATGGCTGGTGGGCGAGGGAGGGGACTGCACGTCGGAAGTTCACCGTCTGGGTGGGCGAGTACGGCAGTCTGCCCCAGGCCCGCGTCTCCCTCGTCGACGAGACCACGGGCGCCGTGGTGACGGCCTGGCCCAAGGAGCCGTGACCGTCGCCCCGGACCTGCGCCCGGGTCCGCCCTACGTGTCGGAAGGGTCCGTCTCGTCTCCGGTGTGGTCGAATCCGCGCAGCACCGGCGTGATCTCCTGCGCGGCCCCGCACAGGGTGCACAGGGTCGTCGTCGGGTTCTCCGCGAGGTCGAGGGCGCGCTCCAGGTCGAGCACCACGGCGTCGGATGGCGCGTCGGTGCAGTCGGGAGCGTGCAGGACGCGCCGGGCCGGACCGCGCCTGACACGGACCTTCTGCACGACCCAGCCGGTCGGTCGGCGCTCTCCGAGGATCTCGCGGACGGCCGACGGCGGGGCCGGCGCTTCCAGCCGGTCGGTGGGGACCTGGTCGTAGTCGACGCCGTCGACCGGCCGGACGTGCTGCGGGGCGCGGACCCATACCCGGTACTCCGCGGCCTGCACGGCGCCGTCCTCGCTGCCCTGGTAGGACGGCAGGCCGACGAGGAACACCCATCCGGTCTCGGTCTGCCGCCGCCTCCACAGCCGCGCCAGGATCTCCTGCTCGGGATGCCCCAGGACCGGGTCGGCAGGCAGCACGACCCGCACCGGCACGGGGCCGGGCGCAGCAGGGGCAGGGGGCGTCGACATGCTCACCACCGTACGCAGCCGTGCTTGATCTTCTGTGCCGCCTACGTCGGCGGTCCTTTCGCGGGGGAGAGGTGTCTGGGTGCCGTGGGGCCGGCTGGCTCGTAGCCTGGAGGTGCTCGGGGCTGATGAGAGAGGGCTGTCTGTATGCCTCGGACGATCTGGTCCGGTGCCATCTCGTTCGGCCTGGTCACGGTCCCTATCCATGTCCAGTCGGCGACCGAGGACCACTCGGTCCGTTTCCACCAGTACCACCTGGTCGACGGCGGTCGGGTCCGGTACCGGAAGGTGTGTGAGCTGGAGGACCGGGAGGTTGAGCAGTCGGAGATCGGCAAGGGGTACGAGGTCAGCCGGGACCAGGTGGTCCCGATCAGTGACGCCGAGCTGGACAACCTGCCGCTGCCGACCGCCCGCGCGGTGGAGATCGATGCGTTCGTGCCGCTGGATTCGATCGATCCGATCCGGCTCGGGGACGGCTACTATCTGGCACCGGACGGGCAGGTGGCCGCGAAGCCGTACAAGCTGCTGCTGCAGGCGTTGGGCCGCTCGTCACGGGTGGCGGTCGCGAAGTGGGCGTGGCACGGCCGGGAACGCCTGGGGATCCTGCGCGTCAAGGACGACGTGCTCGTGCTCCAGATGATGCGCTGGCCCGATGAGATCCGGGATCCGGCCGAGGTGGCTCCGCCTGCCGTGAGCGTGTCGGAGCGGGAGATTGACGGAGCCCTCGCCCTCATGGACACCATGGCTCGTGAGGATCTGGAGGGCCCGGAGTTCCGCGACACCTACACCGAGGCTCTGGAGAAGATCATCGAGGCCAAGCGCGAGGATCGTGAGCCCGCCGAAGCGCCCGAGCCGGAGGCTGAGCCGAGCCAGGTGCTGGACCTGATGGCCGCGCTGAACGAATCGGTGGCCCGTGCCCGGCACAGCCGCGGCGAAGGGGAGGGGGAGGCGGACGTGCACGAGATGCGCCCGCCTAAGAAGACCACGAAGAAGCAGACAGCCGGGAAGACCGGGAAGAAGCCGTCCGGCCGCCGGCCCCGCAGCGCATAGACCGCTGGCCGGGGCCGCCGGGCGGGGCACGGTCATGGCGGAGCGCCGCTCATGGCCGGCATACGCGAGCGGGGACTCGGGCGGCCACAGTGCCTGCCAACCCGGGCCAGGGCGCCGAGGTGCCACGCCGGGGCGAAGCAGCCGCGCCCCGGCTACCGGGCGAGGGTGACGGTGATCGGGGCGTCCGGGCACTGTTCGAGGACCTCGGCCAGTGCGGTCTGTTCGGGGGCGTCGATGGTCAGGGCCCAGCGGGTCTTGTCGGCGATCCAGTCGGTGACATACGTGCAGCGGTAGCCGGCGGCCGGGGGAAGCCAGGTGGAGGGATCCTGGTCGGCCTTGGACCGATTGGAAGCGGCGGAGACGGCGATGAGGTCACGGTCGTCTCCGAGGTCGTTGGCGTAGGCCTCACGTTCCGCGGGGGTCCAGGTGCTGGCGCCAGAGTCCCAGGCTTCCGCGAGCGGGACGAGATGGTCGATGTCCAGGCCGCTCGGCCCGCTGATGTAGCGGTCGTCATACGGGGAGAACCAGACGCCCCCGGTGAGGCGGCAGTTCGGGCCCTGCTCGGGCGCGGTGACGGCCTCCGCCTTGAGGACCTCGGCGCGCGTGTTGCAGCCGTCGTGATCGGCGTCGATCCAGTGCTTGAACTTGGAGCGCTGGTAGCCGGTGCGGTCCTCCTCCCGCACGGGCAGCTGGGCCAGGGCGTCGCGGACGGGCAGCGTCACCGTCTGCCCCGGCGCCCGCACCAGACGGTGCGGTACCGCAGCAGCGTCCGGGTTGGTGGCCGCGGTGGCGGGGGCGGCCAGAAGCAGGCCGGTGAGCGAGGCGAGCAGGGCAGCGCTGCGGGCAACCTGGTCGAATGTGGGGATCCCCATGAACAGTGGTGAGTTCCGTCGCTCTTGTTGTGCATCGAGTTGGTTGATTTTCTCCTCGGCCGCAGCGAGGCTGACGGAGAGTCCTTCGACCTCGCCGAGCCAGCCTTCGCGTTGTGCTTCGGCGATCCGGTCGGCGAGGTTGTCGCGGATTTCGACCAGTCGTGCCCTCTCGGCAGGGGAGACGATCAGGACGGGACATCGGACGCATGCGTGCTCGTGGATGCAGTCAGTTCCGTAAGCACGCCCGCAGTCCCCGAGGGAGAGTTTGCGCCGCTCGAAGTGCCCAATGAATTGTTGCCACTCCTCCGGTGTGACGGCTCGGTATTCCTCCGGAGGTCGTAGGGTGCGACGACGTGACGGTAGCGGCCCGTCCTCTCGTCCTTGAACTTGTCCATTGGGTTGTGGTGGGCATTCGCCCGACCGCGGCGACGGGACCTGTCCAGCGGAAACGGGTTGATCAGCAGGGAGCCTGAGTTGTTGTCCAGGTGGAAGTCGTAGAAGGTTCGAAGGACCGTCTCGCAGTGAGCACGAGTGCTCTCTGCGTACTTCGTACCGATGGTCGGCTTCCCGGTCACCGGATTCGGAGTCCCCGGCGCGGGCTTCCCGGTCGCCCCTGCGGACGACGTTGCTCCAGGCTTTCCGCGGTGACGCCAGTGGAGCCGCACAGGCTTGTCCGCCAGCCTCATCCACAGCATGAAGTCGCGTGCGTGCTCCCGGGTCGCACGGTCCCACTCGATGCCCAAGGCCCACAGAAACCGCCACCAGCGCAGCAGGTCATTGCCGTACGAGTACAACGTGGAGGCGGGACTGTTCGAGGCCAGGAGGTCTTTGAAGTACAGCGCGACAGGTCGGACAGGCTCCCCTGTCGGATCCACGAGCCGGTATGGCTCCCATGGATCACCCGTCTCCAGGAGTTGACCGATTTCAGGCAGCGCGAAGCTGGCCAGGTCCCTACTGGGACCCTGCTGATCAAGCATGCCCGGAAGCTAGCAGACATGTACCCTGACCTGCGAAAATGCCTGGATTAGTTCAGTCAACGAGACGTCCACGACGACGAGGCCGGGTTCTGACACGTGTACTTCGTTGATCACGTCCACGTGTCACACGACGTGCTCGTAGCGGGCGGGAGTTCTGCGAGGGGTGGTGATTCACCCGAACGGCCGCTGCCGTGGCCCGGGTGACCGGTGGGGTGGTGGGGTGTGGGACTCCTTACGGCGCGGGGCCGTCAAAGCGGGGGCCGCACAACCTGCTTCCACCAGGCGGTGCCGCCTGTCCGGTCAGAGGACCGGGTAGGGCCGGGGGTACCCCCTTTGCTCGTAGTCCGTGGTCATGTCGTCGATCTCTGCCAGGGACCGGGTGCGCCCGTAGGCTTCGAGGAGCATGACCACGATGCAGATCGTGAGGGCGTGGATCTGGTCCGGCAGCGCGAGGCTTTCCAGCGCGGGGGTGAGCCTGGTCTCTGCTGCGGCGACCCGGTGGATGGCGGTGCTTGTCGCGAACTCGGTCTCGGCCGGCGCCAGGGCCGCCACGGCTTTGAGGCGGGACACCGACATGGTCGGTTCCCCCAGCCTGGTGAAGAGCTGGTCGTGGTCGAGGACGAGCCAGGACCCGATCCGTTCCAGCAGGCCGGTGTCCAGGTTGGTGAGGCAGGCCGCGACCCGGGCGCGGTCCTGGGCGAGGTAGGCCCGCGTCAGGTCCGCCGCCCGCCACATCGCGTCGACCAGCAAAGGATCACTCGGATTCGTCACGCTCCCCCTTCTAGCGGACCAGCGGGAGCAGTGGGATGGATTCCGTTGAACTGGCGGCGATGACGCCTTGCCTTGGTTTGCGATCACTGGGCATTCCCCCGGCCTCAAGCTGCACGTCTTCAGAGCCCGGCTCTCTTCGTTGTGCTGTAGCTGGACATGGCGCGAGAGATTGTCCGAAAGGTGCTGCACAGCAAGAGACTTGGGAGCTGTATAAGAGAGTCATGGAGCGCTGTACAAGGGAGCAGCGCACGACGGTAATGGGGAATCCACCTTGAGTCACGTTTTACCGATCGCCAACGGCCTGCGTACCGACCACCCGGTGCCAGGCCTGCCTTTCGTCGACGACTCCCACCTTCCGCTCGACGAGGGACCGGAAGCCATCGAGGCGGTGGGGCGCCATGAGATGAGCGGAATGTGGGGCCGCTACGACCTCAACCGCGACAGCGGCGGCTGGTACGCCTTCACCAGCGACCCGCTGAACCACTTGCTGGGCTGGGTGGTGCGCTACCACCCCGAGCACGGCCGGACCGTGCTGCTCATGCGCGCCCGTGACATGTCCTTCTGGCACACCCAGTGGGCGGGGGACCAGTTGCTGTTCCGCGCCGGCGGCTACTGGTGGGACGGAACCACCTGGTACCGGCCCGGTCAGGTATGGGACCCGGTCACCCAGGACTTTGAGCGCCGCAAGGCCCGCATGGCCGTCACCGTCCACGCCACCGACATGCTCGACGGGCGCGCCGACCCGGCCAGGGCGTACGTCGCCAAGGTCGCCACGTTCGACGCCGACGCACCCGAACCCGACAACTGGCTCGACCACCTCGCCCTGTGGGCCCAGCACCACCAGAAGCAGGACGACGCCCTGCCGCTGGAGCGGTGCGTGGTCGACGTCTCCAGCTCCGAACTGACCGCAGGGCAGCTGCTCGGTGCCCCGGAGATGGCCGAGCTGGGCGGTATCAACGCCTCGACGCTGCGCGCCTACATCTCGCGCGGCGACAACGAGGTACCGCTGCCCCAGGCCACCGTCGGGGGCCGCGACCAGTGGGCCCGCGCGGTGGCGGAGGACTGGGTGGAGGCCCGCCGGCGCTCCTTCGAGGGCATCGGGGCCGCCATGGCCGCGGAAGACCGCGACAGCCTCTCGCCCGGCGCGGCCGAGGTCCGCGACCGGTTCGCCTCCGACTTCCAGCGCACCCTGTTCGACCGCCCCGACGTACGCAAGCGATGGGTGCTGCGCCAGCGCAACCAGGAATCGGTCGCAGAGGTCGCCGGTGAACTCGCCTGGACCGTCGCCGCCAGTCTCGACCGGATCATTCCCACCGAGCACCTGGGGCGCGTCGTGCGGGCCGCGGTGATGCACGACTGGCAGCACTCCCTCGACATCTACGCCGGCGCCAAGGGCAAACACGATGAGAGGGCGCAGCAGTGGCACCGGCACCTCACCCTCACGATCCCGGTGGCCAAGATGCTCGACTGGTACATCCGCCACTTCCCGGCCGACGCGTACTCCAGCATCGGGGACATCCAGCGCGAGGCGCACGAGAGGTGGGGCATGGCCAAGACGGACGCCCTGCGCGCGCTCCGCTCCGCGCTCTCGCTCGACGGTGAGCTGACAGAGCAGCAGCGCGAGACGTACTTCGCCCTGCTGGAGCCGCACGAGGACACCGACTGACCCGTCCCCGCTGTGCAGCGCAGGGGGCCGGAGCCATGGGCACTGGCTCCGGCCCCTGCGACGTGACTGTGACCAGACCGGGCGCCCGGGTACTGGGGTGTACCCGACGGGCGCGCCCACCGCCACCTCCCTGGAGGCACCCACCGTGATCGCTACCGTCATCGCCATCGCCGGAACGCTCGCCGGTGCGCTGCTGTCTGGGCTGCTGTCCGGCAGGCAGTCCCGCACCGCGTTACGCGACTCCGAGACCGCCGCCCGCCGCCGGGACGCGGTGGACGCCGTGGCCGCCCTGGTGGCCGCCGTCGCCGCCCACCGCGCCGCCATGTGGCACCGCGAGACCCTGCGCCTGACGGGGGAGGACTGGACCGAAGCACGCCGCCACAGCCACACCACCCGCGCCGCCATCTCCGCACCCGCCGTCCGTCTCGCGGTCCTCGCCCCCGCCCTCCGCCTGGCCGCAGAAGCCGCCGCCCGCGCCTGCTACGCCTTGCGCGACGCTGACAGCACCGACACTTTGACCACGGCTCGGGAGGCATCCCTGGCCGCCGACGAACACCTGATCGCCCAAGCCGGGCTCCTGCTCGGCCTCTGACCCGCAGCGCCGCGACGAAGGGGCGGCCCCGGCCACCAGGTGGTGACCGGGGCCGCCCCCCTTTTCGTGTGCGGGGTGGTCTACCGCAGGTCCACGGGCGGCACCCGCCGGGCGGAGGTCATCCACCCGGCGCGTGCGTTCAGCGCGGCTTCCATCTCGGGGCCGGTGGGGTGGCGCAGGTGGGGGAACCAGACCACTGCCATCTGCGCGCGCTGCCGGGCGAGGTCCCACCACAGGGCCGGGGGCTCGGCAAGTTCCATGACGACGTGGACGGCGCCGTCCACGCCGGGCTTGTTGAGCGCCAGGACCACGGCGCCGGCCTGGTCCTGCCAGAAGTGCCACGGCCCCCCGTCCGCAGGAGCCTGCCCGGTGAGCGGGGCCAGGGAAGCGTACTGCGGGAAGGCGTCGATCTCGGCCTGCCCGGCGCCGCCGTAGGGGGAGAGAGCGACCGCCGCCATCAAGGCGCCGGCGACCGGGAACGCGGTCGGCTGAGCGATCAACTGCGGTACGTTGCGTGTCTGTTGGCTCACCCACCGGAGTCTAGGGGTGCAGCCGCGGACAGACGGACAGGAGACCCGAACATGGCCGTTCCACCCGCCCCCACCGCTGCCGGTGAGAAGCACATCGCAGACCTGCGCGCCGCCCTCCAGCGCGTGCTGCCCCTGCTCAGCTTCTACGCCGGACGAGAAGCCGCCGACTCCAACCCCGAACAGACCGCCCTGCTGCTCCGCGCCGCCGATGACGTGACGGCCGTTCTGGCTCGCACCGCCCCCGCATGACCGGCCGGGTACACGAGAAAGAGGGTCGGTGACGAACCGGCGTCACCCTGACAAGCCGAAGTCAGGTAGTGTCCATGGAGGCGATCAGGAGCAGGTGACGGCCCTTGGACC
>NZ_JBEYJA010000103.1:0-10270 GCF_040703815.1 Streptomyces sp. NPDC006743 | reverse complement strand
TGGAGGCCGCGGGGGTCGCCCTCGTCCTCCCGGCTCTCCGGCTTTCCGCCGTCGTGCTCCCGGCTTCCCGGCCGGCGGCCCGCCGTCGGTTACTGCCCGGGCATCCGGTCGTGCAGGTGCTGCTGGTCGTTCGGGTCGAGCGGGTTGTCCGCCGAGGTGCTGGTCGACGGGTCGGGCGCGGTCGGCGAGTGGCTCGGCGACATCGACGGCGAGTGGCTGGGCGACTGCGTCGCCGAGTGGCTCGGCGGCGGCTGGCTCGCGGAGTGGGACGGCTGCGTCGGCGAGTGGCTCGGCGACATCGACGGCGAGAGGCTCGGCGACTGGGTCATCGACGGGGTCCGGCTCGGCGTCTGCTTGGCCGCGCCCTGCGTGGTGTCCAGGTCGAACTTGCTGGTGTCACCCATGACGCCGAAGGTGTAACCGGCCCAGATCTCCGCCGGGTAGCCACCGCCGTTGATCCGGCCCTTGCCCGGCAGCAGGCCGGTGGCGCCGGTCATCGTGGTGTGCTTGCTGGTCTTGGGGTTCTCGCCGAACAGCCCGACCGAGGTGACCAGGTCCGGGGTGTAACCGGTGAACCAGGCCGACCAGTTGTTGTCGGACGTACCGGTCTTGCCCGCCACCTGCTGGCCGTCGCGCAGCGGGTTGTCGGCCACCGACGTCCGCGCCGTACCGTCGTCGACCACGCCGGTCAGGACCGAGGTGACCGTGTCGGCGGCCTCGCGGCTGATGACCTGGTCCCCGACCGGGTCGGTCACGGAGACCTTCCGGGTCCGGTTCTCGGCGGCGGCGATGATGCCGGGGGTGACCTTCTTGCCGTGGTTGTCGAGGGTGGCGTAGATCCCGGCCATCTCCAGGGGACTCGCCCCCATGGAGCCGAGGGTCTGGGCGGGCACGGCCTGCATGCCCTCGGTGTCCATGCCGAGCTTCTTGGCCGTCGCCATCACCTTCTCCATGCCCACGTCGACACCCATCTGCGCGAAGACGGAGTTGACGGACTTGTTCATGGCGGACTGGACGGTGATGTTCCCGTAGCTGACGTCGTCCTCGTTGGGCGGCGCGAAGCCGACCTTGGAGCCGTGGTCGACGACCGGGCGTTCGCTGGTGCCGTCGTAGATCGTGTTGGCGTCGATCGGCAGGCCGTCCTGCGTCTTGGCGCCCTCGTCCATGGCGGCGGCCAGGATGACCGGCTTGAACGTGGAGGCCGGCTGGAAGTCCCGCCGGGTCGCGTTGCTGATGTAGTGCTTGAAGTAGTCCTGGCCGCCGTACAGCGCGACGATCCGGCCGGTCTTCGGGTCGACGGAGACCGCTCCGGCCTGGACGTCGGCGTCGACCTTGCGCTTCTTCGGGTCGAGCTTGCTGGTGAGCTGCTTCTTGACCGAGTCCTCCAGCGCGGCCTGCTTCTTGCGGTCGATGTTCAGGGTGATGGTCCACCCCCGGTCCACGACCGCGGCCTCCGCCTGGGACTGCGTGATGCCCTGTTCCTGCATCAGCTGCTGTTCCAGCTGCTTGTTGGCGAGTTCGATCAGGTAGCCCTTCTGGCCCTCGCGGCCGGGCGCGCCCTTGGGTTCCTTGGGCACCGGGAACTTCATCGCCTGGCGCTTGCCGGCATCGAGCCAGTGCTGCTTGACCATGTTGTCGAGGACGTAGTTCCAGCGGGCCTGCACCAACCGCTTGCCGTTGGGCCCGGCCACCGCCCAGTCGTACTGGCTCGGCGCCTGGAGCAGCGCGGCCAGGTAGGCGCCCTGTTCGACGGTCAGGTGCTGGGCGTCGACGCGGTAGTAGGCCTGGGCCGCGGCCTGGATGCCGTAGGCGCCGCGGCCGTAGTAGCTGGTGTTGATGTAGCCGGCGAGGATCTCGTCCTTGCTCTCCCGCTGGTCCACCTTCAGGGAGATGACCAGTTCCTTCAGCTTGCGCGTGACGGTCTGGTCCTGGGTGAGGTAGTAGTTCTTGACGTACTGCTGGGTGATCGTCGAGCCGCCCTGGGTGCCCTTGCCGGTCAGGGTGTTGAGCAGACCGCGGGCGGTGCCCTTCAGGTCGACGCCGGAGTCGTGGTAGAAGGACTTGTTCTCGGCGGCGACGAAGGTGTGCTGGACGTCCTTGGGCACCTTGTCCAGGGAGACGCTCTCGCGGTTGATCTCGCCGTCCCGGGCGAGGATGGTGCCGTCGCTGTACTTGTAGACGTTGCTCTGCCGCTCGGCGGCGGCGTTGCCCTTGGGTATGTCCACCAGCATGTAGAGCACGACGAAGGCGCCGATGCCGAGCAGGCAGACGCCGAGGACGGTGCCGAGGATCTTCTTCCAGGTGAACAGGCGGCGTATGCCGCTCTTCCTGGCCTTGGCGGGCCTGGCCGCGCGCCGGGCCGCGGCCCGGCCGCCCGGAGCGCCGCCGTCCCCGACGCCGGTCGCCGGTGTCACGGTCGAGCGCCGGGGCGCCGCGCGGCGGCCACCGCGCTGTCGCGCTCGTCTTTCTTCCGCTCGTCCCATGCGTCCGTTCGCTCCGCTTCCGTCTCGGATGTCTCGGCTGTCACTCGCATACGTCGTTCAGGTCAGCTCAGAAAACTAACACCGCTCTCTGTGACAAAGGGGCCCCGATCCGGGCCTTCAGGGACGTGACAATCAGCACCCGCCCCCAAGTGAACCGACGTCCGGGAGGGTTCGGGGGTTGCCGTTCGCCGTTAAAGTGATATCACTTAGCTAGGCAGGAGCTACTACGACTGCCGTTCGCACGCTCCACGAGAAACGGGGGATCCTCCATGTCCGCAGCCACTCCACCCGCGGTGACCACGGCCGACGCGCCCGAGATGCCCGCACCCCAGGTGCGGGAGTTCGCGGCGCACAGCATCAAGGGGGGCCTGGCCCTGCTGCTCGGCCTGCTCGGCCTGCTCGCGGCCGTGGCCCTGATCGCCGGCGGCGCGAGCCTCACCGGCGGCGGCAAGGCCGCGCTGATCGTCGCCGGCGCCCTGGTCGGCATAGCGGCGCTGCTCGCCATGGCGGGGCTGAACATGGTGGCGCCGGGTGAGGCGAGGGTCGTCCAGCTCTTCGGGCGCTACCGGGGCACCATCCGCGAGGACGGCCTGCGCTGGGTGAACCCGCTCACCTCCCGCGAGAAGATCTCCACCCGCGTCCGCAACCACGAGACCGCCGTCCTGAAGGTCAACGACGCCTACGGCAACCCGATCGAGCTGGCGGCGGTCGTGGTCTGGAAGGTCCAGGACACCGCGCAGGCGTCCTTCGAGGTCGACAACTACCTGGAGTTCGTCTCCACGCAGACCGAGGCCGCGGTGCGGCACATCGCCATCGAGTACCCCTACGACGCCCACGACGAGGGCGGCCTGTCCCTGCGCGGCAACGCCGAGGAGATCACGGAAAAGCTCGCCGTCGAGCTGCACGCGCGCGTGGAGGCGGCCGGGGTGCGGATCATCGAGTCGCGCTTCACCCACCTCGCGTACGCTCCCGAGATCGCCTCCGCGATGCTCCAGCGGCAGCAGGCGGGCGCGGTCGTCGCGGCCCGGCGGGAGATCGTGGACGGCGCGGTCGGCATGGTCGAGGCGGCGCTCGCCCGCATCGCCGAGCAGGACATCGTGGAACTGGACGAGGAGCGGAAGGCGGCGATGGTGTCGAACCTGATGGTGGTGCTCTGCGGGGACCGGGCACCGCAGCCGGTGCTCAACACGGGGACGCTCTACCAGTGACCCCGGCGACGGATCCCTCCGAGGGAAGCCAGGGGGCCGAGGGGGCCACGGGAGCCGAGGGGGCCGCCGAAGCCGCCCCCCGGCGCGGGCCGCAGCAGCGCAAGCAGGTGCTGCTGCGGCTGGACCCCTCGGTGTACGACGCCCTCGCGCGCTGGGCGTCGGACGAACTGCGCTCGGCCAACGCCCAGATCGAGTTCCTGCTGCGCCGCGCCCTCGCGGACGCGGGCCGCCTGCCGGGCGGGACCGGCCCGCTGCCCCGCCGGGGCCGGCCCCCGCGCAGGACACCGCCGGGACCGCAGTAGCCCCGGCCACCGCCTGCGCCCCGAGCGGCGGGACGCCCCGCCCGCGCCGGGCGGCGGCCCGCGAGCCTCCAGGTCACCGACCCTCCAGGCCACCGAACCTCCAGGCCCGCCCGCCGCCCGTAGCAGAACCGTGACAAACGCCTTCCACCTGCGGTTACACCCTCCGCCCTGACACCGGGCCACCCTCTACACACTGGGCGTATACATCGTGCGTATACACGGTGTGTAGTGTTCTCCGCATGTCCATCGGTCACACCCTTCTGGGGCTCCTGGAGTCCGGACCGCGCCACGGCTACGACCTGAAGCGGGCCTTCGACGAGACGTTCGGTCACGACCGGCCGCTGCACTACGGCCAGGTCTACTCGACGATGTCGCGGCTGCTGAAGCACGGTCTCGTCGAAGTCGACGGGATCGAGGCCGGCGGCGGCCCCGAACGCAAGCGCTACGCCATCACCGCGGCCGGCATCACAGACGTCGAGCAGTGGCTGGCCACGCCCGAGAAGCCCGAGCCGTACCTTCAGTCGACCCTCTACACCAAGGTCGTCCTGGCCCTGCTCACCGAGCGCGACGCGGGTGACGTGCTGGACACCCAGCGGGCCGAGCACCTGCGCAGCATGCGGATCCTGACCGACCGCAAACGCAAGGGTGACCTGGCCGACCAGCTGATCTGCGACCACGCCCTGTTCCATCTGGAGGCCGATCTGCGGTGGCTCGAACTCACCGCCGCGCGCCTCGAAAAACTCCGAGAGGCGGTGACCCGGTGACTCCTCCCCCCGGCTCCCTGTTGTCGGCCCAGGACCTGCGCAAGGCCTACGGTCCCACCACCGCGCTGGACGGCGCCGAGTTCTCCATCCACCCCGGCGAGGTCGTCGCCGTGATGGGACCCTCCGGGTCCGGCAAGTCCACGCTGCTGCACTGCCTCGCCGGGATCGTCACCCCGGACTCGGGCTCGATCCTCTACGACGGCCGGGAACTGGCCACCATGTCCGACGCGCAGCGCAGCGCGCTCAGGCGCTCGGAGTTCGGTTTCGTCTTCCAGTTCGGCCAGCTCGTGCCCGAACTGACCTGTGTGGAGAACGTGGCCCTGCCGCTGCGGCTGAACGGCACCCCGCGCAAGGAGGCCGAGCGCACCGCGCTCACCTGGATGAGCCGGCTGGAGGTCGACGACCTCGGCAAGAAGCGGCCCGGCGAGGTCTCCGGCGGTCAGGGGCAGCGTGTCGCCGTCGCCCGCTCGCTGGTCACCGGTCCCCGGGTGCTGTTCGCCGACGAGCCGACCGGCGCGCTCGACTCGCTCAACGGCGAGCGCGTGATGGAACTGCTCACCGAGGCCGCCCGGTCCACCAACGCCGCCGTCGTGCTGGTCACGCACGAGGCACGGGTGGCCGCGTACTCCGACCGCGAGATCGTCGTCCGCGACGGCAAGTCACGGGACATGGAGCGCGTCGTATGAGTGCCCACCCCGCCCCCGCCGCCACCCGGCCCGAGGCACCGCCCGACTCCTCCTTCGTCCACAGATGGGCGCGCGACCTGCGCATGGGCGCCAAGTTCGCCTTCACCGGCGGGCGCGAGGGCTGGACCCGGGTGCTGCTGACGGCCGTCGGCGTCGGGCTCGGCGTCGCGCTGCTGCTGCTGACGACCGCGCTGCCGACCGCGCTGTCGGTCCGGCACGAACGCGACCAGGCCCGCTCCGACTACACGTACAGCCAGAAGGTCAAGCCCAAGGCCGACAACACGCTCGTCATCTCCGACATCAACACGACGTTCGGGGACAAGGACATCCGCGGGCGGCTCGTGGAGCCCGAGGGACCGCGCGCCCCGCTCGCGCCCGGACTCAGCGGTTACCCGGCGCCGGGTGACATGGTGGTCTCCCCCGCGCTGAAGAAGCTGCTCGACTCCGACGACGGCAAGCTGCTGCGCGGCCGGCTGCCCTACCGGGTGACCGGCACGATCGGCGAGAGCGGGCTCATCGGTTCGCAGGAACTGGCCTACTACGCCGGCGCCGAGGGCCTGGCCCCGCACATCAACGGCTGGCAGACCGCGCGGATCAGCGAGTACGGCTCGCCGCACCGGGTGCCCGAGCGCCAGGACCCGGTCCTGATCCTGCTGGTGCTGGTCGTCTTCGTGGTGCTGCTGATGCCGGTGGCGGTGTTCATCACGGCGGCCGTGCGCTTCGGCGGCGACCGGCGCGACCGCAGGCTGGCCGCACTGCGGCTGGTCGGCTCCGACAGCCGGATGACCCGCCGGATCGCGGCGGGCGAGGCCCTGGCGGGCGCACTGCTCGGCCTGGTCTTCGGCGCGGTCTTCTTCCTGCTCGGCCGCGAGGCCGCAGGGTCGATGGAGATCGTGGGCATCAGCGTGTTCCCCAGCTACCTCAACCCGTCCCCGGCGCTGGCCGCGCTGGTCGCCGTCGCCGTCCCGGCGGCAGCGGTGCTGGTGACCCTGCTCGCGCTGCGCGGGGTGGTCATCGAACCGCTCGGTGTGGTCCGCACGGCCAAGCCCACGCGGCGCCGCCTGTGGTGGCGGCTGCTGCTGCCGGTGGCCGGCCTGGCGATGCTCGCCCCCATGATGGGCAAGGGACGCGACGAGGGCGACTTCAACCAGTACCTGGTGTCCGGCGGTGTGATCCTGCTGCTGATCGGCGTGACCGCGCTGCTGCCGTGGATCGTGGAGGCGGTCGTCGCCCGGCTGGGCCGCGGCTCGGTCTCCTGGCAACTGGCCGTGCGCCGGCTCCAGCTGAACAGCGGCACCGCCGCCCGCACGGTGAACGGCATCTCGGTCGCGGTGGCCGGCGCCATCGCCCTGCAGATGCTGTTCGCGGGCATCGAGGGCGACTACACCAAGGTCTCCAAGAACGACCTCGACCGGGCGCAGATCCAGGTGCAGCTCTCGCACGGGGTCGCGACCGACCCGGCCCTCGCGAAGTTCCGGCAGACGCCCGGGGTGCGCAAGGCCGTCGCGCTGGCGAACGCCCGTGTCGGCAGCACGACCGCCGCCTCGCCCGACGGGCCCAAGCTGAGTTCCGAGGTGACCATCGGCGACTGCGCGGCGCTGCGCGAGGTGGCAGCCCTGTCCTCCTGCCGTGACGGTGACGTCTTCGCCGTCCAGGGCGCCAAGTACGACACGGACACCCCGGCCCTGGCCAAGCCCGGCAAGAAGCTGTTCATGGACACGTCCCAGGGGATGGAGCCCCCCCACGAGGTGCGCTGGACGGTGCCGCGGGACCTGAAGAAGGTCCGCGCCATCACGGACCCCACGGGCATGGAGCACGGCGGCTTCCTGCTGACGCGGGGCGCGCTGCCGGCCGCGGCCGGGCAGCCCTCCGCCCAGGTCTACGTCTCGATCGACGCCTCCGTGCGCGACGTGCACGAGTACGTGCGCAACACCGCGGCGGACGTGGACCGGTTCGCGGACGTGATGGTCTGGACGGCCAGCCAGCAGTCGGAGAAGTTCACCTCCATCCGCACCGGGCTGCTCGTCGGCGCCACCTGTGTGCTGGCCCTGATCGGGGCGAGCCTGCTGGTCTCCCAGCTGGAGCAGTTGCGCGAGCGCAGGAAGCTGCTGTCGGCGCTGGTCGCCTTCGGCACCCGGCGGCGCACGCTGAGCCTGTCGGTGCTGTGGCAGACGGTGGTCCCGATCGCCCTCGGGCTGCTGCTGTCGCTGGCCGTCGGCCTGACACTGGGCACGGTGCTGCTGAAGATGACGGCCACGGCACTGAGCATCGACTGGCCGAGCGTGCTGACCATGACCGGCATGGGCGCGGGGATCGCCCTGGCGGTGGCCCTGCTCAGCCTGCCTCCGCTGCTGCGCATGATGCGCCCGGAGGGCCTGCGCACGGAGTGACCTCCGGCCGGCCCCCGGCCCTGGGCCCCTTTCCTCCCACCGGGAGGCGAGAGGCCCCGGCATGTTCGGGGCGGAGTGTGCCGAGGGTACGGCCGGGGGGCCGGGGCGGGCGGCCGGCTCAGGCGTCGCAGTCGAGCACCCGTACGGGCAGCGCCCGCAGGTCGGTGCGCAGGGCGGCGGCCAGTTCGCGGTACTCCGCGCCCCGGGCGGCGCCGGTGCGCATGGCGAGGGCGATCCGGCGGGCGGGGGCGGGGTCGGCGAAGTAGCCGGTGAGGAGCTGGTTGCTGCGGGAGATCTCCACCTTGAGCGCGGTGCGCGGCAGCAGCGTGCAGCCGAGGCCGCCCGCGACGAGCTGGACCAGAGTGGACAGGCCGGCGGCGGTGGTGGTCACCGGGGCGTCCTCGCGGCCTGCCTCGCGGCAGATGTCCAGGGCCTGGTCGCGCAGGCAGTGCCCCTCGTCGAGGAGCAGCAGGTTCAGTTCCTTCAGGGCCTCGCGCGGTATGCCCTCCCGGCCGCCGAGCCGGTGGTCGAGCGGGGTGAGGAGCACGAAGTCCTCGTCGAAGAGCGGGAGTTCGGTGACGCCGGGCACGCCGAGCGGCACGGCGAGCAGCAGCAGGTCGAGCCGTCCGCCGGACAGCCCCTCCAGCAGGCTCGCGGTCTGCTCCTCGTGGACCTGGAGGTCGAGGTCGGGGTAGCGGTCGTGGACGAGACGCAGGACGGTGGGCAGCAGGTAGGGCGCGACGGTGGGGATGACGCCGATGCGCAGCACGCCGGTGAAGGGCGCCCGGACCGCCTCGGCGTCCTCGATGAGGGCCCCGACCTCGTCCAGGACCGCCTTGGCCCGCACCGCCAGACGCTCACCGGCGGGCGAGAGCAGCACCCTGCGCGTCGTACGCTCGACGAGCGTCACGCCGAGGGTGTCCTCCAGGGCGGAGACGGCGCCGGAGAGCGCCGGCTGGCTCATGCCGATCGCGGCGGCGGCGTCCCGGAAGTGCAGGTGCTCGGCGACGGCCGCGAAGGCGCGCAACTGGGACAGGCTGGGCAGGCTCCTCCGCCTGGCGGCATTACCGACGGTCACTGATAACCACCTCCGATCAACCCGACCGAGTGTAGCTATTTCCGTAATCAATTGACTCTGTGCCAACATCATCAGGGTCCAACCCATGGGAAACACGGGCAAAGCCGGTGTTTCTTCGCTGCAAGGAGAGCGTGTGCTCACTGTCGGTGACAAGTTCCCCGAG
The DNA here is from genome assembly GCF_040703815.1 of Streptomyces sp. NPDC006743. Lineage (NCBI taxonomy): Bacteria > Bacillati > Actinomycetota > Actinomycetes > Kitasatosporales > Streptomycetaceae > Streptomyces > Streptomyces sp. NPDC006743. The sequence goes on along the minus strand of NZ_JBEYJA010000103.1, from coordinate 1,196 downwards.
TTCGAACTGACCGCCTGCGTCTCGCTGGAGAAGGGCAAGGAGTTCGAGAAGATCAACCACAAGACCTACGAGGGCAAGTGGAAGGTGATCTTCGCTTGGCCCAAGGACTTCACCTTCGTGTGCCCCACCGAGATCGCGGCCTTCGGCAAGCTGAACGACGAGTTCGCCGACCGCGACGCCCAGGTCCTGGGCTTCTCCGGTGACTCGGAGTTCGTCCACCACGCCTGGCGCAAGGACCACCCGGACCTGCTCGAACTGCCCTTCCCGATGATGGCCGACTCCAAGCACGAGCTGATGCGCGAGCTGGGCATCGAGGACGAGGAGGGCTTCGCCAAGCGCGCGGTCTTCATCGTGGACCAGAACAACGAGATCCAGTTCACCATGGTGACGGCGGGCTCGGTCGGCCGTAACCCCAAGGAGGTCCTGCGGGTCCTGGACGCGCTGCAGACCGACGAGCTGTGCCCGTGCAACTGGAGCAAGGGCGACGAGACCCTCGACCCGGTCGCGCTGCTGGCTGGTGAGTGAGGCATGTCCCTCGACTCCCTGAAGTCCGCCGTCCCGGACTACGCCAAGGACCTCAAGCTCAACCTGGGCTCGGTCATCGGCAACAGCGACCTGCCCGCGCAGCAGCTGTGGGGCACGGTGCTGGCCACGGCCATCGCCTCGCGCTCGCCGATCGTCCTGCGCGAGCTGGAGCCGGAGGCGAAGGCGAACCTGTCGCCGGAGGCGTACACCGCGGCCAAGTCCGCGGCGGCGATCATGGCGATGAACAACGTCTTCTACCGCACCCGGCACCTGCTGTCGGACCACGAGTACGGCACCCTGCGCGCCGGTCTGCGGATGAACGTCATCGGCAACCCCGGCGTCGACAAGACCGACTTCGAGCTGTGGTCCTTCGCGGTCTCGGCCATCAACGGCTGCGGCATGTGCCTGGACTCGCACGAGCAGGTCCTGCGCAAGGCGGGCGTCGAGCGTGAGGTCGTCCAGGAAGCCTTCAAGATCGCCTCGGTGATCCAGGCCGTCGGCGTGACGCTGGAGGCGGAGGCCGTCCTCGCGGAGTGACTCCGCAAGAACGCCACAGGAGGGGCCCCGCCCGGGCATCTTGGGTTCAAGGGGTCGTCGCAACACCACTCGGTTTTAGGTGGTGAGTAGATCACGAAGACGCTCGGCTGGGGTATCCCAGCCGAGCGTCTTGC
>NZ_JBEYJA010000102.1:0-10460 GCF_040703815.1 Streptomyces sp. NPDC006743 | reverse complement strand
GGAACACTTAGGGAGCCCCGGAACGGCCGTCCTCACAGCGGACAAGGGCACGTCAGCGCCGTCGCGCCGTGTCCCTGGCGGCTCGGCGACCGCGGCCCCGCACAGCCCCTCCGGGCCCGCGCCCACCGTGCGGGCCCGCCACCGTACCCAGGCCCGCCGGGCCCAGGAGCCGTCATGCGCACTCGCCCCACCAGGCCTCTTCCCGCTCTGTCCGCCCGCCGGCGCGGTGCCGTCGGCGCCGTCGCCCTCACCGCGCTCCTCGCCCTCGCCGGCTGCTCCTCGCACGGCGGCACGCAGGCCGGCCCGCGGCCCACGCACAGCCTCTCCGACGCACAGGCCGCCGCCGTGCCCGACGAGCGGGCGAGCCCCGCTCCCGCGGGCCCGCCGGCGCGGCCGGACGCGCCGTCCAGGCCGGCCGCGGGACCGGTCGTGCCCGACGCGAGGCTCACCCCGGCGACCGGGTCGTTCACCGCCCAGGAGAAGAAGTACCTGCACGGCCGGGTGCCCGCGCACATGGACCCGGCCGCCGTGCTCCAGGTCGGCCAGGAGGCCTGCCAGCGCATCGGGCGCACCGCCGCCCACGACAAGGACGCCGCCGTCGGCGCGCTCATCACCGGGGAGGTGCCGAACGCGGACGCGGCGATCGACCAGCTCTGCCCGGCGCTGAAGCCCCTGCTGGCCACGGCCGCCACCGGCTTCCCCGACGGCACCCGAAAGAACCCGCGGCCGGGCAGCTACCGGGCGCTGACCGGCACCGGCACCGGCTGCACCTGGCAGGCCCTGGGCGCGGACGGCAAGGTGCTGGCGTCCGGCCCCGGCACGGGCGGCGCGAGGAAGGTCACCGCGAAGGTCCCGGCCGGCACCCGCACCTTCGTCACCTCCGGCTGCTACGCCTGGCTGCCCGCGTAGGACCGCTCGTACACGTCGAGGAGGGTGCTCAGCACCGCGTCCATGGAGAACGCCTCGGCGGTGAGCCCCCGGGCCGCCGCCGACGCGGAGCGCCGCGCGGACGGGTCGAGCAGATCGAGCACCGCGGGAGCGATACCGTCCGGGCCGCTCACCACGCGCCCGGCTCCGGCCCGCTCCACGTCACGGGCCAGGCCGTTGGAGCCGGTCACCACCACCGGCGTGCCGACGGCCATCGCCTCCAGCACCGACATCGGGAACGGTTCGTCCACCGAGGGCAGCACGTAGACGTGTGCGCGGCGCAGTTCCTCGGCCATGCGGGTCCCGGTGAGCGGACCCGGGCAGCTCACCTTCCCGGTGAGCCCCAGCTCGGTGATGCGCCGCCGTACCGCGGCGAGTTCGCCCTCGTCGGGACCGGCCACCACGAAGGTCGCCTCCGGGTGCCGGGCCAGGACGGCGGGGGCGGCGTCCACCAGGTCGACGGGTCGCTTGCGCGCCTGCAGCCGGGCCGCGTACAGGATGCGCGGCGGGCCCTGCGGGCCGGGGCCCTCCGGCTGCGCGGGGACGCCGTTGACCAGGCGGACGGCGCGTCCGAGGCCCGGCTCGCCCACCACCGCGTTCAGGTCGTCCAGTTCACGGGTGGTCAGGTGCAGCACGGCGTCGGCGCCGCGCAGCACCCGGCGCACCGCGACCGCGTCGAGGAGCCGGGCCGAGCGCCGTTCGCTCGGATCGACCATGCCGTGCGTCTGCAGGACCAGGGGCCGTCCGGCGCGCAGCGCGGCGAGCGCGACCGGCAGCGTCACCAGGTCGCGTGCGAGGTGCACGTGGACCACGTCGGCCCGCCGCACAAGCCGGTGCGCGCCGGCCAGGAGTGCGGGCGAGGTCAGGCCGCTGAACCCGAGCGGCAGGACCCTGCGCGCCTGATGGAGCCGGGCGGGCACGCCCTCCACCTCCTCGGGCAGCGGCCGTCCGAAGCCGTCGGCCAGGGCGGTGAGGCGGGCGTCGTGTCCACGGGCGCGCAGGCCCCGGCAGAGGTTGAGGGCGACGCGGACCGGGCCGCCGAAGGCGTGGGTCGTGCTGTGCAGGGTGACCGCGTGCAGCACTCTCACGCCGGCTCCTCGACGGGGCGGCGCCGGTTGTCGGCGGTGTGCAGGGTCCGTGCGGGCAGGTCCTCGTGGAGGACGGCCCCGGCGCCGACGACGGCGCAGCGGCCGACCGTCACCCCGGCCAGGACGGTGGCGCGGGCGGCGATCCAGGCGCCGTCGTCCACGGCGATGGGCGCGTTGCGGTAACGGAAGTCGGCGGCGCGGTGGTCATGGCCGCCGGTGCACAGCAGGGCCTCCTGTGACACGCACACGTGGGCGCCGAGGGTGACGGGCTCCAGGTTGAGGATCCATGCCCCCTCCCCGATCCAGGTGTGGTCGCCGACCGTCAGTTTCCACGGCCACAGCACCCGCACCCGGTGCCGGACGAGCACTCCCGTCCCGATCTCGGCGCCGAACGCGCGCAGCAGGGCCGTCCGGACGCGGGCCGGGGTGAACCATGCCATGAAGACGGTGTTCAGCACCGCGAACCAGAGCGCCTGGACGAGCGGGCCGCGGCCCTTGTCGTAGCCGGCCAGTGTGAAGGCCGTGAGATCACGCATCGGTCCAACCCCCCAACGGCGCCTCCCCTGACGCCGCTCGGCCCACTCTAGTCGCTGACCGTTCCCCGCAGGGCCGCCGTCAGTAGACTGCGGCGGGGATCTTCTCGGGGGCGGGGGCGCCATGACGCAGCAGACGGACCGGAGCGTGACGGCGGCGCCGCGGACGCCGGTGGCACGGACCGCGGGCCGGGGCGGGCGGGGCTCGGGCCCGCTGCCGCCGTTCTCCCCGCGCACGCTGCTGTCCCGGGCGCTGTCGGTCCCGCTGGTGCTCGGTTTCTCGGTGTTCCTGCCGCTGCTGGTCCTGGTGCAGCCGGGCACGGGTCTGCGCGACTCCGCGCTGTGGATGCAGCTGGCGCTGACGGTGTACGCGGGCGTCCGGCTGTCGGCGATGATCCTCACCAGCCGCCGCAAGCTGCTCGCCGCGTCGTTCTGGCTGTTCGTCTACATGGCGATGGGGGTGGCGCCGCTCGCCCAGGCGGTCCTGGGGCGCACACCGACCCCGGTGGTGGGGGCGCGCACCGATCTGACCGAGGCCGTCTCGCTGGTCCTGATCGGCTGCGTCGCCTTCGACATCGGTGCGCTGCTGGCCCGCCAGCGGCCGCGCCGGGAGCGGGAGGAGGGGCGGCGCCCGGCGCTGGTGCACCGCCGCCGGCTGTACCTGCTGACCCTGCTGGCCTTCGCCGGCTCGGCGCTCCTGGTGGTCAGGCTGGGCGGGCCCGCGGTCTTCTTCACCAGCCGTCAGGAGATCATCAGCAGTGTCCAGGAGGCGGGGCTCTCCCAGGAGGACTCGCAGGCGGGCCAGGCCATCGTGCGCGGCCTGGGCACCGTGCCCGTCCTGATCGCCTGGCTGGTGTACACGCGGTGGCTGGTGACCTCGCGGCGGGCCCGTCGCTCGCCGGTCGTCATCGCCGTGTGGCTGGCGCTGGCCGCGGTGAACGCGGTCGTCAACAACCCGGTCTCCAACCCGCGGTTCTGGTTCCTCACCGTCCTGTTCTCGATGCTGTTCACCGTGTTCCCGGTGAGCGCGGCGCTGTACCGGATCGCGCTGAGCCTGGGTGTGGTGGTGGCGCTGATCGTCTTCCCGTTCGCGGACCGGTTCCGCTACGACGACACCAACTACCGTCCGCTTCAGACGACTTCGCCCCTGGAACCGCTGGCCGTCAAGGACTACGACCAGGTCGGCATGTTCGCCAACACGATCACCTTCGTAGGGTCGGGGCGCGGCCACACCTACGGCCGCCAGCTGGCGGGCTCGGTGCTGTTCGCGGTGCCGCGGTCGGTGTGGCCGGGCAAGCCGATGGACACCGGCGTGGTGGTCGGCCAGTGGATGGGGGCGACGAACACGAATCTGTCGTCGCCGGTGTGGGCGGAACTGTGGATCGACTTCGGTCCGGCCGGCATGGCGGCGGGGTTCGTGGGGCTCGGGTACGCGGCGGCGCGGGTCGACCGCCGCTATGCGCGCCGGGCGGTGCGGCGGGCTCCGCCGGGCAGCCTGATCGCGCTGACCGTGCCCCTGGTCGCCGGGTACTCCTTCATCCTGCTGCGCGGGCCGCTGCTGCAGGCGTCGGGGCGGGTGGCGATCGCGGTGTGCTGCATCGCGCTGATCACCACGTTCCGGCAGGACCGGACGGCCGGGCTGCGCTGAGCGCCGCGGGCAGAAGGGGAGTCCGATCAGCTCGCGGCGTCCGGTGCGTGCGATCGCAAGACGCCGGAAGGTCCTTGCCGCGGAGCTGTCAGGGCCTTTCGGCAACGCCGCGAGCGTGCGTGCCGGACGCCGCGAGCCGGGCGCCCCTTCTGTTCGCAGCTCTGAGGGCTCCGGACGGCAGGGGCGCCCGGCTCGCTCTCCCCTTCTGCTCAAGCTCTGCTTCTGCTCGCTCTCCCCTTCTGCTCGCTCTCCCCTTCTGCTCAAGCTCCCCTTCTGCTCGGAGCTGCGCGGCGGCCCGCCGGGCGTGCTCAGGGAGCGGGGAGGGCCGGGGTGGCCGCGGCCGGGGACGGCTCCCGGCCGGGCAGGCGGGCGACGCGGATCCAGGCCGCGGCCGCCTTGAGGGCGGACCCGGCGGCCAGCCCCCAGGCCGCGCCGAGCGCCGACCCGCTGACCATGTAGCCGCCGAGCATGAGGACGACCGACAGCAGGGAGAACACCACCTGCACCGACAAGGTGGCGCGCGGACTGAGCACGCGCAGGGTGACCAGGGCGCAGGTGCCCAGGCCCATCACCGCGTACTGCGCGCCCGAGGCGGGCAGCAGCGCGGAGGCGGACTGCCAGGTGGCGCCGAGGAGTTGGTGTCCCGCGCCGCCGGGCAGGGCGTGCAGCACCAGCCCCCAGGCGAGGCCGACGGCGCAGAGCGCGAGGCCGAGCACGGCGGCGGCGCGGGCGGTGGCCCGGCGGCCGCCGAGCCGGCCCAGCAGCGGCGGCCCGAACGCGTTGACCGAGTTGAACAGGACGTTCAGCGGGCCGAAGAGCGTGGTCGCCCCGCGCAGCGCACCGACCGCCAGCGGGGCGGCGAACAGGCCGAGGCCCAGCACGGCGAGCTGGCTGGAGGCGTTGCCCACGGCGAACTCCACCACGAAGCGCTGTCCGAGGTGGCCGCGGCGCGCATAGGGCCGAAGGTCCGTGCGGGTGCCGCGCACGTGGGGCCGCAGCAGGCGCAGGCCGAGCAGCAGCGCCGGCAGGGCCGACAGCCCCCACAGGGCCACGAGCAGTCCCGGCGCGGTGTGCCGGGGCTGGAGCAGCAGGACGGGCACCACGCACACCAGGCGCAGGGTGTCGGCGGCCAGGGCCAGGGCGGGGCGCCGCAGCGTGGAGAACGCGTACCGCAGCACGTCCTGCACCAGGACCAGCGGGAGGACGGCACCCAGGGCGAGGAAGGCTCCGCCCGGCCCGGCCCAGTCGCCGCGGGCGGCCGCGGTGACCGCGCCGGTGGCGGCGAGCAGGGCGCCGACGGCGGTGGCGGCCAGCGCGGTGAAGGAGACCGCGGACCGGCAGGCGGCGCCGGTGGCCGTGCGGTCGCCGCGGGTCAGGACGACGACCTGGCCCGCGTACGCCGTGTTGAGGCCGAGCAGCACGGTGAAGGTCAGGTAGACCATGGAGAAGGTGGCGAAGCCGTGCGCGGTGGAGACGCGGGCGGCGATCACCAGCACGGCGATGTTGGTGAGGCTGGACGCCGCCTGGTCGAGTACGGAGGCGAACACGGCCGTCGAACTCCGCGGCGGGCGGGGCGGACGGGTGGTCCCCGGCTGCTCGCCCTGGGCCGTCACCGGTCCCCCGAGCGGACGGTGCGCAGCGCGATCGTGGTGCTGCCGTCGTCCTCCGGGTGGTCCACGGGTGGGGTGCGGGGGCCGGCCGCGACGGGCCGCTGCGGCGCGCCGCGCGGCCCGTGGCGCCGGTTCCCGCGGCGGGAGGCGCCCGCCGCGGCCCGGCGCGAGGGGGTGTGCGTCACCGCGCCGAGTACGGTGCCGCCCGCGCCGACGATCAGTTCGCGGATGCGGACGAGGTCGGCGCGGTGCACGGTGCGCGGGTCGCAGACGATGAGCACTCCGTCGACACGGTCGACCAGGGCGAGGGCGTCGGCGTAGGCGAGGACGGGCGGGGCGACGACCACGACGGTGGCGTCGGGGTCGTCGGCCTCGGCGATCAGCCGGGTGGTGCGCGCCGAGGTCAGCGCGCGGGCGACGTTGCGCACCCGCTCGCCGGGGACGAGGCCGAAGGCGCCGGACTCGCCCGCGTCGGCAACGAGCTGGCCGCGGCCGGGCCACTCGCCGTCGGCGTCCTCGCCGGCGCGGCTCCAGCGGGGGCGGGAGGCGGCGGAGACGTCGAGCCGTTCGGCCAGGGAGGGGGTGCGCAGGTCGGCCTCGACGAGGGTGACGTCCTTGCCGGTCTCCGCGAAGGAGGCGGCGAGGTTGACCGCGACGGCCACGCTGGACTCCATGGAGCCGCGCGGGGCGACGACGAGCAGGCGGCGCCGGTCGGCGAACCTGTCGTCGTAGGCGAGCCGGAAGGCGATCGAGCGGTACTCCTCGGCCGCCCGGGAGTCGGTGCGGCCGACCACGAGGGCGCCGCCCGAGCCGCGCGGCAGCGCGCCGAGGACGGGGCCGCGCACCGCGCGGGCCACGTCCCCGGCCGAGCGGGGCGCGGGGTCGAAGACCAGGCGCACCCAGGCTCCGAGCAGGCCGAGGCCGATCCCGACGAGCCCGCCCAGGCCCAGCGAGAGGGGCAGGCCCGGCCCGTCCGAGGAGGTGGGGACCGTGGCATTGCGGATCACGTTGCCGGGCGTCATGTCGAGCGCCTTCAGACTGGTGATCTTGTTGCGCAGGTCGGTGATGCGGTTGAGCAGGTTGGCCTGCACGGCGTAGGCGGCGTCGGCGGCGGAGCCGTTGGGCAGTTGCTTGATCCGCCTGGAGAGTTCGTCGTTCTGCTTGGCGACGGGGTCGAGCTGGTCCTGGAGGCTCTTGAGCATGGAGCCGCGCACGGACTCCCACTGCTGTTTGCGCAGGTCGATGTAGGACTGGGTGAGGGCGTTGGCGCGGCGTGCCGCCTCCTGGGGGCGGGTCGCGGTGTACGTGAAGTGCAGCACGAGGGTCTGCGGCGGGTTGGTGACCTGGAGCCCGTGCTGGAGCCGGTCGATGCCGTCGGCGCCGATCCCCAGCTGTTTCGCGGCGCCCTCGGCGACCTTGCGGCTGAGCGCGGTCTGGCGCTCGGAGCCCATGTTGATCGTCTTGTCGCTGGAGAGGGTCGGCGCGAAGGGGTCGCTGGTGGGGGCGCGCAGCACGATGTCGGTGGTGGCCGCGTAGCTCTCGGCCCCGGTGATCCCGAGCCAGGCCCCGGCCAGCAGTCCGGCGCCCACGCCACCGCAGATCAGCCAGCGGTAGCGCAGCAGTTGGCGGAACTGCTCGCGCAACTGCTCCGGTTCGTCCTCCCCCCGGAGAGGAACGTGTGTGTCGCTCACCTGACCAGACCCCCCAAAGCCTCGTCGATCAGCGCGTCGATGCGCGCGAGACCCGCCTCCCGCGACAGGTGCGCGGCCACATGGCGCGGTCCCGCCGCGCCCAACTCCTCAGCGGTCGCCGGATCTTCGGCGAGTCTACGCACCGCGGAGAGAAACTGATCGGGATTCTCCGGTTCCACGACGATTCCGGCACCGGAGCGCAGCACCTCGCGTGCCGTGCCGCCCTCGGCGGCGACGGAGGCGATCACCGGGCGGCCGGCCGCGAAGTAGGAGGTGAGCTTGGAGGGGACGCTCATGTCGAGGACGGAGGCGCGCTGGGTCACGGCGAGCACGTCGGCCGCGGCCAGCACGTCGGGGAAGTCGGCGTCGTCGGCCGGGGGCAGGAACTGGAGGTTGGGCACGTTGTCGGCGCGGCGGGCGAGGTGCTCGCGCTGGTTGCCGTCGCCCATCAGCACGATCCGGGTGGCCGGGTCGCGGCGGGCCGCCTCGACCAGCACGTCCAGCCCCTGTTTGAGGCCCATGTTGCCGGAGTGCAGCACGACGGTCTGCTCCGGGCGCCAGCCCAGCCGCTCACGGGTGCGCTCCCGGGGCGCGGCGGGGGCTTGTATGTGCGACCAGTTGGGCACCAGGCGGATGCGTCCGGGGTCCACGCCCATCGCCCGTACCCGTTCGACGAACGTCTCGTGGATGACGCCGACCAGGGTGGCACGGCGCAGCACCCACGACTCCGCGCGCTCGGCCAGCTCGGCGCTGCGGCCGCCGCCGCGGATGCCGGACTGCGCGGCGGCGGCGCCCATGAGGTCCTGGACGACCGGGACGTACGGGGCTCCGTGCCGGGCGGCGATCCTGGCTGCGAGCACTCCCCCGGCCAGGCTGGGCAGTTGGGCGAGCACGGCGTCGACGCGGCCGGTGCGGGGCGGGGCGACGAGACCGTGGGCGAGGATCGAGCCTTCGAACAGGGCCCGGCGCAGGGCGCTCTGGCGCGCGGGCACGCTGTGCCGGCGGCGGTGCACGGTGACCCCGGCGCGCTGCTCGGTGGCCCGCCACACCCCGCGGTAGGCGGGATCGAGGCGCCAGGCCGGGTAGTGCGGGAGCCCGGCCAGGACGTGGGTGGTGTGCCCGCGGCTCGCCCAGTGCTCGGCGATGCCGGTGGCGTACGGCCCGATGCCGGTGTGCTCGGGCGCGTAGTTGGTGGACACCAGGAGCAGCCGGCGTCCGCGGTGGTTCTGTGTCACGGGACGAACCCTTCCCCCCGGCCGCCTGGGGCGGCCTCCCCTGTCTGTGGGCGTCTCGCGGGCCCCCCGGCCCTCGCCCTGTCGTGCAGTGAACCAGGAATCACCCTGATTGTTCACCCTTCCTGCACCGGACATGAACGCTATCGTCAAAGTTCGCGCGCCCTCCCGCACAGGGGGCGCGCCCTGGGGGCCGTCATCGAACGAGGGGGGCATCTGTGCCGTCGAGCAAGCCGTACCGCGTGGGCTACGCACCGGGCGCCTACGATCTTTTCCACATCGGGCACTTGAACATCCTGCGTCACGCACGTGCCCGGTGCGACTACCTGGTGGCAGGGGTGGTCTCCGACGAGATGGTCGCGCAGGCCAAGGGCAGGGCGCCGATGATCCCGCTGGTGGAGCGGCTGGAGATCGTCCGCAGCATCCAGTACGTGGACGCGGCGTTCGTGGAGACCGTGCCGGACAAGCTGCAGACGTGGAAGCAGGTCCGCTTCGACGTGCTGTTCAAGGGCGACGACTGGCGCGACACGCCGAAGGGGGAACGGCTGGAGCGGGACTTCGCCACGGTCGGCGTGGACGTCGTCTACTTCCCGTACACCGTGCACACCTCGAGCACCCAGCTGCGGCGCGCCATCGACGCGCTCGGCGGGACGCGGCTCACCGCCGAAGCGCGGACAGTTCCCGGAACCACTTGGTGAGGAAGGCGACGAGGAAGAGCGCGGCGGCGGCGGCGAGGGCGCTGTAGGCCCACCGGAAGGCCGTACCGCCGCCGAGCAGCAGGAACACCAGGCAGAACACCCCGTGGTCGACGGGGAGCAGGGCGACGGCCCGCGCCGTGGAGGGCGCGGCGCCGCCGCCCGGGGCCGTCTTCGGCTTGAGCTGCTCGGTGAGCAGTCCGCCGAAGAACGTGACGACGGCGGCGAGCTGGAAGCCGAGCGGCACCAGCAGCCAGCCGTCGGCCGCGGTCCCGAAGTGACCGGGGTGGCGGTAGAAGGTGATCAGCACGGCGGTGTGCAGTGCGGTGATCTTGGCGCAGTCGACCACGTGGTCGAGCCACTCGCCCGCCGCGCTGCCGCCGCCGCGCAGCCGGGCCAGCTGTCCGTCGGCGGAGTCGAAGGCGAAACCGACCGCGAGGCCGAGCCACACGACGGCACCCGCGTTCCAGGTGGGCGCGGCGAGCGCCGCCACCGCGACCGCCGCGAAGCTGAACGCCGCACTGACCAAGGTGACCTGATCTGGTGTCAGGCCCAGCCGGTACGCCCCCGCCGCGAGGTAGCGGCCCGCGGGCCGGTTCACGAACCGCGAATACAGCGAGACGCCCTTGGCGCTCTTCTGCGCGGACTTCAGCCGCGTCAGCGCCGACGTCGCACCCGTCATGCCGCTCATCGATCCCCCCGGACCTCACGACCCCACCGGTCGCTCCCCAGCGTCCATCATCACAGGCGCCGGGGCGTGCGCGGAAGATCGGGGCAGAAGCCGCGCCGGGCCGGGCCGGCCCGCCGCCGCTCGGGGCGCTTGCGGGCGCGGTGCGCCGCACTGGCCCGCTCCCGGATCGCGGCGGGGCGCACGAGCCAAGAGCTGCGAACAAAAGGGGCGCCCGGCTCGCGACGCCCGGCACGCACGCTCGCGGCGTTGCCGGAAGGTCCTGGTAGCTCCGCTACAAGGACCTTCCGGCGCCTTGCGATCGCACGCACCGGACGCACCGGACGCCGCGAGCTGATCGGACTCCCT
>NZ_JBEYJA010000101.1:0-10950 GCF_040703815.1 Streptomyces sp. NPDC006743 | reverse complement strand
ACCGACGACACCGTCCTGCCCACCGAACTCACCGCATAGCCTCAAAGACGAGATCACCGAGTGGCCGTCGATACACCACTCCAGCGGACGTGACCAGGGACGGTCGGTGGTCTGGGCGGTCCGGAGGGAGGGGCCGAGGGCGGGGCTGCTGGGGCGTTCACCGGCCTGTCGGTCGGTTCAGGGGCCTCACCATGACTCGGGTTCCGTCCGGCCGCTGAGGGGTGGCCGGAGGCTGCCGTACGGTCTGCCGGCCCGCAGCCGGACCTGCCGGCGCGTCTGCCGGTCGGCGCAAGGGGTGGACGGGGCATGGGGCGCTGCGTACCTGTTCCTCGGGGGGGGAGGGCTGGTCACGGGCCGCGGGACCTCAGTCCCTGGTGTACGGGGGCGCCTGCCCGCCTGCCTGGCCTGCCGGATCTGCTCCGCCCGGCCGCCTGCCTCATCTGGTCCGCCCAGCCGGTTCGGCCCCGCCTGCCGGATCTGCTGCGCCCGGCCGGTTCGGCCCCGCCTGCATGGCCCTGCCAGACCTGCCTCGCCCGGCCGGTTTGGCCGGCCTGCCCGGCCCCGCCCGGCCTGCGAGCCGGGCGGGGCCCTCCCTTCGGTGTTTCTGCGGTCGGCTTCCCTGCCGTCCGGTGGCCGGTCCAGTGGTGCGGTGGCGGGCGTCCCGCTCGCCGGGGGACGGCAACCGGCTGCGGGCCGGTCTGACGGGCGGCGAGGGGGCCACCGGACCTCTCCCGCGGGCTCTCCGGCCGAGGGGCCGGTTACGGGCCCGTCGGCCGGGCTGATCGGCAGGTTGCGAGCCGTTCGGCGGGCTGGTCGGGCAAGTGGTCGGCGGGCTGACGCCCGGCCGGCCACCTGTCGTGCGACGCTCAGACCTCCTGGGGCTGGGGGACGCGGGGGATACCCAGCTCCACCGCCGTGCAGCGCCAGCGCCGGTCCCTGCCCCGTTCCAGGCGGAACGCCATGGCGCGCAGCTGCCGGCCCGCGCCGATGCGGGCGAAGACCTCCAGGGCGCCGGGGCGGGGCTCGTAATAGCCGATGTCGCGGACGACGGGGCGGGCGCCGCGGGTCCGCAGCGGGCCGCGTTCGGCGAGGCGGGCGAGTTCGTCGTACGCCTCTCCCGCCGTGTGCCGGAGCATCCAGTGGACGGGCCGCTGCCCGCTCAGGACGGCCAGGAGCCGGTCGGCGAAGAGGTCGGTGGCGGTGGGCGCCGGGGCGGCGGCCGCGGAGGCGGCGACCGCCGAGGCGGCACGGCCCTGAGCGCCGCCCGGGTCTGCGAGGCCGCTCCCGGGAGGGCCGTACGGGCGGGCCGGGCCCGCGGTCGCGGCGCGACGGCGGCCCGGCGCGGTGGGCGGGCGGTTGTCCGTGGGGCCGGTGCGGGCGGGGCCGGTGCTCCGGGGGGAGCCCGGCGGGCGGCCGTCGCTGGTGATGCGTGCCGGGCTGCCACCCGGTGTGCGCGGCGGGGCGCCGCCGGGGCGGCGGGTGTCGCGGCGTCCGGGCGGGCGGGTGCCGGGGCGGCGCTGCGCCCTGGTCATGACCTTGTTCATGCGTCCCCGTTCTCGGTGTGGTCTGGCTTGCGCCGTGGACGTGCGGGCCGCCGGTCGGTGCGGGCCGCAGTACCGAGCAGTAACTTCCTGCTGGGGACCTTGTACGGGACCCGGCTCGGGGGAGGCAAGGAAGGCACCGGCCGGGTCGACGGCCGGGCGGATTCACCTATCCAGGTGATCCTGCAAACCCGCGCCCCCGGAACTCCGGGCCGGAACAGGGGTGCACCGGGTGAACCGCGGGGCGTGCGGTGGACGCCTGCGGAGGTGCGGCCGGGGACACGAAAGGGGACCTCCGCACGTATCCTGAAGGCCGTCCGGGTGGCCTCCCCAGTGCCTTCCGGCGTCCGTCGGAGCCCTGCGACGACGCACTCCCGTGAACACCCACCACGAAAGCGGCCGGCCATGCGCGTCTACGTCCCCCTGACCCTCCCCGGGCTCGCCGAGGCCTACGAGGCGGGGCAGTTGGGACCGGAACCGCTCGTCGCCCACGCCGTCACGCCCGCGCTGCGCGAGTGGTACCTCTCCGACGACCTGGAGGAACTGGAGTACGCGGCGCTGAACCGGGCCGCGCTGGCCTCGCTGCGGCTGCTGGCCGCGGAGCCGGGCGCGCCGCGCCGCCGGGTCGTCGTGGCCGTGGACGTCCCCGACACCACGGTGAGCAGCGACCCCGACCGCGGCCTGGATCCCGGGGCGCTCGGCGAGGTCCGGGTGACCGGGACGGTCCCGCTGGCCAAGGCGGCCGCGGTGCACGTCGACGCGGACGACGCGGAGGCGGACGTGTCGGCGGCGGCGCGGGCGCTGGCCGCGGCGGACGCGGGGGACGACGACGCGCAGTTCGTCGTGGACGGGGCCGAGGACCACGAGCTGCTGTGGTTCGCCACCCAGGAGATCCCGAACCTGATCGGACCGGCCGACGGCAGGTCGTGACGCCGCCAGGACCGGCCTGCCTGGTCCGTCGGCGCCCCGGGCTGTCGGCGCCCTGCCCGTCCGCGCTCCGGCCCGTCCGCGCCCCGGCCCCCGGTCCGTCCACACCTCCGACCCGCCCGCCGGTCCGGTTGTCAGTGGCCGGGGGTACGTTCTCCGGTATGGGGATGCAGTCAGGTGCGCACATCGTCTGGGACTGGAACGGCACGCTGTTCCACGACAACGACGCGATCATCGGCGCGACGAACGCCGCCTTCGCCGAACTGGGCCTGGAACCGATCACGCTGGAGCGGTACCGGGCGCTGTACTGCGTGCCCGTGCCGAAGTTCTACGAGCGGCTGATGGGGCGGCTGCCCACGGACGCCGAGTGGCGGCTGATGGACGACGCCTTCCACCGGCACTACACCGTGCACCGGACCCGCTGCGGGCTGACCGAGGGGGCGGTGGAGCTGCTCACCGGGTGGACGTCGGCCGGGCACAGCCAGTCCATCCTCAGCATGTACGGCCATGAGGAGCTGGTCCCGCTGGTGCGGGGCTTCGGGATCGAGGCGCACTTCCTGCGCGTCGACGGGCGGACCGGGCCCTCCGGGGGCAGCAAGGCCGAGCACATGGTGCGCCACCTGGGCGCGCTGGCCGAGGCGGTCGACCCGGCGCGCACGGTGGTGATAGGGGACGCTGCCGACGACGCGCTGGCCGCGCGGCACGCGGGGGTGCGGGCGGTGCTGTACACCGGCGGGTCGCACAGCCGGGCCAGTCTGGCGGACGCCGGCGTTCCGGTGGTGGACACGCTCCGGGAGGCGGTCACCGAGGCGCAGCGCCTCGCGGCGGCGGCGTGACGCGTCGGGAGTGACCGCCGTGCCGGGCGCGGATGCGGTCGGCGGACCCCGCACCACGCCCCGCCGGGCAGGCAAGGCGCACCGGCTCCCCGGCACCACGCCCCGCCGGGCCGGCGAGGCGCACCGCCCCGCCCGCCCACCTGGCGCTGCCCCACCAGGCGCGCATGCCCCACATGCCGCAACCGTTCCCTCAAGGCGCCCGCAACCGTGCCTCGCCCCAAATGCCGCAACCGAGCCTCAAGGCATCCCCAACCGTGCCCCGTCCCACAAGCCGCACCCACCCCTCAAGGCGCCCCCCACCTTGCCCCGCCCCTCACGCCGCAATCGCCCCTCAAGCCACCCCCCTGTCGGCCCCGCTGCGCCCCACCACCACCCCACCCCGCCGCACCCTGTGCAGAACGTCAAAGTTCCACCCCTGGTTTTGTACACATACGGCTCATGACGGGGCACCCGTGAAGAGCGATAGCCTGGTGGCGTGATCAGCGCGATAGTTCGCGGGGGCGCGCTCGCCTCCGCTCTGCGCCCGGTGTGCACGGACCACATCCGTGACCGGGCGGCGGTCGCTGGTCCTCCCGGGCGGGACGGGGTCACCAGGACCACCCCCAGGGCCTCCAGGACGCCGGGCCGGTTCCCGGCGGCGCCACCGAGAGCAGGGTCACACCCCTCGGATGCGTCGAAGATGGCCGATAACCCCCCGCTCATCTCACCTCACGGCATAGCGTCGGTAAGGGCCGGACACCCCGGACCGCGACGTCACGCCGGAAGGGCAGAGACCGTACTTCCTTCAACGTCACGCAACGGCGCGCGACAGGAGCCAGAGGACAATGCAGACCAAGCTGGACGAAGCCAAGGCCGAGTTGCTCGAAAGGGCCGTTCGGGTAGCTGAGAACAGTCCGGCCGGGGGGCACCTCCCGGCCGGTATGGCGGGCGAGGGCACCCCGGACCGGGACTCCGTACTCGCCTTCCTCCAGCGCTACTACCTGCACACCGCCCCGGAGGACCTCGCCGACCGTGACCCGGTCGACGTCTTCGGAGCCGCCTTCTCGCACTACCGGCTGGCCGAGAACCGCCCGCAGGGCACGGCCAACGTGCGGGTGCACACCCCGACCGTCGAGGAGAACGGCTGGACGTGCAGCCACTCCGTCGTCGAGGTCGTCACCGACGACATGCCCTTCCTCGTGGACTCGGTCACCAACGAGCTGACCCGGCAGGGGCGCGGCATCCACGTCGTCGTCCACCCGCAGTTCGTCGTCCGCCGTGACCTGACCGGCAAGCTCCTGGACGTGCTGCCCGCCGGACCGGCCGGTGAGCCGCTGCCGCACGACGCGCACGTCGAGTCCTGGATCCACGTCGAGGTCGACCGCGAGACCGACCGGTCCGACCTCAAGCAGATCACCGCCGACCTGCTGCGCGTGCTCTCCGACGTCCGTGAGGCCGTCGAGGACTGGGAGAAGATGCGCGACGCGGCCACCCGCATCGCCGAGGGCCTGCCGGACGAGCCGGTCCCCGCCGACCTGCCCGGGCCGCAGGTCGAGGAGGCGCGCGAGCTGCTGCGCTGGCTCTCCTCCGACCACTTCACCTTCCTCGGCTACCGCGAGTACCAGCTGCGGGAGGACGACACGCTGGCCGCCGTCCCCGGCACCGGTCTGGGCATACTGCGTTCGGACCCGCAGCACGCCGGCGAGGACGCCCACCCGGTCAGCCCGTCCTTCGAGCGGCTGCCCGCCGACGCCCGCGCCAAGGCGCGCGAGCACAAGCTGCTCGTGCTGACCAAGGCGAACAGCCGGGCCACCGTGCACCGGCCGTCCTACCTGGACTACATCGGCGTCAAGAAGTTCAACGACCAGGGCGAGGTGATCGGGGAGCGCCGCTTCCTCGGCCTGTTCTCGTCGGCGGCGTACACCGAGTCGGTGCGCCGGGTCCCGGTCGTGCGCCGCAAGGTCGACGAGGTGCTGGCGCTCGCCGGCTTCTCGCCCAACAGCCACGACGGGCGCGACCTGCTCCAGATCCTGGAGACCTACCCGCGCGACGAGCTGTTCCAGACGCCGGCCGCCGAGCTGCAGTCGATCGCCACCTCGGTGCTGTACCTCCAGGAGCGCCGCCGGCTGCGCCTGTACCTGCGCCAGGACGAGTACGGCCGCTACTACTCGGCCCTCGTCTACCTGCCGCGCGACCGCTACACCACGGGTGTGCGCCTGCGGATCATCGACATCCTGAAGGAGGAACTGGGCGGCACCAGCGTCGACTTCACGGCCTGGAACACCGAGTCGATCCTCTCCCGGCTGCACTTCGTCGTCCGCGTCCCGCAGGGCACCGAGCTGCCCGAGCTGTCCGACGCCGACAAGGAGCGCATCGAGGCCCGCCTGGTCGAGGCCGCCCGCTCCTGGGCCGACGCCTTCTCCGAGGCGCTCACCGCCGAGCTGGGCGAGGAGCGCGCCGCCGAGCTGATGCGCCGCTACGCCGCCGCCTTCCCCGAGGGGTACAAGGCGGACCACACACCGCGCGCCGCGGTCGCCGACCTGGTCAACCTGGAGCAGCTGGACGAGGACAAGAAGTTCGCGCTCAGCCTGTACGAGCCGGTGGGCGCCGCCCCCGAGGAGCGCCGCTTCAAGATCTACCAGAAGGGCGGCTCGGTCTCCCTCTCGCAGGTCCTGCCGGTGCTCAGCCGTCTCGGCGTGGAGGTCACCGACGAGCGGCCCTACGAGCTGCGCTGCGCGGACCGTACGACGGCGTGGATCTACGACTTCGGGCTGCGCATGCCCAAGGCGGTCGCGGGCGCCGGTGACTACCTCGCCGACGACGCCCGTGAGCGGTTCCAGGACGCCTTCGCCGCCGCCTGGACCGGCAAGGCGGAGAACGACGGGTTCAACGCGCTGGTGCTGAGCGCCGGGCTGAGCTGGCGCCAGGCGATGGTGCTGCGCGCCTACGCCAAGTACCTGCGCCAGGCGGGCTCCACCTTCAGCCAGGACTACATGGAGGACACCCTCCGCAACAACGTCCACACCACCCGTCTGCTCGTCTCCCTGTTCGAGGCGCGGATGGCGCCCGAGCGGCAGCGCGCCGGGCACGAGCTGGTCGACGCCCTGCTCGAAGAGGTCGACGCGGCCCTGGACCAGGTGGCCTCGCTGGACGAGGACCGGATCCTGCGCTCCTTCCTCACCGTCGTCAAGGCGACGCTGCGCACCAATTTCTTCCAGGAGACCGAGGCCGGCCGGCCGCACGACTACGTCTCCATGAAGTTCGACCCGCAGGCCATCCCCGACCTGCCGGCGCCGCGCCCGGCGTACGAGATCTGGGTGTACTCGCCGCGCGTGGAAGGCGTGCACCTGCGCTTCGGCAAGGTCGCCCGCGGCGGTCTGCGCTGGTCCGACCGGCGCGAGGACTTCCGCACCGAGATCCTGGGCCTGGTCAAGGCGCAGATGGTGAAGAACACGGTCATCGTGCCGGTGGGCGCCAAGGGCGGCTTCGTCGCCAAGCAGCTGCCCGACCCGGCCGTGGACCGGGACGCCTGGCTCGCGGAGGGCATCGCCAGCTACAAGACGTTCATCTCGGCGCTGCTCGACATCACCGACAACATGGTGGCGGGCGAGGTCGTCCCGCCGCGGGACGTGGTGCGCCACGACGGCGACGACACCTACCTGGTGGTCGCGGCCGACAAGGGCACGGCGACGTTCTCGGACATCGCCAACGAGGTCGCCGAGTCCTACGACTTCTGGCTCGGCGACGCGTTCGCCTCCGGCGGCTCGGCGGGCTACGACCACAAGGGCATGGGCATCACCGCCCGCGGTGCCTGGGAGTCGGTCAAGCGGCACTTCCGCGAACTGGACGTCGACACCCAGTCCCAGGACTTCACGGTCGTCGGCATCGGTGACATGTCCGGTGACGTGTTCGGCAACGGCATGCTGCTGAGCGAGCACATCCGCCTGGTGGCCGCCTTCGACCACCGGCACATCTTCATCGACCCGAACCCGGACGCGGCCACCGGCTACGCCGAGCGGCGCCGCCTGTCCGACCTGCCGCGCTCCAGCTGGGCCGACTACGACACCGAGCTGCTGTCGGCCGGCGGCGGGATCTTCCCGCGCAACCTGAAGTCGATCCCGGTCAACGCGCACATCCGCGAGGCCCTGGGCATCGACTCCAAGGTCACCAAGCTGACCCCGGCGGACCTGATGCGGGCCATCCTCCAGGCCCCGGTGGACCTGCTGTGGAACGGCGGCATCGGTACCTACGTCAAGGCGTCCACCGAGTCCAACGCCGACGTCGGCGACAAGGCCAACGACGCGATCCGGGTCGACGGCAAGGATCTGCGGGTCCGCGTCGTCGGCGAGGGCGGCAACCTGGGCTGCACGCAGCTGGGCCGGATCGAGTTCGCGCAGGCCGGCGGCAGGGTCAACACCGACGCCATCGACAACAGCGCGGGCGTGGACACCTCCGACCACGAGGTGAACATCAAGGTCCTGCTCAACGGGCTGGTCACGGACGGCGACATGACCGTCAAGCAGCGCAACAAGCTGCTCGCCGAGATGACCGACGAGGTCGGCGCGCTGGTGCTGCGCAACAACTACGCGCAGAACACGGCGATCGCCAACGCCCTCGCCCAGTCCAAGGACATGGTCCACGCCCAGCAGCGCTTCATGAAGCACCTGGTGCGCGAGGGGCATCTGGACCGGGCGCTGGAGTTCCTGCCCACCGACCGCCAGATCCGCGAGCGGCTGAACGCGGGCAACGGTCTGACCGGTCCGGAGACGGCCGTCCTGCTGGCGTACACGAAGATCACGGTCGCCGAGGAACTACTGGGCACCTCGCTGCCGGACGACCCGTATCTGCGCGGCCTGCTGCACACCTACTTCCCGACGCAGCTGCGCGAGCGGTTCGCGGAGCAGATCGACAACCACCCGCTGAACCGCGAGATCACCACGACCGTCCTGGTCAACGACACGGTCAACACCGGCGGCACGACGTATCTGCACCGGCTGCGGGAGGAGACCGGGGCGTCCCTGGAGGAGATCGTCCGGGCGCAGACCGTGGCCCGCGCGATCTTCCGCTCGGCACCGGTGTGGGACGCGGTGGAGGCCCTGGACAACAAGGTCGAGGCCGACGTCCAGACCCGGATCCGGCTGCACTCGCGCCGACTGGTGGAGCGCGGTACGCGCTGGCTGCTGAACAACCGGCCGCAGCCGCTCCAGCTCGGCGAGACGGTCGAGTTCTTCTCCGAGCGGGTCGAGCAGGTGTGGGCCCAGCTGCCCAAGCTGATCAAGGGCGCGGACCTCGAGTGGTACCAGCAGGTCTACGACGAGCTGTCCGCGGCCGGTGTCCCGGACGAGCTGGCCACCCGCGTGGCCGGGTTCTCCTCGGCCTTCCCGGCGCTCGACATCGTCTCGGTGGCCGACCGCATGGGCAAGGACCCGATGGACGTCGCCGAGGTGTACTACGACCTGGCCGACCGGCTCGCCATCACGCAGCTGATGGACCGCATCATCGAGCTGCCGCGCGCCGACCGCTGGCAGTCCATGGCGCGCGCGGCGATCCGTGAGGACCTGTACGCGGCGCACGCGGCCCTGACCGCGGACGTCCTCGCGGTGGGCAACGGCACGTCCACGCCGGAGGAGCGCTTCAAGGTGTGGGAGACGAAGAACGCGCCGATCCTGTCCCGGGCCCGTATCACGCTGGAGGAGATCCGCGGTTCGGACGCGTTCGACCTGGCCAACCTGTCGGTGGCCATGCGGACGATGCGGACGCTGCTGGGGTCGCACGGCTAGCCTCCCCGCACAGCCGACGAGGGCGCCCCGGGCCGTCAAAAGCCCGGGGCGCCCTCATGCTGATTTCTTGCGGTCGTTTAGGAAACGACGCACGGTGAATTTACCTTTTCCTGTTATTCGAGATCATTCGGTTAAAGTGTCGCGCGTGACTGCGCACCTCGCCGGGGACCGTCCGGCCGGAAATACAGCGAAGAGTCTGCCGCAGGGAATTCCGGCACGATGATGCGCGCCGCGCCGCCCGAGGTACGGCCCGCCGGCCGAGTGATGCCCCGGCCGCCGGTCTTCGTGAAACGTTCCGCCGCTCCCCGGACGGCCGCCGTGCTGCTCGTCGTGCTGCTGCTCCTGGTGATCGTCCGGCTGCCCTGGGCCGGTGACCTCGGCATGCACGCGGCCACCATCGAACGCCTGCGCCACAGCCTGCTGCACCCGGGCAACCCGCTCGTCGACACGGACACCCCGAGCCCCTACTACTCGCCGTGGATGCTGCTGCTCGGCTCCGTCGCCCGCCTGAGCGGCTGGTCCGTCTTCGTGGTGCTGCGCCTGGCCGCGCTCGCGGGACTGACGCTGCTGGTCACGGGCGTGCGCCGGTACGTGCGGACGCTGAGCGCGCACCCGGCCGCGCCCGCCCTGGCCGCGCTGAGCCTGGTACTGCTGTGGGGGACCGCCCTCATCAACTGGAGCGGCTTCGTCTCCCTCAACTCGCTCGCGCTGACCGTCTCGTACCCCAGTGTGTTCGCGCTCGGCCTGGCCTTCCACCACTGGGCGTGGCTCACCCGGTCACTGCGCGCGCCGGCCGGGTGGGAGGTGTGGCTCGGTCTGGGGGCGCTGTGGGCGGTGATCCTGCTCTGCCACCAGTTCACGGGGATCGTCGACACGCTGGGCGCGCTCGCCCTGGTGATCGCCGCCCGGCCGCCGCGCGCGCAGTGGCCCCGGATCGCCGCATCGGCCGCGCTGGGACTGCTGGTGCTGTGGCTGTGGCCGTACTACGACTTCTTCGCGCTGTTCGCCGCCGGGCGCGACCTGGAGGGCGTGCACCGCGCGCTGTACACGGACTTCGCGGGCCGGTACTGGCTGGTGCTGCTCGGGGTGGCCGCGCTGGCCGTGCGGTGGCGGCGCGACCGGTGGGATCCGCTGGCGCTCTTCTTCGCGCTGGGCGCGCTGGTGTGCGCGGCGGGCTTCGTCAGCGGCCACTACTCCTGGGGCCGGGCCCTGCCCGCCGCGATCGTCCCGGCGCAGCTCGCCGTCGCGCTGGAGGTGGTCGGCCGGGGCCGGAAGGCGGTGCGCACGGGGTGGGCCTGGGCCCTGGCCGGCGCGCTCGCGCTGGGCGCGTGGACCCAGGCGGGGGTGCTCGGTTACGTCGTGGGCCGGGCGGCGCTGCCCGCGGTGCTCGCCGTGCACTACACGGCCCCGTGGGCGGGGTACCACTGGATCACACCGCATGTGAGGTACGGCGACGTGGTCATGGCCCGCGACGTCCCGTCCCGGCTGATCCCCGCCTACGGTGCCTACACCGTCGTCCCCGGCTACCCGGAGTTCTTCCTGCCGGACGAGGCGCGGAGGGAGCGGGCCGTGCAGCGCTACTTCGCGCGCGGCACCCCGCGGACGGCGCGCCGGGACATCCTGCGGACGTACCGGGTGCGCTGGGTGGTCGACGGCAGGCAACCGCGCCGGGATCCCGGTCTGCGGCCGGTGGCCCACGGGCCGGGCGGACAGGTGCTGTACGCCGTGGTGCCGTGAGCCCGGCCCCCCGCGCCCGCCCCGGCCCCGCTTGAGGTGCGGGGGGCCGGGGGGCGGGGGGGGTGCCTCTATGTCTTTCGTCAAGCGAGGCGTGGGGTTCTGGGTTCGTAGAAGGTGCCGTCGCGGAGCATGGCGAACAGGACGCTGATG
>NZ_JBEYJA010000100.1:0-11761 GCF_040703815.1 Streptomyces sp. NPDC006743 | reverse complement strand
GTGGTGGTGGGCGTCCTGGGCTGTGGTCTGGCCGGGCCACTTGCGGTAGAGGAGTCCGCACTCCTCGATGAACCATCCGGTGCTGACGGCGTTCAACGCCAGCAAGAGGCCGGTGTCCTCGGAGGACGGAAGCGCCATCCAGCCGCCCAACGCGGTCACGATGTCGCGCCGTGCGCACAACGTCGCCGGGTGCACCTGGGCCCTGTAGTTGTGTGTCCGCCACCGTTCGAGGACGGCGCCCTGTGCGATCGGGCCGGCGGGCGGGTCTCCTTCGAAACCGACGGTTGAGCCGTCCGGGAGTAGGTCGAGGACGCGTGATGTCGTCCAGGCGATGTCGCTCTGCTCGGTCAGGATGGTGATGTCGCGGAGCAGTGCCCCGGGTGTGAGCTTGTCGTCGGCGTCCAGGACCTTGACCAGGTCGCCGCGGGCTCGGGCGAGGGCCATGGTGCGGGCCATGCCGGCGCGGCCGTTTCTGCCCTGGTCGAAGCTGATGCGGGAGTCTTCGGGGACGTGGGGGCGTACGTCGTCCGTCTCGCCGTCCTCCTGGATGAGCCATTCCCAGTCCCAACCGGGGGGCATTTCCTGCTGGGTGAGCGACGAGTGGGCGTCGGCGAGATACGGTGCGGCCGGTCCGTGTACGGGCGTGATCACCGAGACAAGGCGCGTCATGCGACCGTTCACCACCTTTCCAGGGGGGTCACGCATTTCACGGCGTAGCGGTCGCCGGGCAGTACGACGTCTGCCACCTCCACGATCCGGCCGTTGATGTCGTAGAGGGTCTTTCGGACGTCCATGACCGCGATGCCTGGCATGAGGCCGAGTTCTTCGACCTCGTCGGATGTCGGGGGACGGGCGGTCACGACTTCCTCGACCCGGTCGACCTCGATGCCCACGGTGTGCAGCTGGTTCATGGTGCCGCCGGGCCATGGCTCCTGGGCCTCGTCAAGTAGGTCCGGGTTCTTCTCGGCGAGCGCGTAGGGGATGTAGGAGCGGGCTACGTTCAGCGGCTCGTCCTCGTTGACGCTGCGGGTGCGATACGTCCGCCTGAGTACGGCGGTGCCCGGCTCGACGTCCAGGGCTGCGGCCAGGGCCTCCGGGGCCTCGATCCGCTCGTACTCGGCGTTGAACGCCAACTGGGCGATGGTGAGGCCGGTGTCCCGCTCGGTGGCGCCGGTGGTGCTGCGCTCCTTCAGGTCGGCGCGGGCGCGGTCCTTCTCCCACTGATGACGGAGGTTGCTCCGTTCGGCGCGCTGGCGCTGCTTGCGTACGAAGTTGCCGAGACCGTGCCTCTTCTCGATCAGCCCTTCGGTCTGGAGTGCGCTCAGTGCCTGTCGCAGCGTGGGCAGGCTGACCTTGTACTCCGTGACCAGGGTCGTCTCCGCCGGCAGTCGGTCCCCGGGGGTGTACTCGCCGGACTCGATCCGGCGGCGCAAATCCTCCGAAACCTTCTCGTATCGCTTCGCCATCTGCGGCCTCCTTGCTTCGACACGCAGTCTAAGTCCTCTTGAGGACTTGACGAGTAGTCGGGGACTCTGCATAGTCATAGCAACTCCTAAAGAGGAGTTGAGGACAACAGCTCTGTAAGTGCTGGCTGAGTCAGCCCGTGTGAAAGTGAGATCCCCTGATGCGTCAGATCCCCGTCGACACCTCCGACGCCACGGCGATGGTTGCGCAGGCCCCGGAGCGGAAGATCCGTGACCGCCGTACCGGTGAGGTCGCCACCGACGCCGAGACCGGCGCGACGCTCATGACCGTGAGCGTGATGTTCGCCCTCCACGGTGACGTCGAGATCCTGAACGTCACCGTCCCCGAGACCGGCATCTCCGGTGAGCTGCCGATGGGCACGCCGGTCGCGCTCACGGGCCTGGTCGCCCGGCCTTGGGAAAACGAGTTCAACGGCCAGAAGCGCCACGGGATCGCCTTCCGCGCGGTCGCCGTGACCTCGCTGACCGCTGCGGCGTCGCAGGCGGCCTGATCATGACCCGCTTCGCGGTCGCTCTCGTGCTGGTCGTCGCCACCGTCGGTCTCCTGCGGTGGCGGCGCCCCGCCTGGTACTGGCTGACCTTCGGGATCACCCTCGCCCTGCTGCGGGTCCTGGTCCGCTACGGCTCGGTCATGGACGCCTGCGGCCTGACGGTCCCGCCGTCGCGCTGGCGCTTAGTCCTGGCCCGCGTGGCCAACCGGCCCGTTCCTGGCCCTCGGGCTCCGCGCATCCTGCGGGTGCGGCCGACCCGGACCGGCCTGGTGCTGCGGCTCAAGCTCCGGGCCGGTCAGGACGCCTTCGACGTCGCCGCCTCCTGTGACCGGCTCCGGCATTCGTTCGCCGTGTACGGAGTTACCTCGCGTGAGCTGCGCTCGGGCGTGGTCGAGATCCGTATGACCGGCTACGACGTGCTCAAGCGGGTGCAGATGCCGGCCAAGACCGACACCCGTCCGATGAGGGTTCCGGTCGCACTGCGGGAAGACGGCTCGGTCCACTACCGCGACTACCGGTCGATACCGCACGCCCTCACCCTCGGCGCCACGGAGTCCGGCAAGTCCGTCTACCAGCGCAACCTGGTGGCCGCGCTCGCCCCGCAACGGGTCGCCCTGGTCGGCATCGACTGCAAGCAAGGCGTGGAACTGTTCCCGCTGGCCCGCCGGTTCTCCGCGCTCGCCGACAACCCCGACTCCGCCGCCGAACTCCTCGATGCCCTCGTGGCCCGCATGGAAAGCGTCTATCAGCTCATCCGCGCCGAGCAGCGGATCACCGCTGACGTACCGGATGCGGAGATCGCCGCCGACATCTGGAGCCTGCCGGAAGAACTGCGGCCGGTCCCGATCGTCGTCCTGGTCGACGAGGTCGCCGAACTCGCGCTGTTCGCGAACAAGGAACAGGAAAAGCGCCGGGACCGGATCATCACCGCCCTGGTCCGCCTCGCCCAGCTCGGCCGCGCGGCCGGCATCTACCTGGAGATCTGCGGGCAGCGCTTCGGCTCCGAACTCGGCAAGGGCATCACCATGCTCCGCGCCCAGTTCACCGGCCGCACCGCCCACCGCGTCAACGACGAGACCAGCGCGAACATGGCCTTCGGCGACATCGCCCCGGATGCCGTGCTGGCCGCGATCCAGATTCCCACCGACACGCCCGGCGTCGCCGTCACCGGCGACTCGACCGGCGGATGGGCTCGCATACGCGCCCCGCACACCTCGCTCCGCCAGGCCGTGAACACCTGCAACCGGCACGCCCACCTGACCCCGGACCTGCCCGAACTCGCCCCGTTCCGGCCCGTCCTGCCCGGCGCCCCTGCGGCGGTCCCGGTCCCGCTGTCCAAGACGGCTCCTGCCACAGCCTGACCACGCCCGTAGAAGGGAGATCCCACCGTGTGCCCCGACTGCGACGACTTCGCCCGGACCGTGCTCCTCCTCGGGCAACTCGCCCTGTACGCCGACATGGCCGGCGCCGACCTGGACTTCGTGGAAGCCGTCAGCCCGTCCCTGGCCGCCTCGCTGCCCGAGCCGCCGCCCGGCACCTTTTCGCCCGGCTACGACCCGAGTGACGGCCCGGATTACCCCGGCGGGGACATCTGATGGCCCGCTCCGCGCTGCGCGTCGACGCGGTCCTCGTCCAGGCGGTCATTGCTGGCGCCCTGTCCTTCGCCCACCTGCACGACCTCGCCTCCGCGGCTGGACAGGACGGCTGGAAAGCCTGGGCCTACCCGGTCAGTGTCGACCTGCTCCTGGTCGCCGCCTGGCGTCGGCTCCGCACCGACGGACCGTCCCGGCTGGCCTGGTGCTGGTTCGTGGTCGCCCTCTTCGCCTCGCTCGGCGCCAACGTCGCCACCGCCGGGTTCCTCAACCTGGCCGACCCTCCCGCCCTGCTCCGCCTCGGCATCGCCGGATGGCCGGCCCTCGCCTTCCTCGGCGGCACCCTCCTCGCCCACTCCGCCGGGGACCGGGCGCCGATTCCGCCGGCCGCCACTGCCCCGGATGCGGCTCCCGAGACACGGCCCGAGACCGCTTCGGCTGCCGAGACACAGACCGAGACCGCGCCGGAACCGGCCGCCATTACCGAGCCGGAACCGGCCCCGGTCGTCCCCGCCGCCAACGAGCCTTCCCCGATCGCCCCGGCCGCGGACCCGTCTCCAGCATCCCGCCCGGCCCTGCCGGTCCCGGCCGCGCTCGTCGAGCACGCCCGGAAGGTCGCCGCCGACCACCAGGCCCGGACCGGTGCCCAGATCGACACCGACACCCTGCGCGCCCGCCTCGGCGTCCCGGCCCAGCTCGCCGACACCATCGCTGCCCACCTCGCCTGAGACACAAGGAGAACGCCCCATGCCCGCCCGCGACTTCTTCCACTCCGTGATGCGAATCGGCCCGGTGCAGATCGGCACCCACCGCGACCACTTCGGCGACACCAAGCACGCGGCCGTGTGCACCAACGACGGCTGCGGCTGGGCCTCGGACTACTCCAGCCGTTCCGCCGCCCAGCTCGCCGCCCGCACCCACCGCTGCCGCGCCTACTGACCGGAGGTCACAGCCATGGAGGTCCCCCTCTGGCTCGCCCTGCTCGTCGTCGGCTACCTCGGCATCAAGCTCTTCCGGCCGCCCGCCTGGCTGATCGCCCTGCTTCTGCTCGGCGGCTTCCTCCTCGCCGACAGCACGATCGCCCCCGCCATCAACGGCCTCATCAAGTAAGGGAGTCCGCACATGCTTCGACCGAAGATCCCCACCATGCCGACCCCCACCGGCATCGTCACCACGCCCGCCATCATCGAGCCAACCGCCATCACCCCGGCCGCCGCTCAGTTCCCGCCGCCGGCCCTCGTTGCCCCGGTGGCACCGTCCCGCCCGGTCATCGAGCTCACCCCCGGCACCGCGCTCGCCCTCGTCGGCGGCGGCACCGCCGTGGTCCTGGTCGTCGGCGCGGTCCTGGTCTCCATGCTGCTGGCCGTGGCCATAACCGGCATCTCCGTCGCCGTCTGCGCCGTGGTCCTGCGCTCGCTGATCAGCTCGCACCACAAGCGCCGCTGAGTGGCCCCCGGGGCGGCCTCAACCGCCAAGTCTCGTCCGCCCCGGGTGCCTTCCCACCTTCCAGATCCAATGGACCCGAAAGGGAAGCTCCATGATGCCCGACTTCACCCCGGTGTCGTGCCGGAACGTTCTCGTCCGTACCGGGGCGGTGATTGCGTGAAGACCATCACCACCTCGGCCCACCTGGAGCCGGACAGCACCATCCGGGTGAACGTGTTCGACAGCACGCCGGACGGTGGCAGCTTCGTCAGCCTACGTATCGGCGGCGAGCAGGTCGACATCGCGCTCCTCGCCCGACCGGGTACCGCCGGCGCCTTGCGCGCCCTCGCCCGTGCCGCCGAGGAAGCCGCCTCCGCGCTCGATGAGATCGCCGAATCCGCCTCGGGCGGTGCCGCATGACGAACTCCGCGACCTTCGCGGGCCTGGACCCGATCACCCTGGGGGACCTTCTCCGGGTAGCCGGATCCCCCGCCTTCGACCGCTGGGAAGACCAGGTCCGCCGTACCGGCGGCTGCGCCGACCCGATCCACCTGAGCGGCTGGGTGCTCCACAAGGACAAGACCACCGGCCAAACCCTGCACCGCTACTCGACCGAGGGTGAACCGGGCGGACGACTCCGCGTCGCCTGCGGCAACCGTCGGGCCTCCCGCTGCCCCTCGTGTGCCTGGACGTACGCGGGCGACACCTATCACCTCATCCGGGCGGGCCTCGCCGGTGACGACCGCCGGGACATCCCCGCCACCGTCCGCGATCACCCCCGCGTCTTCGCCACCCTCACCGCCCCCTCCTTCGGCCCGGTCCACAACCGACCCGACCACGGCGTCTGCCGCTGCGGCACGCACCACCCGGCCGACGATCCCGCCCTTGGCACCGCCCTCGACCCGAACACGTACGACTACGCGGGCGCCGTCCTCTTCAACAACCACGCCGGACAACTCTGGCAGCGCTTCACCAACCGTCTGCGCCGTGAGATCGCTGCCCGCGCCGGCCTCACCCAACGGGAGCTGAAGGAGCGCGCCCGGCTGTCGTACGGCAAGGTGGCGGAGTTCCAGAAGCGCGGTGCCGTGCACTTCCACGCCGTGATTCGCCTGGACGGACCCGACGGGCCGGACACTCCGCCGCCGTCCTGGGCCACCGTCGACCTCCTCACCGACTCGATCCGGGCCGCCGCCGCGCATTCCTACACCTCGGTGACCATCCCGGCCGCCGACGAGCAGCCCGTCCGCACGCTCCGCTGGGGCACGCAGCTCGACGTACGGCCGGTCAAGGCGTTCGGGGACTGCTCTGACCTGACCGAACAAGCCGTCGCCTCCTACGTCGCGAAGTACGCCACCAAGGCAGCCGAGAACACCGGCACCCTCGACCGGCGCATCGGTGAGATGTCCGAACTCGACCGCTCCGGCGTCCCCGACCACACCCGTCGCCTCGTCGCCGCGTGCAAGCTCCTCGACCCGCTCTACCCGGACCGGCGGCTGTGGGCCTGGGCGCACATGCTGGGCTTCCGCGGCCACTTCTCCTCGAAGTCCCGCCGCTACTCGACCACCCTGGGCGCCCTTCGCCAGGTACGCGCCGACTACCGCGCCGCGCAGGAACACGCCGCCCTCGGCCTGGACGACGCCGAGCCGGACACCGTCCTCGTCCTCGCCGACTGGCAGTACGCCGGCCACGGCCACACCCCCGGTGAATCCGCCCTCGCGGCCACGATCGCCCGGGACCTCCAGCTCAACCGGCAAACAGCCCGCGAAGTCCTGGCCGCGTTGCCCGTCGACGAGATGGAGGGGTGATCGTGGATCGACTGCTCACTGTGGACCAGGTCGCCGAATGCCTCGGCACGGGGGTTCGCTTCCCCCGGCGCCTTATCGAGGAGCGCCGCATCACCTTCGTAAAGGTCGGTCGGCACGTCCGTATCCCCGAGAGCGCCGTAGAGGCGTACGTGGATGCCAACACCGTGGAACCGGTCGCCCTGCGTCCCTCTGGATTCAGGAGGGCGGCCTGATGCCCGGCAAGCGCAAGTCCCGCCGCAACTTCGGGCGTGTTCGCAAGTTGCCGTCCGGCCGGTTCCAAGCTCGGTACCCGGGCCCTGACGGGGTGCTGCGTCCTGCCGACCGGACGTTTGCCACGTCGACCGACGCCGACCGCTGGCTCATGCGGAAGCGCATCGAGATCGAAGAGGGGCGCTGGCTCGACCCGGCGGAGGGACAGACGACCGTGCGGGAATGGGCTGCCCGGTGGCTCGCCGCTGTCTCCCCGCAGCTCAAGCACAAGACCCAGGCGTCATACCGGTCCCTGATCAACTCGCTGATCAATCCGGCGCTCGGAGATCGTGAGCTGGCCGGTCTCCGACCGATCACTATCGCTGAGTGGGTCGGCGGAA
This sequence comes from Streptomyces sp. NPDC006743, assembly GCF_040703815.1. Taxonomy (NCBI): domain Bacteria; kingdom Bacillati; phylum Actinomycetota; class Actinomycetes; order Kitasatosporales; family Streptomycetaceae; genus Streptomyces; species Streptomyces sp. NPDC006743. The sequence continues at coordinate 4,374 of NZ_JBEYJA010000100.1, read as the reverse complement.
TGAGGACCAAGGGCCTCAGCGCGTCGCGGATCAGGCAGGCGTACCGGGTGCTGTCGCAGATCATGCGGTCGGCCGTCGACAACGACATGATCCCGCAGACACCGTGCAGGGGTGTGAAGCTGCCCCGGATGCCGCAGACCGAGCCGCACATCCTCACGCCGCTGGAAGCCTCCCGGATCGTGCGGAACGCTGCCAAGCCGCATGACCTGCTGATCGCACTCCTGGCGTACGCGGGCCTGCGGGTCGGCGAGGCGTTCGCCCTCCGGCGCGCGGACATCGACGTGCCCGGCGGCCTCGTCCTGGTCGACGAGAACCTGGCCGAAGCGAACGGCGCCCTCGTCTTCGACACGCCCAAGTCTCACCAGAAGAGGCTTCTCCGGGTGGGCCCGTCCCTTGCGAAGCGGCTGGGAAAGTACCTGGAGGAACTGCCGGGCGGGGAGGACGCACTCCTGTTCACCACGCCTGCGGGAAAGCCGCTGCGCTACAACCAGTGGCGCAAGGCGTATTTCGACCCTGCGGTGTCGGCGGCCGGGCTGACCGACGTCACGCCGCACGATCTCCGCGCCTCGCACGGTACGTGGGTCGCCGACCGGTACGGCGTGATGACCGCGGCTCACCGGCTCGGCCACTCGAACGCGAGCGTCACGACCCGGCACTACGCCCGGCCGGTCGCCGGCCGCGATGACCAGGTGGCCGAAGCGGCGGACTCCTGGCTCAGCGGGCACGATCACGAGCCTGGGGCACGTAGCGGGCACGACGACGATGACGACGGGGCCGCTGGGGTTCCTGCACCCGTTTGACCTGCTGCGCAGCGGTCGGCGGTCATGATCGCCGAAAGGTCTTGAAAACCGTCGTGGCAGCGATGTCACCGTGGGTTCAAATCCCACCGCCTCCGCAGCGCTGAGCAGTGCGAACGGCCCCTGACCGGGACAGACGGTCAGGGGCCGTTCGCGTGGCCGGGGTTCAGGGGTGGTGGCCCGTCAGGCGGGCCGCTGAGGTGAGGGTGGCGCGGGCCTCGTGCTCGGTGAGGCCGGTGGTCAGGGCCGCGTCGAGCAGGGGGCCGTGCAGGGCGGGGCCGGTGCCGTTCTCGTAGGCCCGGCAGGCTGCCCAGAACAGGCGGGTGTTGCGCTGGCCCTCGTGCGCGCCGAGGACGAACTGGACGAGGCCGTGACCGTGCCGTCCGGCGCCCTGCGCCAGGGCGCGGCGGGGCGTGCGGGGCGGGGGCAGGAGCAGGCGCAGCAGGGGCGGTGGGCAGGGCGCGGGGACCAGGTGGGCGGTGCCGGGCGCGGTGGCGTAGGTGCCGTGCGCGGTGCGGGAGCCGGGGCCGACCAGGTAGCCGCCGGCGCCGCGGATGTCGATGCCGGGGGCGAGCCGGCCGGCCGAGTTGGGGACGACGGCGTCCGGCGGTCCGCTCAGCCACAGGTGGCGGCCCCCGCTGGGGGTCAGGACGACGACGGTGGCGGGCAGGGTGAAGCGGTGGCGGACGGCCAGCTCGCGCAGGGCCGCCGGGGCGTTCGTACCGGCCTTGGTGTCGAGGTCGACACCGATCAGGTGGTACGGGGGCAGGCCGCAGGCGATGCCGTAGCCGGTGGCGCGGGGTGCGGCGGCGAAGAGTTCACGGATGCGGGCGGGGTCGGTGGAGGCGTCGTACACGCCGTGGCCGAAGCGGCCGCACTCGCCGTGGCAGGGCGGGCGGGCCGGGACGGGGTCGTCGCGGTGCGGGGAGCGCAGGGCCGGGAGCTTTGTGCGGGACAGGGGGAGGACGGCCAGGCCGCGTTCGGCGGCTGACAGGGCGTGGGCGAGGGCCAGTGCCGTGGCCTGCCGGTCGGTGGTGGCCATGCCTTCATATTCGTACTGAGGTTCGGGGAAAGGAAGGGGCGGTCGTGTGGTGTGCCGGGGGCGCGCGGTTCGGCCGGTTTCCGCCGGGCGCTTGCCGAAACGCTTCACCCCTTGGCGCGCTTGATCCGGCAGGGGGCGCACCGTCGCCGGTCGGGGCGTTGAAGGCGGCAAAGGTGGTGAAAGGGGTTTATCGACATGTCCTCACGCTTGCGTGCGAATCGGGCCTACCGGGGTGGTTCGCCACGGACCCATGGGCAACTCTGATCTTGCGACGTCGTGAGAAACCGCCGGGGCGGTCGGCCGACCTCCCTGGTGAAAGCCGTAGTCCAGGTAGCTTCACGCAGCTTCACGTACTTCCGGCAGGCAGCCGGTGCGTACCTCTTACTGGAGGAGCAATATGGCAAGCATCCGTACCGCCCGCGTTCTCGCCGCCGTCACCGCCGTCCCGCTCGCGGCGGCTCTCTTCGCCGGCATCGCGGCGGCGGACACCGGCGCCCTCGCGGGCACCGGATCGAACGCGGGTGTCGCCGGTATCGTCGGCAGCGGAGTCGGCCACAACAACAGCGGCAACTCGTCCACCACCGGCCAGCAGGCGGTCGGCTCGGGTGCCTCGAACCAGAGCAACACCGCGCAGGTCAACGGCTCCGCGTTCACGGCCGTCCAGCAGGGCAACGAGAACGTCGCCGTCCACTTCACCCACCTCTGGTGAGCCCCGGCGGGCCGGCGCGCGCATTGGGGAGCCGCCGGCCCTGAGAGGTCCTGTGGGTGTGCTTGTGGGGATGCGACACACCACTGCGCGGCGGTGCCTCGGCGCCGCCGCGCAGGCGTTCCCGGTACTTCCACGGGGGGACCGTCCCGCGGTCACACCGCAACCACCCAGGGGTGAACCCGTACCCCGCTCCTCCTCCTGGTCCACCTTCAGGAGGTGAGGCCAGCCCCACCCCTACAACCTGAGTCGGACACCGCTTCGGGACCTGCGGGCGATCCGCCGCCGGGGTGAGCGCTCCTAGCGTGGAGGGCATGACCACACCCGTCTGCACCAGCGCGTCGACCGCCGCCGTCCCGGCCGCCCAGAGCCCGGCGTACCCGTCGTTCGCCTCGTACGTGCGGGCCCGCCAGCCGGTGCTGCTGCGCACCGCCCGGTCGCTGACCGCGAACCCGAGCGACGCGGAGGACCTGCTCCAGACCGCGCTCACCAAGACGTTCGTCGCCTGGGAGCGGATCGAGGACCACCGGGCGCTCGACGGCTACGTCCGCCGTGCGCTGCTGAACACCCGCACCTCGCAGTGGCGCAAGCGCAAGGTCGACGAGTTCGCCTGCGACGAGCTGCCCGAACCCGAGCCGCTGCCCGGCACGGCCGACCCCGCCGAGCAGCAGGCGCTGCGCGACGCCATGTGGCGGGCGATCACGAAGCTGCCCGCGCGGCAGCGGGCGATGGTCGTTCTCAGGTATTACGAGGACCTCTCCGAGGTGCAGACGGCCGAGGTGCTCGGCGTGTCCGTGGGCACCGTGAAGTCGGCGGTCTCCCGCGCGCTCGGCAAGCTCCGCGAGGACCCCGAGCTGGTGCGCGTGCGCTGACCGCCCGCCGCAGTGCTCCGCGGCCGGTCCGCCGCAGTGCTCCGCGGCCGGTCCGACGACAGGCCGGCCGACCACTGATCGATCACCCGGGCTAGTGACATACCGCGCGGTATGTGCGCAGAATCAGCGCACCCCCTACCACCGCGTAGGCCATGCGCCCCGGGAGGACGCCGTGCTGAGCACCATGCAGGACGTACCGCTGACCGTCACCCGCATCCTGCTCCACGGGACGCGTGTGCACGGACGGTCGCAGATCACCACCTGGAGCGGCGAGGGCGAACCGCGGCGGCGCAGCTTCGCCGAGGCGGGCACGCGCGCGGTACGGCTGGCGAACGCCCTGCGCGACGACCTCGGCATCCGCGAGGACGACCGGGTCGCCACCCTCATGTGGAACAACTGCGAGCACGTCGAGGCGTACCTCGCCGTCCCCGCCATGGGTGCCGTCCTGCACACGCTCAACCTGCGGCTGCCCGCCGAGCAGCTGACCTGGATCGTCGACCACGCCGCCGACCGAGTGATCATCGTCGACGGATCCCTCGTCCCGCTGCTCGCCCCCCTGCTGCCGCACCTGAAGACGGTCGAGCACGTCGTCGTCGCGGGTGCCGGCGACCGCGCCCCGCTGGACGGCGCGCGCGTGCGGGTGCACGACTACGAGGAACTGATCAGCGGCAGGCCGGACACCTACGACTGGCCGGAGCTGGACGAACGCCGGGCCGCCGCCCTGTGCTACACCTCCGGCACCACGGGCGATCCCAAGGGCGTGGTCTACAGCCACCGTTCGATCTACCTGCACTCCATGCAGGTCAACATGGCCCAGTCCATGGGCCTGACCGACCAGGACACCTCCCTGGTCGTGGTCCCCCAGTTCCACAACTGTGAGCGCAAAGGGGCATCCCCACCAGGGCCAGTATCACGGCCCTACGACACACGGCGCCCCCGCCGGGAGAGATCCCCGAC